>NZ_JBJNRH010000007.1:51625-54312 GCF_045809185.1 Nocardiopsis yanglingensis | reverse complement strand
GCGTTTCTGCGTGGCCAACTTTTTTTTGTCCACCCGGGGGGGCCCCCCCGGGGGGGGGGGCCCCCCCCCCCGGCGCCCGGTTTACAATAGGTGGATGAATACCCCCCTTCCGATTGTCCGCCTCAAGAATGCGTGGCGTTCCAGCCACCCGTGGATCTTCCAGAAACTGGTCGAGAAGCCGACCGTCCGGCCCAAGCCCGGTTCCATCGTCGACGTGGTCGGCATCGATGGCGAGTTCATTGGCCGCGGGTTCTACAACGGGCACTCGCGCATTGCCGTGCGCATCCTTGAAACCGATCAGAACGTGCCGGTGGATGCCGGCTGGTTCTCGCGCAAGATCGCCCAGGCGGTGTCGCTGCGCCGTGAGGTGCTCAAGCTCGATGCGGTGTCCGACGCCTGGCGCGTGGTGCACAGCGAAGGCGACGGCCTGTCCGGCCTGGTGGTCGACCGCTACGGCGACCTGGTGGTGGTCGAGTTCTTCGCCGCCGGCATGTTCCGCCACCGTGAGTGGATCTACGACGCCCTGCGCGAACAGTTCCCGGGTTGCCGCTTCCACAGCTTCGCCGATGAACACGTGCAGAAGCAGGAAAGCTTCGACTTCCACGGCAACACCACCACCGAAGCAGCGGTGATCACCGAGTACGGCATCAAGTTCCGCGCCGACCCGGCCGGTGCGCACAAGACCGGCTTCTTCGCCGACCAGCGCGAGAACCGCGAATGGCTGAGCCAGCAGGTGGAAGGCAAGAGCGTGCTGGACCTGTGCTGCAACACCGGCGGTTTCGCCGTGTACGCGGCGGCGCGTGGTGCCACCGAAGTGGTCGGCATCGACATCGATGAAGACGTCATCCAGATCGCCAAGGGCAATTCGCGCCTGAACAACGTGCGCCCGAAGTTTGTCCAGTCCGACATCTTCCCGTGGCTGCGTGATGCCGCCAACCGCGGCGAGCAGTACGACGTGGTGATCCTGGACCCGGCGAAGATGACCCGCGACCGCGACCAGGTCATCACTGCGCTGAAGAAGTACCTGGACATGAACAAGCTGGCGCTGGGCGTGGTGAAGCCGGGCGGCCTGTTCGCCACGTTCTCCTGCACCGGCCTGGTGGCCGAGGACCAGTTCCTCGACATGCTGCGCCGCGCGGCCTATTTCTCCGGCCGCACGATCCAGATCCTGAAGGTGGCCGGCGCCGGTCCGGATCATCCCTTCATGGCCCACGTGCAGGAATCGCGTTACCTCAAGGCCGTGTTCTGCCGCGTGGTGGACTGACCCCGTGATGCCGTAGCGCCGGGCGCGGCCCGGCGCTACCCAATGCGTGGCCGCAGCGCTATGGTCGGGCTCTTCCCATTCGCGGTGAGAGCCCATGCCATCGTTGCGCCACCTGTCCGTCGTGCTTGCCCTGGCGCTGTGCGCGCCACTGTCCGCCCACGCCATCGAGTTCAGCGCGCAGGAGCTGGCCAGCGCCAAGGCCCTGCAGCAGCGCCTGGTTACTCTGGACAGCCATCTGGATACGCCGGCCAATTTCGGCCGCACTGGCTTCGACATCGAGCAGCGTCACGACCGCAACGCGCTTTCGCAGGTGGACTACCCGCGCATGGTCGAGGGGGCGCTGGACGGCGGCTTCTGGGCGATCTACACCGACCAGGGCGACCGCACCGCCACCGCCCATCTGGCCGAGCGTGACCATGGCCTGCAACGGCTGCTGGAAATCCGCGAAATGCTGGCCGCCAATCCCGAGCGTTTCGCGCTGGCATTGACCGCCGATGATGCCGCGCGGATCAAGGCCGCCGGCAAGCGCGTGGTCTACATCAGCATGGAAAACGCCAGCCCGCTGGTGGCCGATCCCAGCCTGCTCTCGTTCTACCACCGTGCCGGTCTGCGCCTGCTCAGCACCGTGCATTTTGCCAACAACGAGTTCGCCGATTCGGCCACCGACCCCAAGGGGGCCGAGTGGAAAGGCCTGAGCCCGGCGGGCAAGGACCTGGTGCGGCAAGCAGTGAAGCTGGGCATCGTGATCGACCAGTCGCATGCGTCCGACGCGGTGTTCGACGACCTGCTGGCGATGATGCCGGTGCCGTTCGTGCTGTCGCACAGTTCGGCCAAGGCGGTCTACGATCACCCGCGCAATCTGGATGACGTGCGCCTGCGCAAGCTGGCCAAGGCCGGTGGCGTGATCCAGGTGAACGCCTATGGCGGCTACCTGATCGACACCGCGAAGACGCCCGAGCGCAAGCAGGCCGAAGAAGCGCTGAGCAAGCAGCTGGGCGGCTGGGAAGGGATGGGCATCGAACAGGGCGTTGCGCTGTTGAAGGCCGAGCAGGCGCTGGACCACGAGCATCCGGTGCGCCATGCCAGCCTGGACGATTTCTTCGCCCACTTCGAGCACATCCTCAAGGTGGTCGGCCCCGAACACGTGGGCATCGGCCTGGACTGGGATGGCGGCGGTGGCCTGAGTGACCTGCCTGACGTCAGCCAGCTGCCGAAGATCACCGCGTGGCTTCTGCGCAAGGGCTATACCGAGAAGCAGATTGCCGGCATCTGGGGCGGCAACCTGCTGCGGGTGATGCGCCAGGCGCAGGACTACGCTGCAAAGCAGGGCGGTTGACCGCCCTGCGGTAGTGCCGGCCGCGGGGCGGCCATGCCCCCAACCACCGCATCCCGGTAGCCGGCCCGCGGCCGGCCCAACCCGAGT
>NZ_JBJNRH010000007.1:6105-51615 GCF_045809185.1 Nocardiopsis yanglingensis | reverse complement strand
GTGGGTTTGGGCGGGCCGGGGGCGGTCTTGGCCCCAAACACCCGGACCGGTGGGGCCGCCCCGGGGCCGCCACTACCGGTGATCCGGTTATTTCGCGATCAGCGCGTGGCGACGGCTGTACAGGAAGTACAGCACCAGGCCGGCCAGATTCCACAGCAGGAAATACAGCTGGGTGGTGTGCGGCAGGCTGATGAACAGATAGATGCAGCCCAGCGCGGCCAGCGGGCCGACCACGAAGGCCAGCGGCGTACGGAAAGTACGTTCGCGGTTGGGCTCGCGCAGGCGCAGCACCACCAGGCACACACCTACTGCGGTGAAGGCGGCCAGGGTGCCGGCATTGGCCAGGGCGGCGATCTCGTCCAGGCGGGCCACTCCGGCCAGCGCCGACACCACCACCGCGGTGAACAGCGTGGTCGCCACCGGCGTGCCGGTGCGTGCGTTGACCTTGGACAGGCTGCGCGGCAGCAGGCCATCGCGGCTCATCACGAAGAAGATGCGGCTCTGGCCGTACAGGAAGGCCAGCAGCACCGTCGGCAGCGCGATGATCGCGATCACGCCGATCACCATCGCGGCGGTCGGATGGCCCAGCTGGCGCATGATCAGGGCCAGCGGCTCGGCACTATGGCCAAACACCGCGTAGCTCATCGCACCGACGGCCGCGAGTGCGACCAGCACGTAGACGATGGTGCAGCCGATCATCGAACCGATGATGCCGATCGACAGGTCGCGGCCCGGGTTCTTGGTTTCCTCGGCCGCGGTGGAGATCGCATCGAAGCCGTAGAAGGCAAAGAAGATGATCGCCGCCGCCGCCATCACGCCGTGTTCGACGCCATCGGGGCCGATCGACTTGGCAAAGCCGTACGGCATGAACGGCTGCAGGTTGGCGCTGTCGAACGCGGGCAGCGCCACGGCCACGAAGATGGCCAGCGCGATCAGCTTGAACACCACCAGGATGGCGTTGAGGGTGGCGCTTTCCTTGGTGCCGGCCATCAGCATGCCGGCCACCAGCCAGGTGATGATGATCGCGGGCAGGTTGATCATGCCGCCTTCCACGTGAGGACCGGCCGCCAGCCACGCGGGCAGGTGCACGTTCCAGCCGAACTGGGTGTGGACCCATTCGAGGAAGCCGACGAAGTAGCCGGACCAGCCCACCGCCACGGTACTCACCACCAGCGAGTACTCCAGGATCAGGCTCCAGCCCACCACCCAGGCGAACACCTCGCCCAGCGCGCTGTAGCTGTAGGTGTAGGCACTGCCGGCGGCCGGCATCATCGTCGACAGCTCGGCGTAGGACAGCGCCGCGCAGGCACAGACCGCACCGGCGATGGAGAAGGAGATCAGCACGGCCGGGCCGGCCAGGTTGGCACCGACGCCGATCAGCGTGTAGATGCCGGTACCGACGATGGCGCCAATACCCAGCGCGATCAGGTGCGGCCAGCTGAGCGTCGGGATCAGACGCCTGCCGGCTTCGTGGACGGTGACGGAATCTAGGGACTTGCGCCGGAACAGGGACATGCAGGCCTCGGAAGGGGTGACTAAGAACGACAAGTTCCCGAGTGTGACCGAACGCAGCGCAGCATTACCACTGACGGGGGTCATGCATGGCGGGGCGCGCGCTGCGCCCCAGCCAGGCTGCCGGAATCGGCACAATCCGGCGGCAGCCACCGGTGTGCGTTCGTCCCGGCCGCTGCTACGACTCGATGTTGGCCATGCCACTGACCGAATAGCGGTCACCGGCCGCGGCATGCAGCGGGAAGGCCGCATCCAGTGCGTCCAGCGTGGCCGCATCCAGTTCCATCTGCAGCGCACCGAGGTTCTCGTCCAGCCGTACCTGCCGCGTGGTGCCCGGAATCGGCACGATGTGCTCGCCACGCGACAGCACCCAGGCCAGGGCCAGCTGCGAGGCGGCAATGCCGCGTTCGGCGGCCAGCGCCTGCACGGTGTCCACCAGCGCCAGGTTGCGCTGGAAGTTCGCGCCTTCGAAGCGGGGCGAGGTGCGCCGGTAATCGTCGGCGTCGAAGTCATCCGGACTGCGGATGGCGCCGGTCAGGAAGCCACGGCCCAGCGGCGAATACGGCACGAAGCCGATGCCCAGTTCCACCGTGGCGGCCAGCACTCCGTTCTGCTCCGGCTCGCGCGACCACAGCGAGTACTCGCTCTGCACCGCAGTGATCGGGTGCATCGCATGGGCGCGGCGCAGGGTGGCCGCCGAGGCCTCGGACAGGCCCAGCCAGCGCACTTTGCCCTGTTCCACCAGGCGTGCCATCGCACCTACGGTGTCCTCGATCGGCACGGTCGGGTCGACGCGATGCTGGTAGTACAGGTCGATGTGGTCCACGCCCAGGCGGCGCAGGCTGGCCTCGCAGGCAGCCTGCACATAGTCCGGATGGCCGTTGACCTGCCGCCCCTTCGGGTCGGTCGGGTCCAGGCCGATGCCGAACTTACTGGCCAGGAACACCTGGTTGCGGCGCCCGGCAATCGCGCGGCCGACCAGCACCTCGTTGGTGTGCGGGCCATACACATCGGCGGTGTCGAGCAGGGTCACGCCACGGTCCAGCGCGTGCCGGATGACGGCAATGCCGTCATCGTCACTGCCGCGGCCGCCGTAGTAGGCGCTCATGCCCATGCAGCCAAGGCCGAGGGCGGACACGGTGGGGCCGGCGGGGCCGAGAGTACGGGTCTTCATGCGGTTCTCCTTGGGGAAGGCGCCGCGCTTGGATGGGCAGCGGCGAGGGGCACAGCATCCTCCACGTCATCATGTGGATAAACTGCGTGCCACCGGACTTACATTGAAGACTGGCTTCACAATGGATGCCTCCGTCCCCCTCACCGCTGTGGTCGCCTTCGTCCACGTGGCAGAGCACGCCAGCTTTACCCGCGCCGCCGATGCCCTGGGCGTGTCGACCTCGGCGCTGTCGCAGAGCGTGCGCGCGCTGGAAGCGCGTATGGGCGTGCGCCTGCTGCAGCGGACCACACGGCGGGTCAGCCTGACTGAACACGGCGCGCGTTTCCTGCAGCGCGTGCGCGGCGGCCTGGACCAGATAGACCAGGCATTTGCCGAACTGGACAGCGCGCGCTCGGTGCCTGCAGGGCGGCTGCGGGTGACCCTGCCGCGCATCGTCGCCGATCGCATGGTGCTGCCGCGGCTGCCCGAATTCCTCGCGCGTTGCCCACAGGTGCAGGTGGAACTGTGCGTCGACCCGGCGCTGACCGATCTGGTGGCCGAGGGCTTCGACGCCGGCATCCGCCTGGGCGAATCACTCGCACAGGGCATGATCGCGGTGCCGGTCGGGCCACCCGAGCGGCAGGTGGTGGTGGCCACGCCGGCCTATTTCGAACGCCATGGCGTGCCGCAGACCCCGCATGATCTGCAGGGCCACGCCTGCATCGTGCACCGGCTGGCCAATGGCCGGCTGATGCCCTGGGAGTTCAGCCGCGAAGGCCACGACCTGGACGTGGAAGTGAGCGGGCAGCTGGTGTTCAACGATGCCGGTGTCGCCCATCGCGCCGTGCTGGCGGGGCTGGGCATGGCCCAGGGCTTCGCCTCGCTGATGGCCGATGACGTCGCCGCTGGGCGACTGCAGAGCGTGCTGCAGGACTGGCAGCCGCCGTTCCCCGGCTTCCACCTGTACTACCCGGCGCGCGAGCAGATGGCACCCAAGCTGCGGGTGTTCATCGATCACCTGCGCGCGGGAATGCCGCTCGGGTAACGTTGCTTCGGTAGATGCCAACCTTGGTTGGCTACTGATTGCAGCGGTCGAGCAAGCTCGACGCTACGCTGCCCGATCAGCCGTTCAACCCCAGCCTGATGCCGAAGCCGACCAGGAACAGGCCGGCCACGCGGCGCAGCGCATCGCTGATCCGCGGGTGCTGGATCAGGCGGCGACGGGCGAGGTTGCCCACGCAGATCAGCATCGAGCAGTAGGCGATGCTGACCACCAGGATGATGCCGGCCAGTGCCGCGAAGGTGGCGATGCCCTGGTGTGCCTTCGGATCGATGAACAACGGCAGGAAGGCCATGTAGAACAGGATCGCCTTCGGATTGAGCAGGCTGACCAGGATCGCCTGCTGGAAGTAGCGGCCCGGCTGCATGCGGATCGGGCCGGCGTCACCGCCCTCGTGCTTCGGCGTGCGCAGCAGGCTGATGCCCACCCACACCAGGTAGGCCGCACCCAGGTACTGCACCGCGTGGAACACCAGCGGGTTGGCCTTGAGCAGCGCGGCCACGCCGGCCAGCGCCAGCCACATCAGGATCTGATCGCCGACCAGCAGGCCGGCCAGTGCGGTGTAGCCGCCACGCACGCCACCACGGCCGGTGGCGGTCAGCAGGGTGAAGGTGCCAGGGCCGGGCAGGGCGAGAAACACCAGCACAGCGACCAGAAACGTCCACAGGTCCTGGATGCCCATCCACGGCATGGCGGCGTTCTCTTGTTACGGGGGGCCGCCATTGTCGGTCAGCGCCGGGATTGGCGACAGGGGGCCGGTGGACCCACCAGGCATGCCAGACAGCAGCGGTTGCAGGTGCTGGCGCAGCTGCGCGTGCAGTTGTCGCACGGCCGGCGAGAACTGCTTGCGGTGCGGGCATACCAGCTGCAGCGGGATGCTGCTGCCAACACCGTCCAGCAGCAGCTGCAGGCGCCCGGCCAGCACGTCCTCGCGCAGGTCCAGCCAGGACTTGTAAGTGATGCCTTCGCCGGCCACGGCCCAGCGTCGCACTACATCAGCGTCGTCGCAGACCAGCGGACCGCGCACCGGAATCACGCTGCGGCGCCCGTCGACCTCGAACGACCAGCGATCGTAGGCGCGGCCACTGAGCTGGTAGACCAGGCAATCGTGCTCACGCAGATCCTCCAGGCGGGTGGGCGTGCCACGCCGCTGCAGGTAGTCGGGCGAGGCCGCGAGTACGCGCCGGTTGCCTTCCAGCAGGGGCAGGGCGACGTAGTTGGCGTCGTCGAAGTGGCCGATGCGGATGGCCACGTCGACCGGGTCGCGGAACACATCGGCCACTTCGTCGGACAGGCGCAGGTGCAGGCGCAGCCGCGGGTGCGCAGCGCGGAAGGCGCTCAGCCAGGGCAGCAGCAGGTTGCGGCCGAGGTCCGAGGGCGCCGACAGCTGCAGGGTGCCGTGCAGCTCGGTGTCCTCGCCCTGCACGCGCGCCTGGCCCTCGCGCAGGGTGGCCAGCACCTCCTGCGCGTACGGCAGGTACAGCGCGCCCTCGCCGGTCAGGCGCAGGCTGCGGGTGGTGCGCACGAACAGGCGCAGGTCCAGCTCGCGTTCCAGCCGCGCCACCGCTGCAGCCACCTGGCCGGGCAGCAGGTCGGCCTCGCGTGCGGCCTGCGAGAAGCTGCCCAGCGCGGCAGTGCGGACGAACAGCTGCAGGTCGTCAAAGCGGATCATTTTCATTGCCGGAGTGAAAGTGCTGACTGATTCTGCGCCTTTCTGCGGGAGCGCGCGCGGCGCAACCTGTCGCCTCCTTCCCCACTGGACCGCTGCCATGCGCGCCATTGCCTACACCCAAGCCGGCCTGCCGATCGATGATGCCCGGGCCCTGATCGACATCGAACTGGAGCTGCCGCAGCCCGGCCCGCGTGACCTGCGCGTGGCGGTACGAGCGGTGGCGGTGAACCCGGTCGACACCAAGGTCCGTCGCGGCGTGGCCACCGATGGCCCGCGTGTGCTGGGCTGGGATGCGGTCGGCATCGTCGACGCGGTGGGCAGCGAGGTGACCCTGTTCCAGCCTGGCGATGCGGTCTACTACGCCGGCGTCATCGATCGCCCGGGCAGCAATGCCGAGTACCAGCTGGTGGACGAACGCAGCGTCGGCCGCAAGCCGGCCAGTCTGGATGACGCCGCCGCCGCCGCGCTGCCACTGACCGCGATCACCGCCTGGGAACTGCTGTTCGACCGCCTGCGCATCCCCGAGGGCGGCGGCGAAGGCCAGACCCTGCTGGTGATCGGTGCTGCCGGTGGCGTTGGTTCGATCCTGGTGCAGCTGGCGCGGAAGCTGACCAGGCTGACCGTGATCGGCACCGCCTCGCGTCCGGATACCCAGGACTGGGCGTACGCAATGGGCGCACACCACGTGATCGACCATGGCCTGCCGCTGGCCGAGGGACTGGCGCGGTTGGGCATCAGCGAGGTGCAGCACGTGGCCAGCCTGACCCACTCCGACCAGCACTACGCGCAGATCGTGGAACTGCTGGCGCCGCAGGGCCAGCTGGGGCTGATTGATGATCCCGGCCAGGTCGACGTGATGGCGCTCAAGCGCAAGGCACTCTCCCTGCACTGGGAATCGATGTTCACCCGGCCGCTGTACAAGACCGCCGACATGCAGCGCCAGCACGACCTGTTGAACCGGGTGGCCGAGCTGATCGACACGGGCGTGCTGCAGACCACGCTGGGCGAGCATTTCGGTCGCATCGACGCGGCCAACCTGCGGCGCGCCCATGCACTGCTGGAGAGCCACCGCGCCAAGGGCAAAATCGTGCTGGAAGGCTGGTAAGGCAGGTTGTTCCCGCGCCCTTGGGGTCAGATCCCTTTGCCCTTGGGAAAGGGATCTGACCCCTGCCTCAGGCCTCGCCGTTGTCGACGTATTCGGCGAAACCGGGCTGCTGGCGCAGGCGCTCGAACCACGCGGCGAGGTGTGGCAACGCGGGCTTGCTGCCCGGCGTGCTGCGCCAGCGTTGGGTCGACAGCCCGAGCACGATGTCGGCGAGGGTGAAAGTGTTGCCCACCACATAGCCGTCGGTGGCGGCCAGCTGTGCATCAAGCACACCCATCAGCCGGTTCCACTGCACCAGGCTGGCCCCGGCGCGGGCGTCATCCGGATAGTCCGGGTGCTGCCGCACGCGCGCCATGAACACATGGCGCCAGGCGCTGTTGAGGTCGCTGGCCTGCCAGTCCATCCATTGCTCCACCCGTGCACGGGCCTGCGCCGCGGCGGGCAGCAGGTCCTCGCGTCCGGCGCGCGTGGCCAGGTAGCGGCAGATGCTGTTGGATTCCCACAGCACGAAGTCGCCATCGCGGAGCACCGGCACCTGCCGGTTCGGGTTCAGCGTGGCCAGCATGTCCGGCAGTGGCGCAGGCTCGCGTTGTACATGCAGGTCCAGCCCGGCACACAGCCACAGAACCTTGCGCACATTGATGGAGGTGGGCTTTCCGTACAGGGTGAGCATGGTCCTGACGCAGCAGTTGAGACTCGGCCAGCCTACACTTGCCCCATGCAAACCGAATATCTGCTCATTGGCGGCCTGCTATTGGCCGTGCTCATCCTGCAGCTGGTCGCCCTGCTGCGCCGCCCGCCGCATGACCGCCTGGAACAGGCGGTGCGCGAGGAGGCGCGCGCCGGGCGCAGCGAGCTGCGTGAACAGCTCGATGGCTTCGCCCGCGCGCTGACCGATCTGTCCACCCGCACCGACCAGCGCCTGGACCTGCTGCGCGAAGCGCTGGGCGAAGATGCCCGAAAGGCGCGCGCCGAAGCGGCCGAGAGCCAGCAGCGCGGCGCGGCGTTGATGGGACAGCGGCTGCAGGAACTGCGCGGCCAGCTGGAAACCTTCGGCCAGCAGCAGGAAGCCCGCATCCATGCGTTTGGCCAGCAGCTGCAGGAGCTCACCGGGCGTACCGATACCCAGCTTGGCGCGCTGCGGCAGACCCTGGTGGACGATGCACGCAAGGGCCGCGAGGAGGGCGCGCAGTCGCAGCAGCGCCTGACCGAGAACCTGGGCCTGCGCCTGCAGGAACTGACCCAGCGCAACGAGCAGCGCATCGCGGAGATGCGCACGACGCTGGAAGAGCAGCTGCGCGCGCTGCAGAGCGACAATGCGCAGAAGCTGGAGCAGATGCGCGTGACGGTGGATGAGAAGTTGCAGTCCACCCTGGAAACACGCCTTGGCCAGTCCTTCAAGTTGGTCTCGGAGCGTCTGGAACAGGTGCAGCGTGGCCTCGGCGAGATGCAGCAGCTGGCCACCGGCGTGGGCGACCTCAAGCGCGTGCTGACCAACGTCAAGACGCGCGGCAGCTGGGGTGAAGTACAGCTGGAGAACATCCTCGAGCAGACCCTGATCCAGGAGCAGTACGCGCGCGGGGTGAAGGTACGCCCGGACAGTGGCGAAATGGTCGACATCGCCGTGCGCCTGCCGGGCCGCAGCAGCGACGACACGCCGGTGTGGCTGCCGATCGACTCCAAGTTCCCACGCGAAGACTACGAGCGCCTGCTGGACGCACAGGAGCAGGGTGACGCCGAACTGGTACGCGTGCAGGGTGCGCAGCTGGAGCGTGCGGTGAAGGTGCAGGCCAAGTCGATCTGCGAGAAGTACATCGTGCCGCCGCACACCACCGACTTCGCGGTGATGTTCCTGCCTACCGAAGGCCTGTATGCCGAGGTGATCCGGCGCCCCGGCCTGGTCGATCTGCTGCAGCGCGACCACCGCGTGGTGGTCGCCGGGCCGACCACGATCACCGCACTGCTCAACAGCCTGCAGATGGGTTTCCGCACGCTGGCCATCGAGAAGCGGTCCAGCGAGGTGTGGAGCCTGCTGGGTGCGGTGAAGACCGAGTTCGGCAAGTTCGGCGATGTGCTGGACAACGTGAAGGCCAAGCTGGACCAGGCCAGCAAGCAGATCGACCAGACCGGGGTGCGCACCCGCGCGATCGCCCGCAAGCTGAGGGATGTTGAGTCGCTGCCGGTTGAGCAGAGCCGCCAGTTGCTGCCGGACGCGCTGCCAGCAGAGGAAGGCAGTGACAGCGACGAGACCTGAGCCACGCTGACACGCCGCCTGCATCGCCGATGCGTATGCTGGCGGCCTGTCCGCTTCGATCAGGTATCGTCATGCGCCTGCGCTGCTTCACCAGCCTTGTCCTGACCGTGCTGCTTGCCGCCTGCAGCAGTGCACCACCGGCCGCCGATACGGTGGCGGCACCCGCCGCAGCCACCAGCCCTGAAGCGGCCGAGGCGTACCGTGAAGCGCGCGACGTCGACTGCCAGGCCGCCGGCGGCACCCTGCAGCGGCTGGGCCGCCTGCAGCGCGAGCAGTGCGTGATTCCCTATGCCGATGCCGGCAAGGCCTGCAGCCGCAGGAGTGATTGCACGGGCCAGTGCCTGGCCGGTCCCGAGGTGGCTGCTGGCAGTGCCGCCACCGGTACCTGCCAGCGCGATGTGCGCCAGAACTTCGGCTGCCGCCAGCGCATTGATGACGGCAAGGCGCAGGGCACGATCTGCGTGGACTGAGGATGTCCTCTGTGGAGCCGAGCCCATGCTCGGCTGCCCAGCAGTGAGCCGAGCATGGGCTCGGCTCTACAACAGCGCGCGCGGCGCTATGCTGGTGGGCCATTCCCCGCTGTTGCCGGAGCCCCCGCGTGAGCACCTCGATCCAGGATATTTCCCTCACCACCATCGACGGCCAGCCGTCCTCGCTTGCCGACTACCAGGGCAAGGTGCTGCTGCTGGTCAACGTCGCCTCCAAATGCGGCCTGACCCCGCAGTACGAGGGCCTGCAGGCGCTGTATGCGGAAAAGCATGCGCAGGGCCTGGAAGTGCTGGGCTTCCCTGCCAACAACTTCCTCGGCCAGGAGCCGGGCAGCGAGGCGGAAATCCAGCAGTTCTGCCAGCTCACCTACGACGTCAGCTTCCCGATGTTCTCCAAGATCAGCGTGGCCGGTGACGACGCCCACCCGCTGTATCAGCAGCTGACCGCCGCGCAGCCGCAGTCGATCGGCGAAGGCCCGCTGCGCGAGCGCCTCGCCAGCAAGGAAATCCCGATCCACCCGGCGCCGGCGGTGCTGTGGAACTTCGAGAAGTTCCTGGTCGGCCGCGACGGCAAGGTCATCGCCCGCTTCGCCCCGGACGTGGCCGCCGATGATGCGCGCCTGCGCGAGGCCATCGAGGCCGCGCTGGCAGCCTGAGCAAAGCGTGCCAACCAAGGTTGGCACCTACCGGTACCGGGCCGGGGTCGGATCCCTTTCCATGGGAAAGGGCTCCGACCCCATCCAGGGCCACAAAAGAAAAACCCCGCCGAGGCGGGGTTTTTCATGTGCCGCTGAAAGGACTCAGTGCGTCCACTGCGGCATCGGCATCGCATCGACCGGGATCGGCGAATTGGCATCGTCGTGGCCACGGTCACGCTTGCTGCGCAGATCGTTCTCGATCTGGTAGTTGCGGCGCTGCATCCACGCATCGCGGACCAGCGAGTACTCGTCCACGGCGGTGTCGCGCAGGTCGTCGATCGCCAGCAGCTGCGCGCGGGTATCGACCAGCTGCAGGCCCTGCAGGCCGATGCGGACCTTGTCCTCTTCGATGCGGCGGATCGGCGACAGCGGAATGTCACCGGCCAGGCCGAACACATCGCGCACGGTACGCGGGCCGAAGAACGGCAGTTCCACGTAGCGCGAACGCCGCCAGCCCCAGGCACCCAGGGTCTGGCCGAAGTCTTCATTGCGACGCGGCACCATCGCCTTGCTGGCCGGATCGAACAGGCCGCCGATACCCAGCGTGCTGTTCATCAGGAAGCGGCCCAGGCTGTCCCACGCATCGGCACCGCGGCCCTGCAGCAGCTGGTTGGTGATGGTCACCGGCGCGCGCAGGTTGCTGAAGAAGTTGCTGACGCCGGTACGCGCGAAGCGCGGCACCACGTGGGTATAGGCGGTGGCCAGCGGACGGGCGATACCGCGGTCGACCGCGTTGTTGAACGTGTGCACCTTGCGGTTGAACGGTTCCCACGGATCGTAGGCCGCCGCGCTGCCGGTGTTGCCGGCACCGCCATAGAGGGCATCGAAGTCGTCATCACCACCGGGAGCGGTCGCCGCTGCGGCCCTGGCCGCATCGGTGTCGGCGCTGCGGGCCGGTGCCGATGGCGGCGTGGCCGGCGCAGGTGCGGCAACCACGGCTGCTGCTGGCGCGGTATCGACCGTAGCGGAATCGGCGGTGGGGGCGGAGGTTTCGGCGATGGTACTGGCCGGGACCACGGTGCTGGCCGCCGGCGCATCGCTGCGCGCGGGCTTGCCGGCGCAGGCGGTGAGGGCGGTGGCCAGGACGATCAAGGGGAGAGTGCGTACGACGTTCATGTCAGCTCGCAGCAGAAGTAGCGTTGAAATCCAGGTCGGGCGACAGCCGGTAGGCTGCGCTCAGCTCGTTGTAGCCGGCCGGTGCGCCGGAGACTGCCAGCGGGTGACCGCTCTTGCGCGCACGTGCGGCCAGCTCGGCCAGCAGCGCCAGGCCGGCGCTGTCCACGCGTTCGACCTCACTCAGTTCCAGTCGTGCCAGCTGTGCCGGCAGCGCCTGCAGCTGTGGCCACAGCGCAATCACCGCGGCACGGTCGAGCACCCCACGCAGGCGCAGGGTGTCGCCTTCCAGCAATGCCAGTGCGTTACTTGCCATTGCCCGCGGGCCCGGCCTGCATGCTGCCGCTGTGCAGCTCGGTGGCCACCTGCTTGATGCCCTTCTGGCGCAGCGGGGTGTCGAACTGGTTGCGGAAGGTCTGCACGTAGGAGATGCCTTCGATGTTGACGTCGAAGATCTTCCACTGGCCGTTCACGTTGCGCATCCAGTACTCGACCGGGGTCGGTTCATTGCCGGCGCGGACCAGCTCGGTGCTCACGCGCACGCCGCGGTTGCCCGGCAGCGGGCTCTCACCCTTCAGGCGGAAGCTCGGCTTGCCCTGGATGTTGAGCAGGGTCGAGCCGTAGCGCTGCATCAGGCTGTCAGCCATGGCATCGGCGAACAGCTTGATGTCGGCATCGGAGGCGCCACGGGCGTGCGGGCCCAGCACCAGGCGCGCGGCATAGTCGCGGTCGAAGGTGCGGGTCAGCTCGCTGTCGATGTAGCTGCGCAGGCTGGCCGGGTTGCTGGTGAACTCGCTCTTGCGCTGCTGCAGCGTGGACAGGATGCGGCTGCTGGCATCGATCACCACCTTGCCGGCCTGGCCCTGCGTTGCGGCAGCGGCGGGAGCGGCGGCCTGCGCCTGAGCGAGGAACGGAGTGGCCGCCAGCAGCGCCGAGGCGAGCAGGGCCGGGATCAGTTTCATCTTCATGGTTGCGGTTCCGTTGCAGGCGCCTGCGCGCCATCGTTGGGCTTCTGAGCAGCGCCGCCACCGGCACCGCCACTGAACATGTACTTGCCGACCAGCTGGATCAGGTCCACTGCCGGCTGGGTGAAGACGATCTCGTCGCCGGCCTTCAGCACGTCCGGATCACCGCCCGGCTGCAGACCGATATAGCTCTCGCCGAGCAAACCACTGGTGAAGATACCGGCCGAGGTGTCTGCCGGCAGGTCCTTGACCTTGCTGTCCATGCGCAGGGTCACGATCGATTCGAACTTCACCGGGTCCAGGTCGATCGAGGCGACCTGGCCGACGGTGACGCCACCGATCTTCACCGGCGCCTGCTTGCGCAGCTGGCCGACCTGGGAGAAGCGCGCTTTCAGGTCATAGCCTTCACTGCCCCAGCTCCAGCGCTGGTTGGTCGAGGCCACGGCCAGCACCATCAGCGAGGCCAGGGCCAGCAGCAGGAAAGCGCCGACGGAGAATTCGAGTCTGGGACCGCGGATGGCCATGTGGATTACCTGATCGAGTCGTTGTGGCCGCGCGCGCCTGCGCACCGCCGGTGGAGGGGTTAGGTGAACAACATTGCCGACAGCACGAAGTTGAACATCAGTACCAGCAGCGAGGCGTTGACCACCGCACGGGTGGTCGCCACCGACGTGCCTTCAATGGTGGGCTCGGCATGGAAACCAACGTAGGCGGCAACCAGCGCGGCGGTGCCGCCGAAGATCGCCGACTTCAGCATTGCCACGCCGAAGTCGTCCCAGAAGTCCACGCTGTTGCGCAGCGCCGACCAGAACACGCCGTTGTCCAGGCCCAGCACGTGCACTGCTTCAAAGTAGCTGGCGCTGATCGCCAGCGAACAGAAGATGCCGGTCAGCAACGGCACGGTCAGCACCGCCGCCCAGAAGCGCGGCGCCACCGCCTTGGCCACCGGGTCGATCGCCATCAGCTCCAGCGCCTTGATCTGGTCGGTGGCACGCATCAGGCCCAGTTCGGCGGCGATCGAGCTGCCGGCGCGGCCGATGAACAGCAGCGCGGTCAGCACCGGTGCCAGCTCGCGGTAGAGCGACAGGCCGAGCAGGGTCGACAGCGCGTCAGCCGCACCGAAGGTGGTCAGCGTGCGGTAGCCCTGCAGGGTCAGCACCAGGCCGACGAAGGCACCGCCGACGGCGATGATCGGCAGCGAGCGCGCACCGATCTTGTAGATCTCGCGGGTCAGCTCGGCCAGGAAATCACGCGTCGGCAGCGAACCGCGCAGCACGGTCAGCGAGAACAGGCCGGCGCGGCCAAGCGAGCGGGTGGCTTGGACGAACGGCATCAGGCAACCCTCGCGCGTGGTGCGGCATCGAACGGAATCGGGCCATCGGGCTGGCCGTGCAGGAACTGCCGCAGCAGCGGGTCCTGGCTGGACTGCAGCGCCTCGGGCGTGCCCTGGAACACGATGCCGCCATTGGCGATCGCGATCACCTGGTCGCAGATCGGCAGGGTCTCGTGCACGTGGTGGCTGACGATGATGCTGGTCAGGCCCAGGCTGTGGTTGAGGCGCTGGATCAGGCTCATGATCACCCCCGAGGCGATCGGGTCCAGCCCGGTCAGCGGCTCGTCGTAGATCATCAGCGGCGGATCCAGCGCCAGTGCACGGGCCAGCGCCACGCGGCGCGCCATGCCACCGGACAGCTCGCGCGGCCAGGCATCGGCGGCGGCCAGCAGGCCCACCGCATGCAGCTTCATCTGCACCAGGCGGCGCAGCACGGCGGTCGGCAGACGGGTGTGCGTGCGCAGCGGCAGGGCGACGTTCTCGGCCACGGTGAGGTCGGTCAGCAGGCCGTTGCCCTGCAGCAGCACGCCCACGCTCTTACGCATTTCCAGCAGCGCGCCGCTGTCGTGCGGAATCGGCTTGCCGAACAGGGTGACCTCGCCAGCGACCGGGCGCAGTTCGCCGGTCAGCGCCGCCAGCAGGGTCGACTTGCCGCTGCCGGACGGACCGAGCACAGCGGTGATGCTGCCCTTGGGCACCTGCAGCGACACGTCGCGCAGGATCGTGCGCCCGCTCCGGTCGATGCGGACGTTGGATAACTGCACCAGACTGGAGGCGGAAGCCGACATGGGCACCATTAACGTTTTTTAGACATCGAAGGATCGGGCCCGTCGGCTGAACATAAGCAGACTGGACGGTGCAGTATTGTTGCACGACAAGCCCTGGCAGAGGCCGGGACAATCGGCCGGCGTCCCGGAACAATCCGTACCGTTGGCGAGCCAAGCATTGAATACTGCCTGCCGTCCTGCACACTGTGCATGATGAGTGACCCAGGCAGCGATTTCCGCCTCTACCATTCCAACTCCCTGGACGTGCTGGCCGCGCTGCTGGCACGCAACGTGCGTGCGCCGGTACCGGGCCAGCCGCTGCTGGCACCGGAAGTGGTGCTGATCCCGCAGGTGGCAATGCGGCGCTGGCTGCAAGCGACACTGGCCGCGGAATTCGGCGTCGCCGCCAACCTCGAATTCCTTACCCCGGGCGAGTTCGTGGCCCGCGCACTGAAGGCCAACGTCAGCGGCGAGCAGGACGATCTGGACGCGGCCGGCCTGCACTGGAAGCTGTACCAGACACTGCGTGACCCGGCGTTGCTGGCGCAGCCACCGATGCGCGCGCTGCAGTCCTATCTTGCCGGCGATGACGCATTGAAACCATGGGCGCTGGCCGGCGAGCTGGCCTCGGTGTTCGAGAAGTACCAGGCCTGGCGCCGTGACTGGCTGCTGCGCTGGGCCGCCGGCGCCGATCCGGCCGACCCGCAGGCGATCCTCTGGCGCACCATCACCCGAGGCCACGACTACCGCGCCCGCCGCATCCAGGAGTACCTGGACCGCTTCGAAGGCGCCGGCCAACCCTTGCCGAAGGGCTTGCCACCGCGCATGTCTGCGTTCGCGACGCTCAACATCTCGCCCGACGTGCTGCGGGTGATGGCCACCCAGGCCCGGGTCGGCGAGCTGCACTTCTATATGCCCACTCCGGTGCAGTCGTACTGGGGCGATCTGCAGACCCTGGCCGAGCGCCTGCGCAGCGGCGCGCCCGATCCCTTCGGTGAAGCGGCCGGCGAAAACCGCCTGCTGGAAGCTTGGGGCGCGGCGGGCCGCGACTTCATGGCGGTGCTGGGCAGCTACGAGGTGGTGCATCCGGCCGGCGAGATCGCCGCCTATTCCGATCCGGAGGAGGACACCCGCCCGACCCTGGACGAAGGCGGCCTGTCCGACAGCCTGCTGCATCGCCTGCAGCGTGACCTGTTCCACCGCCGCGCACTGCCCTCCGGCGAGCTGCGTGACGGGCTGCGCAGCGACGACCCCAGCCTGCAGGTACACGCCTGCCACACCCGCCTGCGCGAACTGCAGGTGCTGCACGACCAGCTGCGCAGCCTGCTGCAGGACCCGCGCTTCGACCCGCCGCTGCAGGCGCGCGAGATCGCGGTGCTGGCGCCGGATATCGATCCCTATGTGCCGTACCTGGAAGCGGTGTTCGGCGGTCGCGGCGGCGAGGAGGAGCACATTCCCTATGCGCTGGCCGACAGCAGTCCACTGGCGGGCGAGCCGTTGGCCGACGTGTTCGTACATCTGCTGGGCCTGCCGGTCTCGCGTTTCGGCCTGAACGAAGTGCTGGACCTGCTGGCGAGTGCACCGCTGGCCGAAGCGGCCGGGCTGGAAGCGGTGGACTTCGACCGCCTGCATGGCTGGTTGCAGCAGGCGGGCGCACGCTGGGGCCTGGATGCGAAGCACCGCAACCAGCACCAGGCACCGGCCGACGACGCCTACACCTGGCAGTTCGCGCTGGATCGCCTGGTAATTGGTCATGCCACCGGCAGCGAGGCGGACCTGGCCGGCGTGGCGCCGTGGATCGAACTGGAAGGCGGCGCGTTGGACGCGCTGGACCGCCTGCTGCGCCTGCTGCGCGTGCTGGCCACCTACCAGCGCCGCCTGGGCGAACTGCTGACCCCGGCGCAGTGGCGACAGCGCCTGCTGTCGCTGCTGGATGCACTGCTGCCGAACGCGCCCACCTCGCCCAACAGTCAGCGCGCGCTGGAGCGGCTGCGCAAGCTGCTCAACCAGTTTGCCGACGATGCCGCCAAGGCCGGTTTCGAAGACGGCGTGCCGCCGGAGGTGGTGCGTTCGCACTTCGCCGGCGCGCTGGGCGAGGCCGATACGCGCGCACCGCTGCTGACCGGTGGCATCAGCTTCGGCCGCATGGTGCCGATGCGCCTGCTGCCGTTCCGGGTGATCTGCGTGCTCGGTCTGAATGATGGCGATTTCCCGCGCCGCGACCCGGCGGCCGGTCTCAACCAGCTCACCGCCGAGCTGGACACGCCGCGCCGCCGTCCGGGTGACCGCTCCACCCGCGAAGACGATCGTTTCCTGTTCCTGCAGCTGTTCGCTGCCGCGCAGGAGGTGTTCTACCTCAGCTACCTCGGTGCCGATCCGCGCGATGGCAGCGTGCGCGAGCCGTCGGTGCTGGTCAGCGAACTGATCGATGCCGCCGCTGCGTATCACCTCGATCCGCCTGCGGCAGTCCGTGACTTCACCGTGCGCCACGCACTGCAGCCGTTCTCGCCAGCCGCGTTCGGTGACGGCGACCCACGCCGCTTCAGCTATCGCCGCCAATGGCATCCGGCCGCTGGTCGCCTCACCGGCCAGCGCGGTGGACTGCAGCCGTGGTTTGATGCCCCCTTGCCGCCGCCGCTCGACGATGCGGTGGAAGACGAAGTCGCACTCGATACCCTGCGCCGCTTCCTGTGCGACCCGGCCGGGCAGTTCCTCACACAGTCGCTGGGCCTGCGCCTGGCCGACGATGTCGAGGAGGTCGATGACCTGGAACCGCTGGTGCTGTCCTCGCGCGGGCCGGAAAAGCGCAGCGTGCAGGCGGCGGTGGTGCGTGCCACGCTCAGCGGCGATACCGAGCCGTTGTACCCGCGGCTGCGCGCACGCGGCCTGCTGCCTTCGGGTCCATTGGGCGAGCGTCAGTTCGAGGTCGAGCAGTTGAAGACCCGCCCGTATGCCAGTGCGTTGCTGGGCTGGATGCAGGGCGAACCATTGGAAAGCCGTCGCTACGAAGTGGACATCGACGGCGTGCGCCTGCATGGCCGCGTGGCCGATCGGCATCCCGAAGGGCTGGTGCGCCTGCGTGCCGGCACCCTCAATGGCAGTGCAGTGATCCGCCAGGGCCTGGACTGGTTGCTGGCCAACGCCGCGGGCGATGCGTTGCCGCTGGTGCAGTTCCACGATGGCGGTGACGCCGGCCCCGGCCCGCATGTGCTGCCGGCACTGAGCGCTCCCGCTGCACGCGCCGCACTGCGTGCGCTGCTGCAGCTGCGCCAGCGTGGCCTGCGTGAGCCGCTGCGCTTTGCCCCGTACACCGGCTGGGTGCTGTACAACGCGCCGGCAGAAAAACAGCGCAGCGAAGGCTGGAAGCAGTGGCATGGCAGCGACCGCAGCTGGGGCGAATCCAGCAGCGACGCCTGGCAGCTGCTGTTGCGCGGTGCCGACCCGTTTGCCACCGACGCCAGCTATGCCGACCTGCTGCGCAACAGCCAGGTGGTCTTCAGCGCGGTGCGCGAAGGCCGCACGCTTGGCGCCGATGCACGCCAGGAGGGCAGCGCATGAACACCGCCATCGCCGGAGACGGCATCGAATCTCTCAGCCGCGATCCCTATCTGGCCCTGCCGCTGGACGGCATCCGCCTCATCGAAGCCAGCGCCGGCACCGGCAAGACCTTCACCCTGGCCACGTTGTTCACCCGCCTGGTGGTGGAGCAGGGCCTGCGCATCGGCCAGATCCTGGCGGTGACCTTCACCGATGCCGCCACCCAGGAACTGCGCAAGCGCATCCGCGAGCGCCTGGCGCTGGCCGCGCGCCTGGTCGATCTGGAACCGGCCGAGGGCGAAGCACCGGACGTGCGATTGACCCGCGAAGTGTTGCAGCGCCATCTGCGCGGTGGCACCGAAAGCGCTGCCGCACTGAAACGCCGCCTGCAGGTGGCCGCCGACGAGATCGACCTGGCGTCCATCTTCACCATCCATGGCTTCTGCACCCGCGTGTTGCGCGAGCATGCGCTGGAAAGCGGCCACACCTTTGATCCGCCGGAACTGCTGGCCAGCGATCGTGAACTGCTGGAGGAGCTCGCGGCTGATCTGTGGCGCGTGCATGCCAATGACCCGGCCACGCTGGAGCCGCTGACCTGGCTGTGGTCCAACCCGGACGCGCTGGCCGCCGATCTGCGCGCGTTGCTGGGCGCGCCGCCGCTGCATCCGCTGCCACAGCCGGTGACACTGACCGATCCACACCCGGCCTTGCAGGCCACCGCCGCCGAACTGCAGCAGGCGCTTCGCGAACATGGCGAGCAGTTCTTCATCGACCTCTGCGATGCTGTCGACAACAAGTGGATCAACGGCGTGTCCTACAAGCTGGGCTGGCTGCACCCGCTGGGCCGACAGCTGCTGGCCTGGGCCGGGCGCGGCGACCCGCGCGAGCTGCTGGCCAGCGAGCGCCTGAAGGCACTGCTGCCGGAGGTGCTGGCCGACAAGACCAACAAGAAGTTCCCTGACCGCACGCCGTCGTCGACATTGCAGGCGCCGTTGGCGCGCTATGTCGCGCTGCTGGCCGAACGCGATGCCTGGTTGCGTGGTACCGCGCTGAATTTCCTGCACACGCTTCGCGCCGAAGCCACGCAGCGCCTGCAGGCGCTGAAGCGCACGCGCCGGGTCCAGACCTACGACGATCTGATCGATGGCGTAGCGCTCGCCCTGGAAGGCCCGCAGCGGCTGATGCTGGTCAGGCAGCTGCGTGCGCAGTACCGCATCGCGCTGGTCGATGAGTTCCAGGATACCGACGACCGCCAGTGGGGCATCTTCCACACCGTGTTCGGCGATTCGCCGGAGGTTCGCGAGCTCGGCCTGGCGCCGGCGTTGTTCCTGATCGGCGACCCCAAGCAGGCGATCTACGGTTTCCGCGGCGGTGATATCCACACCTACCTGAAGGCCAAGCAGGTGGCGCAGCAGGCGCCGGTGCTGGACCAGAACTTCCGCTCGCGACCGTCTGTGCTGCGCGCGTTGCAGGCGCTGTACGACAACGGTGGCGAAGACGCCTTCCTCGAGCGCGACATCCAGTTCGAGGCGGTGCGGCCCGGTGGCGTGCGCAGCAATGAGGACTACCTGCGCGACGGCCACGCCGCCACGGCACTTACCCTGCGCGTGCTGCGTAGTGGCGGTGACAAGGCGATGAGTGCGGACGCCTCGCGTGAGGCAGCGACCCAGGCCTGCGTGGCGGCGATTCACCAGATTCTGGTCGAGGCGCGTGCGGGCAGTGCCGTGCTGCGTGGGCAGCCGGTGCGGCCGGGTGACATCGCGGTGCTGGTGCGCTCGCATCGCGAGGCCACGCTGGTGCAGCGGGCGCTGGCGGCGGTCGGTATTCCTGCGGTGGCGGCCGGCAAGCAGAGCCTGTTTTCCACCCCTGAAGCGCGCGATCTTCGCGCGCTGCTGCTGGCGCTGCTGCAACCGGCCGACGAAGGCCGCCTGCGTGCGGTGCTGGCCACCGTGCTGCTTGGCCAGCGGGCAAGCGCGATCGCGGCGATGGAGCGCGAGGGCGACCTGCAACGCGAGTTCCAGGCGCAGCTGCTGCACTGGCGCGAGCGCTGGCAGCGCGGTGGTCCGTTCGCGGTGATCGCCGATGTCTGCGCCGCGCAGGGTGAACGCCTGCTGGCGCTGATCGATGGCGAGCGCCGCCTGACCAATTACCTGCAGCTGGGCGAACTGCTGCAGGAAGCCTCGGCGCAGGCGCTGGGCATGCATGGCCTGCTGGACTGGCTGCAGGGGCAGATGGCCAGCGCCGACCAGGATGACGAGCAGCAGCTGCTGCGCCTGGAATCGGATGCGCGCCGCGTGCAGATCATCACCCTGCACAAGAGCAAGGGCCTGGAGTACCCGCTGGTGTTCCTGCCCTTCGTCGGCATCGACGGTGGCGCACCGAACACCGCCTCGCACTGCACGGTGCATGTGGGCGGCGAGCGCCAGCTGCACTGGAAGCTGGACAAGGATGAGGCCTGGGAAGCGGCCAGCACGCAGCGTGAGCGCGAGCAGCGCGCCGAGGATGCGCGCCTGCTGTATGTTGGACTGACCCGTGCCGAGCATGCGCTGTGGATCGCCGCGGGTGATCTGGCCGGGCTAGGCAGGACACGTCTGGCGCCGCTGCTGGGTGACCTGCAGGCGCTGCGCGCGCACGCCGATGTGCACATCGATGACAGTGAGGCACCGGCCACGCTGCCGCAGCTGGCGGCCGAAGTGGAAGGCGACCTTCCGGCGGTGCGTGCTCTGACCCGGCGCGTGCCGCACGACTGGTGGGTCTACAGCTTCACCCAGCTGGCCCACGCAGACGCCGGTGCCGGCAACGATATCGAAGCCGCCGCCACCGAGCTGCCGGCGCCCGCCGCCGACGAACCGGCCGGCCCGGAACTGCCGCTGGAACCGGCGCTGCCCGAACCCGCCGCCGTCGTCGAAGACAGCGTGCCGATCGACCCGCGCTTCATGGGCAGTCGCTTCGGCAACGTGCTGCACGAGGCGATGGAGAACGTCGACTTCGCCGCATGGGGGGACTGGCAGCCAGGTCTGCAAGCCCCTGAGGGCCAGGCCGAGGTGCTGCGCAAGGCACTGCATGACGAAGGCTATGCCGACGTCGATCTGGACGATGGCGTGGGCGTACTGGTGCCGCTGGTCGGCCACACGCTCACCGTGCCGCTGCCCGAAGGCGGCGCGCTGCACAGCCTGGGTGAAGGCGAGCGTCGCGCGGAAATCGACTTCCATTTCGCCATCGAGCCGACCACGGTGCCGGCGCTGCTGCAGGTGCTGCATGCGCACGGTGTGTCCAGCACGCGACGCGGCTTCGGCCAGCGCCGCCGGTTGGAAGGGCTGATGACCGGCATGATCGACCTGACCTATGTGCGCGACGGGCGCTGGTACGTGCTCGACTACAAGTCCAACCGCCTGCCTGGTTACAGCCCGGACCTGCTGGCCATTGCCATGCGCCACAGCGAGTACGACCTGCAGGCGTTGATCTACACCGTGGCCCTGCATCGCTGGCTGCGCTTCCGCCTGGGCACGGCCTATGACTACGAGCGCGACATGGGCGGCATCCGCTACCTGTTCTGCCGCGGCCTGGATGCCGCCGGCAACGGTGTGCATGTGGACCGCTTCCCGTTGGCGCTGGTGGATGCCCTGGATGCGCTGTTCGCCGGCGGCGAACAGGCCCAGGCCGAACTGGCTGCGCGTGCCCGTGGAGCCAGTGCATGAGCCTGCTGAAGGAACTGCACCAGAAGGGCCTGCTGCGCACCCTCGACCATGCACTGGGGACCAGCCTGCAGCGGCTGCGCGACGACACGCCCGACAGTGTGGCGCTGGCGGCCGCCCTGGCTTCTTTGGCGGTGTCGCAGGGCCATGCTGCGTTCGATCCGGCGCAACCGCAGCGGTTGCTGGAAGGCGTGCTCGAGTGGCCTGCCGCGCAGGACTGGCTGGCGCAGCTGCGCGCATCGCCGTGGGTGGCGACGCCGGAGCAGGCTGATGCCATCGCCGAGGATGCGCCGCTGGTGCTGGAAAACGGCCTGCTCTACCTGCGCCGCTACCGCGAGTACGAGCGTCAGCTGGCGGCCGGCCTGCAGCGTATCGGCCGGCATCCGCTGCCGGCGCCGGATATGGCCGCGCTGGCACCGTTGTTCGCGCAGCTGTTCCCGCAGGCATCGGGCAGCGAGGATCACCAGGCACGCGCTGCCGGCGTGACCCTGCGCCATCCGCTGGCGCTGGTCACCGGCGGTCCCGGCACCGGCAAGACCACCACCATCGCGCGCCTGTTGCTGCTGCTGGCCGCACAGGCCCGGCACGCTGGCCAGCCGCTGCCCGAGGTAGCGTTGGCCGCGCCCACCGGGCGCGCCGCCGAGCGCATGGCCGAGAGCCTGCGCGTGGCTGTGCAACGCCTGCAGGAACAAGGACTGGACCCGGCGCTGTGCGCGGCACTGCCCAGTACCGGCACCACCCTGCATCGCCTGCTCGGCGTGATCCCCGATTCACCGCGCTTCCGCCACCACGCCGACAATCCGCTGCCGGTGGACGTGGTCGTAGTCGACGAAGCCTCGATGATCGATCTGCCGATGATGGCCAAGCTGGTCGATGCGATCGCCAGCGGCACCCGGTTGATCCTGCTCGGCGACCCCGATCAGTTGCCCTCGGTCGAAGCCGGCGACGTGCTCAGCGCGATCCTGCGTGCCAGCGGTGATGGCATCGGCACCCGCGCCGATGATGCGCAGGCGCTGCATGGTCTGCTGGCGCCGGCCACGCTGCAGCCGCAGTCGGCACCACGCGCCTTCGCTGGCCGCCGCGTGCAGTTGCAGCGGGGTTACCGGCAGAGCAATGCCCTGGACCTGGCACCGCTGGCGCATGCCGTGCGCGAGGGCGACAGCGCCGTCGCATTGCAGCTGCTGCGCGGCGGTGCATTGGCTGGCGTGCATTTCCACGAAGGCGAAGCCGATCCACTGCGTGGCCAGCGCGAGCACCTGCTCGGCCACTGGCGCGCACTGGCTGAGGCCGCCGACCCGGTACATGCCCTGCAGCAGGCCGGGCGCCTGCGCGTGCTGACCGCGCTGCGCGAAGGCCCGCAGGGTGCGCGCGGCCTCAACAGCCGCATCGAACAGCTGCTGGCCGGCAACACCCCGGGCTACTTCCAGGGTCGCCTGCTGCTGGTCATCGAGAACAGCTATCGGCACCGCCTGTTCAACGGCGATATCGGCATCTGCCTGCGCGATGGCAGTGGTGCGATGGTGGCCTGGTTCCCTGGCGACAGCGTCGACCAGCCGCGCGCCTTCCATCCGGCCGCGCTACCTGCGCACGAAAGCGCCTTTGCGATGACCGTGCACAAGGCACAGGGCTCGGAGTTCGATGAAGTGTGGTTGCAGCTGCCACGCCAGGACAGCCGCGTGCTGTCACGCGAACTGGTCTACACCGGCCTGACCCGCGCCCGCCAGGTGTTGCATGTGGCGGGCAGCGCTGATGTGCTGCAGGCTGCGTTGAAACGCCACGCCAGCCGATTGGGTGGTCTGGCCTGGCGGCTGGGTGCGGAAGAGGTGGCCGAACAACCAACGCGCATCGAACAGCCCACGGTGCAGGGCACGTTGTTCTGACGCGGGCGCGATGCGTTTCCTGTAGAGCCGAGCCATGCTCGGCTGATGGGCGACGGAGTCGAGCATGGCTCGACTCTACAAAAGCGTACTTCGATCATTTCCACGCTCATCCACGCATGGCGTGGATCTACTGGCCACCGGGAAACTGTCGAAGGCGGGGTGGGTCCGGTTGAGGGGGGCGTGAGCCGCATGGATGCGGCGACCGAGCTTACATGGACGTACTTGCAGCGTCCCCCGCAACCGGACCCACCCCGCCATCCCACGGATTGCAGGGCTTTGACGTTGACGTTGATTCGGCAGGTGCAGGGCGCAGCCCTGCCGCCACGTTCATTCCGCGATCAGTACCAGCCCATCAGGGAACACGATCGCCGCTTCATCCGCACTCACATCGAAGAAGCCCACGCCGTGCTTCTCGGCCAGGTCCTGCACGCGGCCATGCGCGCGCTCGGCCACCGAATAGGCGAACGCGCCGTAGATCACCTGACTACCGATGCTGTACTCGGTCACCTCGGCACGATCATCGTCGTCATTGCTCAACGGCCCGTTCATCGGCGGGAACTCCTGCGCCATCTCCGCGAACCACGCCTGCAACGCCGGACTGCTGACCACCGGGTCGTCGTACTCGTGGCGCTCGTTCCACTGCGTCTGCTTCTCGAACCAGGCGATGAAGGCCGCCGCCTCGCGCGGGGCCGCACTGGCCTCGAACACCATCATGTCGTAACTCATTGAACCGTCCTGTTGCCGTGGCGTAAGGACGCCGGGCATGGCCCGGCGCTACCGGATGATGATGGTAGCGCCGGGCCATGCCCGGCGGATCGCACTACATGGACGGCGCGTCGGCATCCGCCAACCCCGGCGCCAATGCCTTGGCCTCCGGGAACAGCGCGAAGCGCAGGCCGATCAGGCCCATCAGCGCCTCGTCGCGCGCCTTGCACGCGGCCACGCTGCCGACCCGGCCCAGCGAGGTGTCCAGCCGCTCGCGCAGCGCTTCGGCCGCCACAATCGGTTTGCGCGCAGCGATCTGCCGGCGGTAGTGCACGGCGATCTCTTCCAGGATGTGCTCGACTGCTTCGCGGCTGCGCTCGGGCAGTTCCAGCCGCGCGCGGCGCAGCTGCAGGATGTTCAGGCCGATGCGCGCTTCGTTGAGCATGTCCACCGAGGCGATGTCGCTGCCCTCGGGCGTCGCTGCCAGGCGCGGTGCGAGCAGGCCCAGCAGGTCGAGCATGCGTGCGGCGAAGCGCTGGCGGTCCTGCTGGCCACGGCCTTCGGCGGCCTCGGCCAGCGTGGTCCAGCCCTGCCGCACCAGCCGGCGTGCGGTCCACTCGGCACCCACCGAACGGAACAGGCGGGTCATTACCACCGCAAAGCCAATGCCGATGAACATCGCGATCGACGAGTTGAGGAAGGTCTGGATGTTGGCGCTGTAGGTGTTCTGCAGGCTCAGCAGCGCGGCCAGGTTCACCGTCAGCGGCAGTGCGAACAGCGCGCTCTTGGGGTGGTGCAGCATCAGCCCCAGCGGCAGGAACGCCACCGCCAGCACCAGTGCCAGCAGGCCGAAGTCGTGCACGGCCGGGAACACGCCGAACAGGTACACGCCAGCCACCACCGAGGCGACCATCGCCCACACCAGGAACGACACCATGCTCGGCGCGGGATCGTCCTGCGCGGCGAAGAACGCGGCGGTTACCGCAGCCATCATCGCGCCGTTGCCGCCGCCTTCCCAACCCAGCGCGATCCACAGCACGCAGTAGCTCATCAGCGCCACGCCGGCACTGAGCGCGGAGAACAGCGCCATGCCGTAGTCGACATGCTTGTCGGCGGCCACGCGTTCGGTGCGGATGCGGTAGTGCGCGCGGTCCAGCGGCGCGGTGCCGTGGTCGATCGCATGCTGCAGGGTGCGGCAGTCCTGCCACAGGTCCACCAGTTCCTCCAGGCGCAGCAGCAGGCTGGCCAGCTGCAGGTGCTGCAGGTCGCGGTCCACCTGTGGCTTCAGTGCGCTGATGCGCGCGCGCAGGCGGGCGTACTCGCTGGCATTGGTGGGTCCGTCCAGCCAGTCATGGATATCGTCGACCAGTGCCGGCAGCCCTTCGGGCAGGGATTGGCCGTCGCTGCGCAGCGCACTCAGGCGGTCGGCGATCGACGACAGCACCGGCAACAGCAGCAGCATGCGCTCGCGCAGGCGCTCCATCGACACCGCCGAACCGGCATGGCGCGGATCATCGCGGCGCAGGAATTCGATCAGCGCCTCGAACTGCACCAGGTCGGCGGCCAGCCGGTTGCGCGGCGCATGCGCGCGGCCACGTTCAAGAATCTGCCGGCACCACTGCGCGGCGTCCTCCATCCAGTTGCCGATGCGCGCGCGCAGCATCGGGCGCACCGAGGCCGGGAACAGCAGCGAGGCGAACAGCACCGCCACCACCGTGCCCAGGATGATCTCCTCGCTGCGTGCCACCACCGTGTCGAAGATGGTCTCCGGCGAGGTCACGGCCGGGAAGCCGATGAAGGCCGTCGTGTAACCGGCCAGCAGGAACGCGTAGCCTCGCGGCCCGCGGTTGAGCAGGGCCATGAACAGGCAGCCGGCCAGCCAGATCGACATTGCTGCGCTCAGCACCAGCGGCGTTTCCACCAGCGCCGGCAGCACCAGCAGGGTGGCCAGGCCGGCCACCAGGGTGCCGACGATGCGGTACACGCCCTTGGCCCGGGTTGGGCCCAGCAGCGGCTGGCTGACGATGTACACCGTGCCCATCGCCCAGTACGGGCGCGACAGGTTGCCGGCCATGGCGATGTACAGCGCGGCCACCGCGGCCAGGTAGGTCTTGATCGAGAACAGCCAGGCCTGGCGGTCGGTCAGCGCGTTCATGGCTTACTTCGCTGCGGTCGAGGCGTTGGGCGCGGCGGCGCTGGCCTGCCAGCCACCACCCAGCACCAGGAACAGGTGGATCTGGTCGCGCGAGACCTGCGCTTCGGCGGCGGCCAGGGTGGCGTCGCTGGTAGCCAGGCTGCGGTCGGCATCCAGGCTGGACAGGTACGGCGTGCGGCCGCCCTGGTACAGCCGGCGGTTCTGCTCGGCGGCCAATGCGGCCTGCTCCTGCGCAGTGCGCAGCGACTGCAGCCGGCGCAGGTCCTGCGCGTAGCGATCCAGTGCGGTCTGGGTCTCGCGCAGCGCCTGCAGCACGGTGTGGTCGAACTCGGCCAGCGCCGCATCGGCACCCGCCTCGGCGGCGTGGATGCGTGCGTGGGTACCGGACGACGGCAACGTCCACGAGATCAGTGGGCCGATCGACCACTGCTGGGTCATCGGCGTGCCGAAGTCTTCCAGCAGGCCGGCGGCACCGAGCGAGGCACCCAGGCGGATGTCCGGGTACAGCTCGGCGGTGGCGACACCAATCCGTGCCGTGGCCGAGGCCAGCTTGCGCTCGGCCTGGCGCACGTCCGGGCGGCGCTGCAGCAGTGCGCGGCCATCACCGACCGGCAGCGGCTGCGCCAGGCTGGGCGCGTGTGCACAGTCGATCACGCCGGCCGGCAGCTGGCCCGGGGTCTGGCCCAGCAGGGCGGCCAGCGAATAAGCGGCCGCTGAGCGCTGCGCATGCAGCGGCGGCAGTGCGGCTTCCAGCAGCGCCACCTGGGCATTGGCGCGGGCCAGTTCCGGCGGCGTGCCACGGCCAGCCGCGATCAGGCGTTCAGTGACCGTGCGGCTGCGCTGCTGCAGCTGCAGCGAATGCTCGGCCACGTGCAGCTCGTGGTTGGCGTGGCAGATCTCCAGGTAGCTGTCGGCCACCTGCGCGACCACGCTGACCTGGGCCAGGTCACGTGCTGCGGCAACCGACTGTTCGTCGGCGCGCGCCGCTTCGGCGCCGCGCTTGAGCTTGCCGAACAGGTCGAACTGGTAGCTGACCGCGAACTTGCCATCGGCCAGGTTGATCACCGGCAGCTCATGCTCCTGCAGGAACGATTCGGCCGACAGTTGCGCGCGGCTGACCCCGGCCTCGGCCTCGTACTCGAAGCCGCCGGCGTCCAGCGCCTGCTCGTACACCGCCGCGGCACGGCGCAGGTGCGCATCAGCGGCCTTCAGTTCCACGTTGTCACGCAGCGCCTGGGTGATCAGCCCGTCCAGCACCGGGTCGTTGTACAGCGACCACCAGCGGTCGGGCAGCGCCTGGTTGGCGGCCACCTGCGGGTTCTGGGTATCGATGAAGGCCGCATTGGACTCCGGGCGCTTGAACGCCGAGCCTTCCGGCAGTGCGTAATCCGGGCCAACGGTCCTGCATGCGGCCAGGCTGGCCAGCGCGACGATCAGGCCGAGACGGGGCAGGGCGGCGTTCACAGGCCCGCCTGTGTCGGCGCGGTGCCGGCCTTGTCGTTATGCCGGTGGCGGCCGGTGTCCACGGTCACCGTGGCGGTGCGGCCGGCGATCAGTTCCACGCCCTTGGGTACTTCGTCGATGGCGATGCGCACCGGAATGCGCTGCGCCAGCCGCACCCAGTCAAAAGCCGGGGTCACGTTCGGCAGCAGGGTACTGCCGTTGCTGCGATAGCGGTCCTCGATGCCGGCGGCGATACTTTCGACATGGCCACGCAGCGCGGTCGATTCGCCCATCAGACGGATGTCCACGGCTTGTCCCGGGGCCACGCCGCGCAGGCGGGTTTCCTCGAAGTAGCCATCGATGCGGAACGAGCCGGTATCCAGCAGCGCCAGCACCGGCTTGCCGGCCACCACGTAGTCGCCCACGCGCATGGTGCGGTCGTTGACCCGGCCATCGGCCGGTGCGCGCACTTCGGTGCGGGCCAGGTTGAGTTCGGCCAGGTCGACCGCCGCCTGTGCAGTGGCCAGCGCGGCCTGTGCGGCCTGCAGCTTGGCGCGGCGTACTTCGGCGTCCTCGGCGGCGACCAGGTCCTGCAGGCTGCGGTCACGGCCGATCTCGCGGCGCAGCTGTGCCACCGAGGCCTGGCGCTCGCCCAGGCTGGCCTTGGCCTGCTCCAGCGCGATGCGGTAGCGCGCCCGATCAATCACGAACAGCAGATCGCCCTTCTTCACCGCCTGGTTGTCGGCCACCTGCACTGTTTCCACCAAGCCGGACACATCCGGTGCGACCTGCACCACGTCGGCGCCGACATGGGCATCGCGGGTCCACGGCTCATCCATGTAATAGACCCACAGCTGGCGCAGCACCAGCAGGGCGACGATCACGGCTGCGCTGGTGAGCAGCACCGGCAGGGTCTTCTTCACGATCTTGTTCACGATTGCATCCAACGCAGGAGGTGGAACAGCAGGCCAAGCACGATCCCGTACAGGGCCAGGTTGAACAGCGCCGGGTGCCATACATGGCGGTAGGCGCCGGCACGCTGCAGCAGCGCGTGCAGGCCGCTGTTGACCAGATAGGCCAACAACATCAACCCGAGCAGGGTCGGGACGAACACTCCGTGGAGACTGAATTCACCGGGCATCGGTAGGGGCGGGGGCGAGGTGGGGGAGGGGAGGAACAACGAAACAACGGCAACGGGTAAAAGCCGCTGGCGTGTGCACGGCAGCGGCGGTATTCGGGGGCAGCGGTCTTACGTGATGCGGTCGGCAGCCTCGGCCAGCAGGCGCCATGCCTTCAGCACGGCGTGCAGTTCATCCATGGAAAGCTCGCCGAACACGTCCTGGCGCAGGCCGATCAACTGGTCTTCCAGCTCGCTGACCAGCGCGTGTCCCGTGTCGGTCAGCCACAGCAGGTTGGCGCGGCGGTCGCTGGCGTCGCTCTCGCGGCGGACCAGGTCGCTGGCGCACAGCTTGTCCAGCAGGCGGACCAGGGAAGGACCCTCCATGCCCAGCTGCTGGGCCAGCGCCACCTGGCGGATGCCACCGCCGGAGCGGCCGATCATCAGCAGCGGCATGGTGCAGGCGGTGGAGATGCCGTAGCTGCCGAGCCGGCTGTCGGCCAGGCGCTGCCACTGCCGCCCTGCGTACAGCAGGCCGGAGCTGAGCTGCATCTGCAGCACGGTGCGCTCGTCGAGGGGTCGGTCCATAAGAGATAGATAGGATACTACTAATTTCATTCCTATCAATGGGTTTTTCTGAATGGGCGGGTGTAGTGAGGAAAGCGTTGCGCCTGCCTGGTGTCGGGTGGGGCTGCGGAGGCCGGACGGTGCAGGACACGCCGCAAGTACGTCCCTGTAGGCTCGGCCGCGGCATCCATGCCGCGGACGGTCCTGCCCCGCCCGGCCCCCGCTGCCCTCCCATCACCCCGCGGGCGCGGTGGGTTGGCTCTTTAAAATCAAGAGCGGGAGCAAAAGCAGTGCGGACCAACGGTCCACACCTACCAGGGCGGTGGCGGGCCGCTTCCGAAGCCATGAACCCCAGCTTTTGACCCCGCTTTCGGGTGGTCCGGCCGCGCCCGCAGGAAACCGTCAGGGAGGGGGAGAGGGGGCTGCGCAGGACCGTTGGCGCCATGGATGGCGCCATCGAGCCCCCATGGACGGGTTTACGGCGTGTCCTGCGCAGCCCTCTCTCCCGCTCCAGACCGATAGCAAGCACGCGCCGCAAGAACCCCCCGATGAACCGTCCCAACAGGACGACCCCCCCCCCGGTCGGGTACGATGCTCGCCCCCCGTTCGGGACGCTGTACGCAATGAGCAAGAACAACGAAAAGGCCGCCCCGCAGGGCGACGTGACCCAGGACCAGGCCGAGGATGCCGTGCGCACCCTGCTGCGCTGGGCCGGTGAGGACCCGTCCCGTGAAGGCCTGCTGGATACCCCCCGCCGCGTCGCCGAAGCCTATGGCGACTGGTTCAGCGGTTACCGCGACGACCCCCGCGCCTACATGGAGCGGACCTTCGAGGAAGTGGCCGGCTACGACGAACTGATCGTCCTGCGCGACATCGAGTACGAAAGCCACTGCGAACACCACATGGCGCCGATCATCGGCCGCGTGCACGTCGGCTACCTGCCGGCCGGCAAGGTGGTGGGCATCAGCAAGCTGGCCCGCGTCGTCGAAGCCTACGCCCGCCGTTTCCAGGTGCAGGAGAAGATGACCGCGCAGATCGCCCAGTGCATCCAGGATGTGCTGCAGCCGATCGGTGTCGGCGTGGTCGTCGAAGGCGCCCACGAATGCATGACCACCCGCGGCATCCACAAGCGCGGCGTCAGCATGGTCACCTCGAAGATGCTGGGCAGCTTCCGCGACGACGCGCGTACCCGCGCCGAGTTCCTGCGCTTCATCGAAGTGGGCGGCAAGCGCTGAGCCGCTTGCCCGCACCCCGCCGGCCGCTGCGGGCCGGCATGCCCACGGCTGCCCGCGCGGCAGCCGTGCGTGGCGGCTCGTCCCTGTCAGCCCAACAGACCTCTTTCGCTGCATGAAGCACCGCGAACGCATCTCCCGTTACCGCCATCTGCGCGAACAGCCCCAGTGGAAGCTGCTCGCCGCCGACCACGCTCCGGAAATCATCGGCCTGCTGCAGGGGCTGCTGATGGACGGCGAGCGCACGCTGTCGTCGTCGGTGCTCAACGAGCGCCTGCAGCGCGCGCTGGACCAGCTCAACGGCGACGAACTGTCGCGCGACCTGCCGCGTACCGCGCAGGCCTACATCGCGCACTGGCTGGCCCAGGGCTGGCTCGAACGCCGCCTGCCCGAAGGTGCCGACCAGGAGCAGTACGAACTGTCGACCGCGGCGCTGCAGGCCATCCGCTTCGCCGATGGCCTGGAGCAGGCCCGCGTGGCCGCCACCGAAAGCCGCCTGGCGCTGGTCATCGAACAGCTCTCGCAGCTGGCCGCACAGACCGAATCCGATCCGGACGCGCGCCTGTCCGCGCTGCGCGACGAGCGTGACCGCATCGACGCCGAGATCGCCCGCGTCGGCGCCGGCCGCGTGATCGCCCTGGACGGCAAGCGCGCGCTGGAACGTGCGCGCCAGATCATCGGCCTGGCCGACGAGCTGACCGAGGACTTCCGCCGCGTGCGCGACGACTTCGAGCAGCTCAACCGCGATTTCCGCGAACGCATCATCGACGACGAGGGCGAACGCGGCGATGTGCTGTCGCAGCTGTTCGAAGGCGTGGACGTGATCGGCGAGAGTGATGCCGGGCGCAGCTTCCAGGCCTTCTGGCGCCTGCTCAACGACGCCGAACAGAGCGCCCAGCTCGATGCTGCACTGGAAGCGGTGCTGGCGCGTGGCTTCGCCCGCCGCCTGGACCGCAACGAACGCAACTTCCTGCGCGGCTTCACCAGCACCATGCTCGAGCGCGGTGGCCAGGTGCACGACGTGCTGCAGAACTTCGCGCGCAGCCTGCGCGGCTTCGTGCAGAGCCGTGGCTACCTGGAACAGCGCCGCCTCAACCAGCTGCTGAAGCAGGCGCAGTCCGAAGCGCTGGCGCTGCGCGACGAGTTCCCCGCGCAGCGTGGCATTGGCCGCGACCTGCAGCTGACCACCAGCCGCCTGCGCTCGTGGTCGCAGTGGAGGCTTCACGATCCGCGCAGCGCCCAGGTCGATGGCAACGTCGAGTACAACGACGCAGCCGCGATCAGCCTGGAGAGCGTGGGCGACCTGGTCGCTTCATCTGAAATCGACTTCCGCACCCTGCGCCGCGACCTGCACGACCTGCTCGATGCACAGCCGCGGCTCAGCATCGCCCAGGCCCTGTCGCAGCGCGAGGCGCCGCAGGGCCTTGGCAGCGTCATCGGCTACCTGTCGCTGGGCACGCGCTTCGGCAACGTGGTCGCCGGCGAGCAGGAGCTTGCGCAATGGCGTGGTGGCGACGGCCAGATCCGTCGCGCCCGCATCCCGCTGGTTTGGTTCACCCAGGAGAGACGCCATGAGCTGGCATGAAGATCCCATCGACGCACCGCAGGCCGACGTGGCGGAAGACGCCTACGAAGCCGAACCGGTGGCGGCCGTGGCGCAGCCCCGCCGTGGCAACGACGTGTACTACCTCGGCGATACCGGGCGCCTGCCGCTGGATGCACGCCGCGCGCTGTGCCAGCTGCTGATCGGCCCCAGCATCGACCAGCTGCGCCACGCCAAGCTGTGGCCGGCGCTGATCCGCAGCGAGGCGGCCATCCGTTCGGCGCTGGCCGACCTGTTCCTGGAACTGGTGCTGGACCGTGACAGCGGCGTGGCGTTCACCCGCCAGGCCGATACCGAAGACGTTGATGCGCCGGTGCTGCTGCGCACCTCGCCGCTGACCTTCATCGATTCGGTGCTGCTGCTGTACCTGCGCCAGCAGCTGGCCGAGGCCGATGCGCGCGGCAACCGCGCGGTGGTCGCCGACGCCGAGATGGCCGAAGCGCTGGCCATCTACGAGAAGAACCTGTCCACCGACCGCGCCGGCTTCAACCGCCGCGTTGCTTCGGCGGTGCAGAAGATGAAGGACAACCACATCCTGACCCGCCTCAGCGGCCAGGAAGACCGCCACGAAGTCTCGCCGGCACTGAAGCTGCTGTTCTCCGCCGAAGACGTGTCCCAGCTTTCGGCGGTGTACCGCCAGCTGCGCGAAACCCCGGCCGCCGAGGCCTGAGAGACCCGACCATCGCATGGCTATCTCCAAGCACACTCCCGCCCTGTTCAACGAAGGCCTGCCGGACCCGCGCCTGCAGCAGTTCCGCATGCGCCGCCTGCAGGTGCACAACTGGGGCACCTTCAACGGCCTGACCGAAGTGCCGATCGCCGAGCGCGGCTTCCTGTTCGTTGGCCGTTCCGGCTCGGGCAAGTCGACCCTGCTCGATGCCATGTCAGCGCTGCTGACGCCACCGGCCATCGTCGACTTCAACGCCGCCGCGCGTGAAGCCGAGCGCAGTGGGCGCGACCGCAACCTGGTGTCCTATGTGCGTGGCGCGTGGGCCGACCAGCAGGACAGCGGCACCGGCGAAATCGCTACGCAGTACCTGCGCAAGGGTGCGACCTGGACTGCACTGGTGCTGGAATACCGCGCTGGCGACGGCCGCGTGGTCAGCCTGGTGCGCCTGCTGTGGATCTCCGGCAACGGCACCTCGGCCGGCGACGTGCGCAAGCACTACATGATCGCCGAGCGCCCGTTCGACATCGCCAAGGACCTCGGCGGCTTCGACCTGGACCTGCGCAAGCTCAAGCAGAAGCTGTCCGACCTGCATCACTTCGACACCTTCTCCGGCTACGCCGAGCGCTTCCGCGACCTGCTCGGCATCGACAACGAAATGGCACTGCGCCTGCTGCACAAGACGCAGTCGGCGAAGAACCTGGGCGACCTCAACGTCTTCCTGCGCGACTTCATGCTCGACACGCCGAAGACCTTCGACGCCGCCGAGCGCCTGGTCAGCGACTTCGCCGAGCTGGATGGCGCGCACCAGGCCGTGGTCACTGCCCGCCGCCAGGTGGAAATCCTGCTGCCGGCACGCGCCTACTACAACGACCTGAAGGAAATGCACCGCCAGCGCGGCGACGACGAAGCACTGAAGCTCGGCGTCGACAGCTTCCGCGAAAGCCGCCGCCAGGCGCTGATCGAAGCGCGCCTGCGCGAGATGGACGTGCGTGACCGTGGCCTGCTCGGCGAAGAGGCCCAGCGCCGCGCCGCGCTCGACAACCACACCGAGCGTCTGGCCGAACTGGAACTGCAGCGCCGCCAGCAGGGCGGAGAGCGCATCGAGGAACTGGAGCGCGAGCAGGGCCGCGCCGAAGCCGAGCGCGACCGCCGCAAGGCCAAGCGTGACCAGGCCCAGGAAGCGGCACAGCAGCTGCAGGCCGAACTGCCCGACGACGCCCATGGCTTCGCCGAGCTGGTCGAGCGTGCGCAGAACGAACTGCAGGACCGCCAGCGTGCCTCGGCTGCCCTGGACGACGCGATCAGCGATCGCCTCGGTGGCAAGCGCGACGACGAGCGCCGCTTCGGTGAAGTGCGCAGCGAGCTCGAAGCGATGCAGCGCACGCCCTCCAACATCCCGGCGCCGATGCAGAAGCTGCGCGCGCGCCTGGCCGAGGAGACCGGCATCGCCGAAGCGGCGCTGCCCTTCGTCGGCGAGCTGATCCAGGTCCGCTCGGAAGAGCAGGGCTGGCAGGGCGCCATCGAACGTGTGCTGGGTGGCTTCGCGCTGTCGCTGCTGGTCGATGACAAGCACTACAACGACGTCGCCGAGTGGGTGAACCGCACCCACCTGGGCATGCGCTTCACCTATTACCGGGTGCGCCGCAACGATGATGCGTTCGCGCGCGAGCCGTCGGCGAAGTCGCTGCTGCACAAGCTGGAACTGCGCGAGCACGTGTTCGAAAGCTGGCTGCGCCGTGAGCTTGGCAAGCGCTTCGACTACGAGTGCGTGGATGCCAAGCAGCTGCGCAACGTCGACCGTGGCATCACCCGCGAAGGCCAGGTCAAGCATCCCGGTGACCGCTTCGAGAAGGACGACCGCAGTGCGGTGGGCGACCGCCGTCGCTGGATCCTTGGCTTCAACAACCACGACAAGGTGGGCGCCTTCGAGCGCGAAGCACAGGAACTGGCCAAGCGCATCGCCAGCTGCGAGACCGACATCGCACGCCTGCGCGGCCAGCGCGACCGCGACAACGAGCGCCGCCTGGCCTGCCACGAACTGGTCAGCATCAGCTGGAACGAGATCGACATCGCTGCCCCGCAGCAGCGCCTGAGCGATATCGAAGCGACCCTGCGCGACCTGCGCGAAGGCAATGCCGATCTCGCCAAGCTGGCCAAGCAGATCGACGCCGTGCGCGCAGACATCGAACAATCCCGCCGCACCTATGAAGACGTCCGCGTCGAGCGTGGCCAGCTGGTCAAGGAACGTGATCGCCTCGACCGCGCCCGCCAGCAGAGCCGTGCGCTGGTGCTGCCGAGCCTGGCCCAGGAGCAGGAAGCCGGGCTGGCCGAGCGCCTGCAGGAGCAGGGCCCGCTCAGCCTGGAAACGCTGGAAGCGCACATGCGCCAGGTCAGCAACGCGCTGAACGAACAGCTGTCGTCCTCGCAGCAGGACCTCAACCGCATCGAGAACCAGCTGATCGGTTGCTTCCGTCGCTTCATCCAGCAGTGGCCGGAGGAATCGGGCGACTTCACTGTATCGGTGGCCTCGGCCGAGGACTTCCTCGCCCGCCTCGAACGCCTGGAGCGCGACGGCCTGCCGCAGCACGAAGAGCGCTTCTTCGATCTGCTGCAGAACCAGAGCAAGAACAACCTGCTGGCCCTGCAGCGCCACAGTGCAGAGGCCCGCAAGTCGATCGGCCAGCGCCTGGACGAAGTGAACGCCAGCCTGGAGCAGGTGCCGTTCAACCGTGGCACGCTGCTGACCATCGAACTGAGCGACCGCCGCCTGCCGGAAGTCGGCGAGTTCCACCTGCAGCTGCGCGAGGTGCTGTCGCAGCAGCAGACCGAGCAGCGGGAGCTGGCCGAATCGCAGTTCACCGTGCTGCGCCAGTTGGTCAATCGCCTCGGTTCGCAGGAAGGTGAGGACAAGCGCTGGCGCGAGCTGGTGCTGGACGTGCGCATGCACGTGGAGTTCATCGGCGTCGAGCTGGATGCAGAAACGCGCCAGCAGGTCGAGATCTACCGCAGCGGTGCCGGCAAGTCCGGCGGCCAGCGCCAGAAACTGGCCACCACCTGCCTGGCGGCGGCACTGCGCTACCAGCTCGGCGGTGCCGACAGCCAGCTGCCCAGCTACGCCGCGGTCGTGCTCGACGAAGCCTTCGACAAGGCCGACAACGAGTTCACCGCACTGGCGATGAACATCTTCGACAACTTCGGCTTCCAGATGGTGGTCGCCACCCCGCTGAAGTCGGTGATGACGCTGGAGCCGTTCATCGGCGGTGCCTGCTTCGTCGAAATCAGCGGCCGCCACGACTCCGGCGTGCTGCTGATCGAGTACGACGAAGAAGGCAAGCGCCTGAAGCTGCCCGAGCGCAGCCGCCAGCAGGCCAACGAACCGGAAGAAGCGGAGGCCTGAGCCGGCCGGTTGATTGGGATTGCCGGCCTGCGGCCGGCACTACCCATGGGCGGGGTTCATGACCCGGTAGTGCCGGCCGCTGGCCGGCAACCGCGTTCACGCTCCGCGGAACGTATCCCACGCCATCCGCGCGATCAGCACCACCACCAGCCCCACGAACAGCTTACGGATGAACGGCGTACCGCCCTTCAGCGCCAGCCGCGTGCCCACCACCGAACCGATGATGTTGGCCGCCGCCATCGGCAGCGCGAACAGCCACAGGATGTTGCCGGTTGGCACGAAGAACGAGATCGCTGCAACATTGGTCGCCAGGTTCACCACCTTCGACGCGGCCGACGCGCGCAGGAAATCCAGGCCGAAGAAGCGCACGAACAGGAAGATCAGGAAGCTGCCCGTACCCGGCCCGAAGAAGCCGTCGTAGAAGCCGATCGCCGCACCGATCGCCAGCGCGATCACCAGCTCGCGGCGACCGATCTCCTGCGGACGGTGCAGCGCGCCGAAGTCCTTCTTCCACAGCGTGTAGGCCAGCATCGCGATCAGCAGCACCAGCACCAGTGGGCGCACCGCATCCTTGGGCAGCAGGCTCACCGCCGTGGCGCCGGCGAAGGAGAAAATGAAGGCCGTGCCGGCCGCGAACAGTACCGGCTTCCACGGGAAGCGCACGTTGCGCGCATAGCGCCAGGCCGCCGCACCTGTGCCGAACATCGAACTGAACTTGTTGGTACCAAACAGCATCGCCGGCGTCTGCTGCGGCAGCACCGTGAACAGGCCAGGCAGCTGTACCAGGCCGCCGCCACCCACGGCGGCATCCACAAGGCCGGCGATGAAGGCGATCACCACCAGCCACCACAACTCAGGGGGAACCAGTTCCAGCACGGCGATCAATCAAGGTGGGGGCGCGACAGCATACGCCTGTCCTCTACCGGCGACCCGTGCCGTACGTGGATCAATCCGTGCAACCCGGCGACAATGCCGATATGAGCCGAAAACCCGCCGATCCCTGCCCCTGTGGCCTTCCCGCCGACTATGCCGCCTGCTGTGGCCGTTTCCATGCCGGTGAAGCCGCGCCGGATGCCGAGCATCTGATGCGGTCGCGCTACAGCGCGTATGTGCGGGGCCTGGCTGACTACCTGCGCCAGACCTGGCATCCGGACACGCGTCCGGCCGAGTTGTCGCTGGATGATGCGCCCGGCCAGCGCACCCATTGGCTGGGCCTGACCGTACACGAGTACACCGTCACCGGTACCGACAGCGCCGACGTCCGCTTCACCGCGCGCTATCGCATCGGCGGCGGCAGTGCGGTCAAGATGACCGAACACAGCCGCTTCCAGCGCATCGACGGCCGCTGGTACTACCTCGACGCGGTCTGAGCCTCAGCCGCCACGCACGGCCAGCACGCGCTGGCCGGCATGTGCGTGCACCTGGTTGCGACCCCCGTCCTTGGCCACGTACAGCGCCTGGTCGGCGGCCTTGACCACCGCCATCGGGCGCGGATCCACGCGGCTGTCGGCCAGCCCGATGCTCACCGTCACCTGTACCACCTGGCCGCTGCCACCGCGTCCACGCTGCTGGCGGCCGGCTTCGTCATCGCGGCTGCGGGTGCTGCGGTCGCGCAGTTGCATGCGGGTGTCCTCGATGCTTTGCCGCAATGCTTCCACGGCATCGACGCAGGCCACTGCCGGGCGGTCCAGGAACACCACCGCGAACTCCTCGCCGCCATAGCGGAACGCACGACCACCATCGCCTACCCGTGCCAGCCGCGAGGCCACCAGGCGCAGCACGTCGTCGCCGGTATCGTGGCCATGGGTGTCGTTGAACGATTTGAAGTGGTCCACGTCCACCATCGCGATGCTGTAGGTGCCGCGTGCCCGCTGCAGGGTCTCGTTGAACGCGCGGCGCCCCGGCAGGCCGGTCAGCTCGTCGCGGAAGGCCATGTGGAAGGACTCCTGCAGCATCGCACCCAGCATCAGCAGCAGGGCGGCGCTGCTCAACGCCGGCAACAGCACCGGCTGCAGGAATACCCGTGGCAGCATCCACCACAGGCACAGCAGGGCCAGCAGCATTGCCGTGTGCAGTGGCCGCGGATGCCGCCAGGCGTGCCAACCCAACGCGGCGGTCGCCAGCAGGAACAGCAGCGCCGGCAGCTGCGCCAGCGCGTTCCAGTCGGCCGGGATCCACGCCCAGTGACGGTTCGACAGCAGATCGTGCATGCCGCTAGGCTGCTGCGAGGCCAGCAGCAGAAAGATCAGCAGTGCCGTTCCGCTGGCGACGGAACGCAACAGCAGGTCCTGGCGGCGCCGCCCGCGCTCCGGCCACAACGCCAGCCCGGCGAACAACAGCGGCAACCACGCCGAGATGGCGTGGAAGCGCAGCGGCGTCAGCGTGGCGACATGGCCACTGCGCAGGTAGCCAGCGACGTCCTGGTGCAGCAGCGCGAACATCACCGCCACCACCAGCAGCAGGCACAACGTGCGCACCTGGTGGTAGAGCAGGGCCAGACCGGCACCGAGGCAGGCCAGCAGCCACGGCAGGACGCGCTGCGCCGGGCTGGTCACGTCTGCGGTATCCAATGCGGTCCATACCACCACGGCAACCAGCAGGGCGGGCAGCACGAACAGGTAATGCGCAGGCTGGCGGAGCGGATGCAGGGGCAAGCAGGAATTCCAGCGCGGTGACGACGCGGCCGCAGCATTGCCGTTAGCGGCGTTCGTGCCTGCATCTTGAATGCGGGAGGCTTACCCATGTGAAAAAAGTGACGCCGAACCATGACATCGCACTCACCGTCCAGCGCCGATGCTGCCCACATGGACAGCGTACCAGCCGCCGTCGCTGCCCCGCAGCACGATCTCGCCCACCAGTTCGCACGGGTGCGTGCGCGCAGCATGCAACTGGCCGCGCCGCTCAGCGCCGAGGACGCCATGCTGCAGAGCATGGCCGACGCCAGCCCGAGCAAATGGCACCTGGCCCACACCACCTGGTTCTTCGAACGCTTCGTGCTGGCGGGCTTCGCCACCGCGCCAGCGCATGACCCGGCCTGGGATTACCTGTTCAACAGCTACTACAAGAGCATCGGGCCGGCGCATGCGCGGCCGCAGCGTGGCCTGCTGTCGCGGCCCTCGTTGCAGCAGGTGCGCGACTACCGCCAGCAGGTCGATGCACAGGTGCAATCGCGGCTGGCGACAGGCGATCTTGATGAGCAGGCACTGCAGCACCTGCAGTTGGGCCTGCAGCACGAACAGCAGCACCAGGAACTGCTGCTCACCGACATCAAGCATGCGTTGTGGTGCAATCCACTGCAGCCGCCGTATCGCGAAGACCTGCAACCCGCCGCAAGCAGCGCCACTGCGCAGGGCTGGATCGAATCACCCGAGCGCATCGTCACCGTCGGCGCCGCAGCCTGGCCGCAGCACACCGCCTTCGCCTACGACAACGAATCGCCAGCGCATCGCGTGCTGCTCCCCGCGCACGCACTGGCCGATCGTCCCGTCAGCAATGCCGAGTACCGCGCCTTCATCGACGCCGGCGGCTACCGTGAACCGCGCTGGTGGCTCAGTGAAGGCTGGGCGCTGCGCGAAGCCGAGGGCTGGCAGCACCCGCTGTACTGGGACGACGCCCTGCAGCGCGAGTACACCCTGGGTGGTTGGCGCGAACTGGATCCGAATGCGCCGGTCTGCCACCTCAGCTACTACGAAGCTGACGCCTGCGCCCGCTGGGCCGGCGCGCGCCTGCCCAGCGAGTACGAGTGGGAAGCCGCTGCCGCGTCGCAGCCGCTGCGCGGCCATTTCGCCGATGACGATCGGCTGCACCCGCAAGCAGCGCAGGGCAGTGGAATGCGGCAGCTGTTCGGCGATGTATGGGAATGGACCCACAGTGCCTACGGTGCCTATCCCGGTTTTCGACCCTTCGCCGGCAACCTCGGTGAGTACAACGGCAAGTTCATGTGCGGGCAGTGGGTGCTGCGTGGCGGCAGCTGCGCGACACCCCGCGGCCATGTGCGCGCCAGCTACCGCAACTTCTTCATGCCGCCGGCGCGCTGGCAGTTCTCCGGGCTGCGCCTGGCCAGGGACCTCACATGAGCACCGTGCATGACGCGCTGCAGGCATTGACCGATCTCACCCCCGGGCGGCAGCAGATCCTCTCCGACGTAGTGGCCGGACTCTCACGTACGCCGCGCCAGCTGCCGTCCAAGTACTTCTACGATGCGCGTGGCTCGCGCCTGTTCGAGCAGATCACCCAGACCCCCGAGTACTACCCCACGCGCACCGAGCTGGCCCTGCTGAAGCGTGTGCTGCCGGACATCGCCCGCAGCGTGGGCCCGCGTCTGCACGTGGTGGAGCTGGGCAGCGGCAGCGGACGCAAGACCGCGCTGCTGCTGGCCGCACTTCACGACCCGGTGGCCTATACGCCGATTGAAATCTCGCGGGCCGCGCTGCTGTCCAGCATCGATCATCTGGCGCCGGCGTTGCCGGAGGTGGAGATGCTGCCGGTCTGTGCCGACTTCACCCGCCCGGTCGCCGTTCCCATGCCCGAGCGCGAACCCGCGCGACGGCTGCTGTTCTTCCCCGGTTCCACGCTGGGCAACTTTGAAGGCGAAGACGCGGTCGCACTGCTGCGGGCGATGCGCCAGACGATGGGCCGCGACGGCCTGGCCCTGGTCGGCATCGATCTGCACAAGGACCCGGCACTGATCGAAGCGGCCTACAACGACGCGCAGGGCGTAACCGCCGCGTTCACTCTCAACCTGCTGGCCCGGCTCAATCGCGAGATCGGCAGCGACTTCGACCTCGACGGCTTCCACCACCGTGCCTGCTACAGCACCGCGCGGCTGCGCATCGAAACCGATCTGGTCAGCCGCTGGGCGCAGGATGTGCATCTGGACGGCCGCACCTTCCACTTTGCCGCCGACGAACCGATCCGTGTGGAGTACAGCCACAAGTACACCGACGACAGCTTCGAGGCGCTGCTGCAGCAGGCGGGACTGCAGGTCACGCAGCGCTGGAATGCCGACAGTCCCGCCTACGGCCTGCGCCTGCTGCGTGCCATCTAGGGCGGACGGCCAGCCGGTACCCCTTCAGGTTCAGCAGTACCGCTACCCCTAAGATGGCCGTGCAACGGCAACACGGAGGACGCCATGCCCATTCTGACCACGCTCGGCCTGGCGGCCGCTCTCGCCTCGCCCCCCGCGCTGCCTGCAGCACCGGATGCCACCGTCGATCCGGCCTTCGGCCGCTGCCTGGCGGGCCTGCAGGCCACGGCCGCCAGCCAGGGCATCAGCGCCGACCGCTTCAATGAAATCACCGCCGGGCTCACCCCGGACCCCAGCGTGCTCGGCCTGCTCGACGCGCAGCCGGAATTCACCACGCCGATCTGGGACTACCTGGCTGCGCTGGTCGATCGTCAGCGCGTGGCTGATGGTCGCGCCATGCTGCAGCAGCATCGCGACCTGCTCGATCGGGTGTCGGCGCAGTACGGCGTCGATCCGGCCACCATCGTTGCGGTCTGGGGCGTGGAGAGCGACTACGGCCGCGTGTTCGGCAAGCGCCCGCTGCTGCAGTCACTGGCCACGCTGTCCTGCGCCGGCCGTCGCCAATCCTTCTTCCGCGGTGAACTGCTGGCGCTGCTCAAGCTGATCGACCGTGGAGACCTGCAGGCACAGGGGCTCACCGGTTCCTGGGCCGGTGCCTTCGGGCATACGCAGTTCATGCCCAGCACCTACGCACGCATCGCCGTGGACGGTGATGGCGATGGCCGCCGCGATCTGGTCGGCAGCATTCCCGATGCGCTGGCGTCCACCGCCAACTACCTCAAGCGCGCCGGCTGGCGCAGCGGCGAGCCGTGGGGCATGGAAGTTCGCGTTCCTGCCGGCTTCAACGCCAGCCAGGCCGGGCGCACCCAGCGTCGTGCCCTGGCCGACTGGCGTGCGCAGGGCGTGACCGCGCTGGATGGCAGCGCGCTGGCTCCGGCCAACCTGCCGGCGGATGCGCGCGCCGCGCTGCTGCTGCCGGCCGGCATCAAGGGCCCGGCATTGCTGGTGTTCCGCAATTACGACGCGATCTACAGCTACAACGCCGCTGAAAGCTATGCGCTGGCGATCGCGACGCTGGCTGACCAACTGCGTGGCGGCAACGGGCTGGCCACCGCCTGGCCGACCGACGACCCGGGCCTGGGCCGCGATGAGCGCCGCCAACTGCAGACCCTGCTGCTGGCCCGTGGCCACGACATCGGTGCCGCCGACGGCATGATCGGTACCGCCACCCGTCGCGCGATCCAGACCGAGCAGCAGCGCCTGGGCTGGAGCGAGGTGGACGGCCGCGCCGGCCAGCGCATCCTGCGCACGCTGCAGGAAGAGGCGGCCGCCATCGCACCCGCTGGGCAGAAGGCCTTGCCGGCGACACGTTGACCACGACATCATCGCCGCGGTCTTCAAGGAGCGTCATCGCATGCAGTCGAATCCGGACATCAGCACCGGCCTGTATCACGGCCTGCAGGCCTGGCAGGTGCGAACCGCCAACGCCACGGCGGTCGTCAGTGTGTTTGGTGGCCAGCTGCTGTCGTTCATTCCCGATGGGCAGCCTGATGTACTGTGGCTTTCGCCGACGCGCGCCGAGCTGCCCACGCCCATCCGCGGTGGCGTCCCGGTGTGCTGGCCGTGGTTCGGCCGCCAGGGCCAGAACAATGATGTGCCCGCGCATGGCCTGGTGCGCACCGCGCGCTGGGAGCTTCTGCAGGCCAGCCAGAACGATGACGGTGAGGTCGAACTGCAGTTGGCACCTGCACCCTGCGCCGATCCCGGCCTGCGCCTGCAGATGCAGTTGCGCATCGGCCGCCAGCTGCGCCAGCAGCTCGTCACCGAGAACACCGGAACCTCGGCGGTGACCTTCACCCAGGCCCTGCACAGCTATTTCCGGGTGGGCGATGCCAACCAGGTCGAGGTCGAGGGCCTTGATGGCCTGCAATACCTGGACAAGTACGAGGACTATGCGCAGCTGCGCCTGCAACAGGGACCGTGGTCATTGCGCGATCCGCGTGACCCCGGTCGCAGCGATCGCATCTATACCGGTGCCGGCGGCCATTACGTGCTGCGTGATCCCGTACTGCAGCGGCGGATCGAGATCCGCAGCGAAGGCAGCCAGACGCTCGTGGCCTGGAATCCCGGTGCCGAGGCCGCAGCCAGGATGGCCGATGTCGGCGATGGCTGGCACGATTACGTTTGCCTGGAAGTGGCCAACGCAGGCCCGGAGCAGATTACGCTTGCGCCAGGTGCGCGCCATCAGCTGGTGCAGACCCTGGCCAGTACCGCGCTGTAGGCGCTGGCGGTGGTTTCAGTTTGTCGATGCAGGTAGCAAGGATGGAAAACATGCAGGAAGCACAATGGTGGTACGCCAATGGCAGGCAGAGCAGTGGGCCGGTGGATCTGGCCGGTCTTCGCCAGCTGCAGCAGGAAGGGACGGTTACGGCGCGCACGCTGCTCTGGTGCGAAGGCATGCCCTCATGGCGGCCGTTGGCGGAACTGGAGCAGGCGTCCACGCCCATCGAGGTGGCTCCGGTCCCGGATATCGACGCAGCCCCTGCGGTTGAGGGCGTCGCGCCGAGTGTCGGCGATCCGTCTGATCCCTATCGTGCGCCGGTCGCTGCACCGGATGTGGCTGCGGCTGCCGGGCTGGAGGGCGAGATGGCCTTGTACGCCAGCGTGGTCGGCGGCAACTTCCCGATCTATCGCCAGCGCTGGCGGCTGGATCAGGGCATTGCCACGGGCAGTGGCACCTGGCACTGGCCGGCCTTCCTGCTCGGCCTGATCTGGATGATGTACCGCAAGATGTACCGCCTGGCGGCGATGTGGGCTGGCCTGCTGCTGCTGATCAGCGTGGTGGAGACCTTGCTGGATGTGCCGGATGGCTTGTCACTGATCATCACCTTCGCGCTCAGCATCATCACCGGCATCTTTGGCAACAGCTGGTACCTGGCACACTGCCAGCGCCTGATCGCCCAGGCCCGTGCCGTCACCGGCGGCGATGACGCACGGCTGCGCAGCGAGCTGACCGCGCGCGGCGGCACCAGCGTGGTCGCCACACTGATCGCCATCGTCATCGCGCTGGCGCTGAGTACCGTCGGCGCCGCATTGGCGGGGTAGGGCGGGTCAGCGTCCCTGACGGGGCCGCAGCACCAGCAGGCACAGCGCACCGGCCACCAGGCCCCAGAAGGCCGAGCCGATGCCGGCCAGTGAGACGCCCGAGGCGGTGACCAGGAAGGTGACCAGTGCCGCCTCGCGGTCCCGCTCCACCGCCAGCGCACTGGCCAGACTGTTGGCGATGGTGCCGAACAGCGCGATACCGGCCACGCAGGCCACCAGCTCCTTCGGGAAGGCGGCGAACAGTGCGGCCACGGTGGCACCGAACAGTCCGATCACGATGTAGAAGGCACCTGCCGCCATGGCGGCGGTATAGCGCCGTGCCGGGTCCTCATGCGCATCGCGGCCCATGCAGATCGCAGCGGTGATTGCCGCCAGGTTCAGCGCGTACGCACCGAACGGTGCCAGCAGCGTATTGACCACACCGATCCAGCCAATCAGCGGCGACACCGGGGCGTCGTAGCCGGATGCCCGCATCACTGCCACGCCCGGAATGTTCTGCGAGGCCATGGTGACCACGAACAGGGGCAGGGCGATGCCAGCCACTGCAGTCCAGGACAGGGATGGGGTCACCCATTGCGGTACCGCCAGTTGCAGCTGCACCTGCTGTGCGTGCAGCAGGCCACGGCTGGCCGCCACCGCGATGCCGACCAGCAGGGTGGCGATGACCGCATAGCGCGGGAACAGGCGGCGTCCGGCCAGCCAGGTGGCGAACATTGCCAGCGCCAGTACCAGTTGGGTGTTCATGGCCACGAACACGTCCAGACCGAAGCGCAGCAGCACCCCGGCCAGCATGCCGGCGGCCAGCGCCATCGGCACCCGCTGCATCAACCGGGCGAAGATGCCGGAGAAGCCTGCCAGCATGCCCAGCACCGCGGCGAGCAGGAATGCACCGGTGGCTTCAGCAAGCGAGGCGCCACCGGCACCGACCACCAGCATCGCCGCGCCCGGTGTCGACCACGCGGTCACCACTGGCACGCGATAGCGCAGCGACAGCCCGATGCAGGTCACACCCATGCCCAGACCCAGTGCCCACATCCATGAGGCGATCTGTGCCTGGTTGGCACCGACGGCTTGCGCAGCCTGGAACACGATGACGGCCGAACTGGCGAAGCCGACCAACACAGTAATGAAGCCGGCAACGAGGGCCGGTACTGAAAGGTCGCGCCACCACGCTTGCCGCACCTGCATGTTCATTGCCGTCTCTCCACTGTGCATCCGTGCATTGATAGCCCTTGTGGCGTTGACCGCGCAACGCGCG
>NZ_JBJNRH010000007.1:0-2500 GCF_045809185.1 Nocardiopsis yanglingensis | reverse complement strand
CTAAGGTCCCAAATTCACTGCTAAGTGGAAAACCATGTGGAAAGGCACAGACAGCCAGGAGGTTGGCTTAGAAGCAGCCACCCTTTAAAGAAAGCGTAATAGCTCACTGGTCGAGTCGGTCTGCGGGGAAGATTTAACGGGGCTAAGCAGTGAACCGAAGCTTGGGGTGCATAACTTTGTTATGCGCGGTAGAGGAGCGTTCCGTAAGCCGTTGAAGGTGGATTGAGAAGTCTGCTGGAGGTATCGGAAGTGCGAATGCTGACATGAGTAACGATAATGCGGGTGAAAAACCCGCACGCCGAAAGCCCAAGGTTTCCTTGCGCAACGTTAATCGGCGCAGGGTGAGTCGGCCCCTAAGGCGAGGACGAAAGTCGTAGTCGATGGGAAGCAGGTTAATATTCCTGCACCTCGCGTAAGTGCGATGGAGGGACGGAGAAGGTTAGGTGTACCAGGCGTTGGTTGTCCTGGGGAAAGGCGGTAGGTTTGGATCTTTGGCAAATCCGGGATCCTTTAAGACCGAGCACCGAGACGAGCCTTTATGGCGAAGTCACTGATACCACGCTTCCAGGAAAAGCTCCTAAGCTTCAGCTTACGCAGACCGTACCGTAAACCGACACAGGTGGGTAGGATGAGAATTCTCAGGCGCTTGAGAGAACTCGGGTGAAGGAACTAGGCAACATGGCACCGTAACTTCGGGAGAAGGTGCACCCTTTTTGGTGGCTCGTGCGAGCTATAGCTGAAGAGGGTCGCAGTAACCAGGCCGCTGCGACTGTTTATCAAAAACACAGCACTCTGCAAACACGAAAGTGGACGTATAGGGTGTGACGCCTGCCCGGTGCTGGAAGGTTAATTGATGGGGTCAGCCGCAAGGCGAAGCTCTTGATCGAAGCCCCAGTAAACGGCGGCCGTAACTATAACGGTCCTAAGGTAGCGAAATTCCTTGTCGGGTAAGTTCCGACCTGCACGAATGGCGTAACGACAGCGGCGCTGTCTCCACCCGAGACTCAGTGAAATTGAAATCGCTGTGAAGATGCAGCGTTCCCGTGGCAAGACGGAAAGACCCCGTGAACCTTTACTATAGCTTTACACTGAACGTTGAGTTCGTCTGTGTAGGATAGGTGGGAGGCTATGAAACTGTGGCGCTAGCTGCAGTGGAGCCATCCTTGAAATACCACCCTGTCGTGCTTGACGTTCTAACCTGGGCCCATTATCTGGGTCGGGGACCGTGTATGGTGGGTAGTTTGACTGGGGCGGTCTCCTCCTAAAGAGTAACGGAGGAGCTCGAAGGTACGCTCAGCGCGGTCGGACATCGCGCACTGTGTGCAAAGGCATAAGCGTGCTTGACTGCAAGATCGACGGATCAAGCAGGTAGGAAACTAGGACTTAGTGATCCGGTGGTTCTGTATGGAAGGGCCATCGCTCAACGGATAAAAGGTACTCCGGGGATAACAGGCTGATACCGCCCAAGAGTTCATATCGACGGCGGTGTTTGGCACCTCGATGTCGGCTCATCACATCCTGGGGCTGTAGTCGGTCCCAAGGGTATGGCTGTTCGCCATTTAAAGTGGTACGCGAGCTGGGTTCAGAACGTCGTGAGACAGTTCGGTCCCTATCTGCCATGGGCGTTGGAGATTTGAGAGGGGCTGCTCCTAGTACGAGAGGACCGGAGTGGACGAACCTCTGGTGTTCCGGTTGTCACGCCAGTGGCATTGCCGGGTAGCTATGTTCGGAAGCGATAACCGCTGAAAGCATCTAAGCGGGAAGCGCGCCTCAAGATGAGATCTCCCGGGGCACAAGCCCCCTGAAGGAACCATGTAGACTACGTGGTTGATAGGTCAGGTGTGTAAGTACAGCAATGTATTGAGCTAACTGATACTAATGATCCGAGAGGCTTGACCATATAACCTCAAGTTGCCTTGGCTTTACGACAGCGTCGTAAGAGCATCCAAGTGCACGCTACGTCACAAGAACTATGCGAGGCTGGCGCCTTGTCCCCCGGGACGAGTGCGACTCTCCAAAAGCCTCCCTGGTGAAATTAGCGCTGTGGAACCACCCGATCCCATCCCGAACTCGGAAGTGAAACGCAGCTGCGCCGATGGTAGTGTGGCTCAAGCCATGCGAGAGTAGGTCATCGCCAGGGTTTACACCCGAGAACCCCGCTGCTTGCGCAGCGGGGTTTTTCTTATTAAGTGAAGGCACTGCATTTTCCGGGTTCCTTCCGCCCCAAGGGCAAGATCGCGAAGCTGGCGCTGCAAGCGCTGCTGCAACCGTCTCCCTGGTGAAATTAGCGCTGTGGAACCACCCGATCCCATCCCGAACTCGGAAGTGAAACGCAGCTGCGCCGATGGTAGTGTGGCTCAAGCCATGCGAGAGTAGGTCATCGCCAGGGTTTACACCCAAAACCCCGCTGCTCACGCAGCGGGGTTTTTCTTTGTGCGCAGGAAATGCAGGTAGTGCCGGCCGCTGGCCGGCAGATGAGGTGATGCACCCGCCGCCGTTT
>NZ_JBJNRH010000006.1:150422-254809 GCF_045809185.1 Nocardiopsis yanglingensis | reverse complement strand
AAAGCCTCCCTGGTGAAATTAGCGCTGTGGAACCACCCGATCCCATCCCGAACTCGGAAGTGAAACGCAGCTGCGCCGATGGTAGTGTGGCTCAAGCCATGCGAGAGTAGGTCATCGCCAGGGTTTATACCCAAAACCCCGCTGCTTGCGCAGCGGGGTTTTTCTTTGTGCGCAGGAAATACCGGTAGTGCCGGCCGCTGGCCGGCAACCCCGTGGCTGCACACCAACAACCCGATAGATCCACGCCGTGTGTGGATGGGGCGCTGGCCGCGCAAAGAGGTGCCAACCAAGGTTGGCACCCACCGATGGCGGATACCGGCAGCAGGCCCCGACAGTGCACGCTGAGGCGGTGATTGCCGGCCAGCGGCCGGCACTGGCGGTAGTTCCACGCCATGCGTGGATGCCCTCCGCGAGGAGCCACGGCGCCAACCAAGGTTGGCGGCTACCAACAGCAGGCGCATACAGCAATCGGTTGGCGGCCAGGGGCCGGCACTACCAGTAGGTGCATGGATGGGCTGTACCTGAGAAAAGCGATGCCAACCAAGGTTGGCCGCTAGCCAAGGCAGCTCACGCATAAAAAGACGGCGCCCTGCGGGCGCCGTCTTGATCAGGATCGAACTGAAGGTCCGGATCAGGCGGCCTGCGAGACCTCGTGCGATTCCTGCTGGCGGAACACCGAGACCGCTTCAGTCAGCGTCCCCGCCTGCGACTGCAGCTCACGTGCGGCCGCGGTGGCTTCTTCCACCAGCGCCGCATTCTGCTGCGTGGCCTGATCCATCTGCACGACGGTCTGGTTGATCTGCTCGATACCGATCGACTGCTCCTGCGACGCTGCAGAAATCTCGCGCATCAGGTGGCTGACATCCTCCACGCCGCCAACAATGCCCTGCATGCGCTGGCCGGCGTCGGCTACCAGCTGGGCACCTTCGCCCACCTGGCGGCCGGCTTCGTCGATCAGCTTCTTGATCTCCTGGGCCGCTGCCGCAGAGCGCTGCGCCAGTACCCGCACTTCGCTGGCCACCACAGCAAAGCCCCGGCCCTGCTCGCCGGCGCGTGCCGCCTCCACCGCTGCGTTCAACGCCAGGATATTGGTCTGGAAGGCGATGCCGTCGATGACGCCGGTGATGTCACCGATCCGCTTCGAGGCGCCTTCGATGGCCTGCATGGTATCCACCACCCGCTGCATGGCCGTGTTGCCGTCACTGGCAGCGCTCTGCGTGGAGGCCGCCAACGCACTGGCCTCACGCGCATGGGCGGCGTTCTGGCGCACGGTGGCGGTCAGTTCCTCCATCGATGCTGCGGTCTCCTGCAGGTGTGCGGCCTGGCGCTCACTGCGCTCGGACAATGCGCCGTTGCCGGCGGCAATCTCGCTGGCGGCGGTACTGATCGACGCCGCACATTCCTGGATGCGACCGACCATGCGTGCCAGCTGCCCGGCCGTGGCATTGGCATCGCGCTGGATGGCAGCGAAGGCGCCGTGATACTCGCCGTGCATGCGCCGATCCAGATCGCCATTGGCCAGTGCCGAGAGCATCTGCCGCACGTCGTTGACGGTGCTGCCGAGCGTATCGAGCAGCTGGTTGATGCCACCGGTCAGGCCATCGAGGAAGCTGGCGCCTTCAGTGGCCTGCAGGCGCTGGTCGAGGTCACCGGCCGCTGCCGCTGCGACGATGCCGGCCACGGCGTTCTCCAGCGCGAGTTCATGGGTGCGGTCATGCCATTCCACGGCGAAGCCCAGGCGCACGCCCTGCGCGTCGAACACCGGGGTGACCACCTGCGCGAAGTGCACCGGGCCGATCTGCACCTTGCCGTTGTGCGTGACCTGCAGACCGTTGAGGATCGCGCGGATGCGGTCCGGGTTGGCGTGGAAGCGATGGATGCTGCTGCCGACCAGGCGCTCGGCATCGAAATCGGGGAACGCTTGCCGCAACGTCGCCTGCTGGTTGCGCAGCAGTGCCACCACCGAGCGGTTAACGTAGCGGATCACATGGTCGTTGTCGGCGATCATCATTGCCGTGCGCGAGACATCCAGCGCCTGGCGGATCTGCGCGTTCTCGGCATGCGACGCGGCCTCGCGTCCACGCTGAGCCTGCACGTGGCGGGCGGTATCGGCCAGCGCATGGGCCAGTGAACCGGGTGCAAAGGCCGCGGTATCCGCATGTGCGCTCAGATCGGTGCCCGTAGCGATATCGCGCGCCAGTGCCGCCAGGCGGCGTGGGCCATGGCCAAGCGCCTCGGTCTGCTGGCGCAGGCGCAGCGCGACCTGGCCAAGGAACACGGTCAGGCTGGCGAGCAGACCGGCCTGCAGCAACGTCGGTCCCACGGCTACGCCCTGCAGCAGCGGTACCAGCAGGGCAAGGGTGCCAACACCACCGGCCAGCCATACCGGCAGGCGATCGCGGTGGCTGAGCAGCACGCCCAGCAGCAACGCGATCGGCAATGCTGGCGACAGGCCGACGATCGTGCACAGCAATGCCAACTGCAGCGACAGCAGCAACGCCAGGCCGTTGCGGGCGATGCTGCGGCCCGCCTGTGGACCGGCCAGCCAGAGGGCGGGCAGCACGGCGGCCGCGGCCAACGCAGCGCCCGGTACGTGGGGCCCACGCAGGGCCAGCACGAGGCCAGCCACAGCCAACGCCGCGCTGCCGATCAGCAGACGGCGGTCAGCGCGGCGGGAGAGCTGCTGCAGATGGGGCAGGCGGACGGTATCGGGGGGACGGGAGGATGCAACGGACATCGGCGACTCCTGGATCAACAAACGACAACGGCCACGCCGCGGCGCACGCAGGAGTGCGTGACCAGGGCGCGAGCCGGGAATTCGGGGAATGCGACGCGATCAGCGACGCGGAGACGGGGCACCGTGACCACATCCTGTGGGTGACGGTGCAGCAGAGCGGGCATGCGGACTTCCTTGCAGAACCAGACACACGCCGCAGACCCGACCGGACCTGCGTGCTGCGGACGCAGGGGCCCGCAACTGATGTATCGGCCGCATACGCGCAGAGTGAAGCGCGTCGGTGCCTGCGCTCAGCCGGCGTTGTCGTTGCTGAAGAAGTGCAGGATCACGCCCGCGATCTGTTCCGGCTCTTCCATGTGCAGGTGATGGTTGCCGGCAAACACCGCCAGACGGCCATCGCGCAGATGCTGCAGGCGATCACTGCGCATCGGCTCGGGATAGTACGACTGCGCCGGCGTGGCATAGATCACCTGCGTCGGGCAGGCGATGGCCTGCAGCAGGTTGTCGATCTGGCCTTCGCTGAGGCGGATCGCAGTGGGCAGCATCAGGCGCGGATCACTGCACCAGCGGTAGCCGCCTTCGACCGGCTCCACGCCGCGCTCGACCAGCAGCCGTGCGCAGCGCTCGCTGAGCTGGTTGGTCATCATCCGCGCACGGATCGGCGCAGCGAGGTCGGGGAACACGCGCAACTGCTTGCGTGCCAGCCCACGCGTGGCATTCACATGCTCGCGCAGGCGGTTGGCGGTCTCTTCCTCGGGACCGCGCAGGCCGCCGAGTGCTTCGATCGCCACCAGCCGTTCCACACGGTCGCTGACCGAGGCGGTGAGGCTGGCGATGCCGGCGCCCATCGAATGGCCGAGCAGGCTGAAACGGTCCCAGCCCAGTGCATCGGCGACGTCGAGTACGTGGCAGATCGCGGCGGCCGTGGTGTAGCTGGCACCCGCCGGCAGATGTGCGCTGTGGCCATGGCCGGGCAAATCGATCGCCACCAATTGCAGCGATGACAGATGCGGCGCCAGCGGCACGAAGCTTGCGGCGTTGTCGAGCCAGCCATGCAGGGCCAGCACGCGCGGGCCGTCGCCGTGGTTGCGCAGGCCGGCGACGCGCGCGCCACCGACCTCCAGTTCAAACGGTTGAAGGCTCATGCCAGCGAGGCCACGGCCAGCCGCGACAGGGCGCGAGCATGTTCCGGTTCGGCGTTGAGGCAGGGGATGTAGCGCATCGTCGCGCCGCGCTCGGCCAGCGTTTCGGTGAAGCCCATGGCGACCTCTTCCAGCGTCTCCAGGCAATCGGTGGCGAAGCCGGGGCACACCACATCGATCTGCTTGACGCCGGATTCGGCCAGCGCCCACAGGCTGGGTTCGGCATAGGGCTGCAGCCAGCGCTCGCGGCCGAAACGCGACTGGTAACCCATCTGCCATTCGTCCCTGCCCAGTTCCAGTGCCTTGGCGATGGCCTGCGCACTGGCCTCGCAGCGCTGCGGATACGGATCGCCTGCATCGGCCAGGCGCTGCGGGATGCCATGGAAGGAGAACATCAGTTTCTGGCCGCGACCGTGCTGTTCCCAGTAGCGGCGGATCGAGCCGGCAACGGCGTCGACCCAGCCCGGATCGACCGAATAGTCGCGCACCAGGCTGACGGTCACGCCCGGATTGCGGCGCTGCCAGGCATCGACGCGATCTTCGACCGAGGCGGTGGTGGTGGTCGAGTACTGCGGGTACAGCGGCAGTACCACGATGCGGCGCGCACCGTCGGCCGCCAGGCGGTCGAGCTCGCTGGCCAGCGCCGGCTCACCATAGCGCATTGCATGGCGAACCTTCAGGGTCGGCAACAGCGCTTGCATGGCCTGCGCCAGCTGGCGCGTATGCACCATCAGCGGAGAGCCCTCCGGCAGCCAGACCTGGGCGTACTTGGTCGCGGAACGGCTGCTGCGCAGCGGCAGGATCAGCCCGCGCAGCAGCGGCTGCCACAGCAGTGCCGGGATCGAGACCACGCGGGGGTCGGACAGGAATTCAGCCAGGTAACGGCGTACGGCGGGGGCCGTCGGCGTCTCGGGCGTGCCTAGGTTGACCGCCAGCACGGCGGTATCGGGTGCGTCGAGCATGAGCGGTATTGTCGCCGATCGCGTGCCCTGTCGGGATGCAGGGTTCGGATTGCAGGCATACCGCGCATCTATGTGAGCAGGGAGCGCTCATTGGCGATTCATGACAACACTACTAATTTCAGTCACTTGCTATATCTTCCGATGGACTGACTTCTGGAGCCTGCCATGCGTCGCCCGATCCAAGCCCTGCTGATCGCCGCCAGCCTGCTGTCCAGCCAGGCCATGGCCGGACCGCAGGAAGACCAGCGTGCGCGCAATGCCGTGCGCGTGCTGGCTGAAATCCAGGAAATCCCTGAACAGGGAATTCCAGACAAATTGCTCGACGAAGGCCGCGCGGTCATCGTCATTCCCGACACGATCAAGGCCGGCCTGGTCATTGGCGGTCGTCGTGGCCATGGCCTGATGTCGGTGCGCATGCCCAATGGCGCCTGGTCCAATCCGGTATTCGTGAAGCTCACCGGCGGCAGCATCGGCTTCCAGGCCGGTGTGCAGTCCTCCGATGTGGTGCTGGTGTTCCGCAACGACCGCAGCCTGGACAACCTGGTCAACGGCAAGTTCACGCTGGGCGCCGATGCCGGTGTCGCCGCTGGGCCGGTCGGCCGCAATGCCGCTGCTGCCACTGATGGCCAGCTGAAGGCCGAGATCTGGTCCTGGTCGCGTGCGCGCGGCCTGTTTGCCGGCGTGGCACTGGATGGTGCGGTGCTGCAGATCGATGATGCCGCCAATCTGGACGCCTACGGCAGCAACACCACGCCGCGCATGATCTTCGAAGGCCGCGCTGCGGGCTCGCCGTCGATGGATGTGGTCGCCTTCCGCGATCGTCTGGAAGAAGCCACCTATGCCGCCCGCAACAACCGCAACGGCAACGGCGGCAGCGCACCGCGTCCGGCCCCGGCCCCGGCCCCGGCGGCAGCTCCTGCGCCTGTTCAGGCAGCGCCGGCGGCCCCGGCCGAAGCCACCACTGCGCCGCTGCAGAACGTGCCGCAGAATCCGCCGCCGCAGCAGCAGGGCTTCCAGCCGGTCAACGACGGCGAAATCCGCACCGAGACGCTGGGCGGGAACTGACTTTCGTCACGCGCGCCGGCTAACAGCCGGTGCGCTATGCTCGACAGCCTGATCACTAACGTAACGAGTGTCTTTATGGGCAGTTTGAGCATCTGGCATTGGCTGATTGTCCTGGCCGTGGTTCTGTTGGTGTTCGGCACCAAGCGGCTGACCAGTGGCGCCAAGGATCTCGGCTCGGCGGTGAAGGAATTCAAGAAGGGCATGCGCGACGACGACAAGCCGTCGGCGCAGCTGGGCGATGAGTCGCGCAGCCAGGACGCCTCGCGCACCGCGCAGGACGAGCACGACCGCAACGCGCGTTGATCCGGAGCGGTTGCGGTGTTCGATATCGGCTTCAGCGAACTGCTGGTGATCGCAGTGGTCGCCCTGGTGGTGCTCGGTCCCGAGCGCCTGCCCAAGGCGGCCCGCTTCGCCGGCCTGTGGGTGCGTCGTGCCCGCAATCAATGGGATTCGGTGAAACAGGAACTGGAACGCGAGCTGCAGGCCGAGGAGATCAAGCGGCAGATGCAGGACGTGCGCCAGGGCATGCAGGACACCGAGAATCAGCTGCGCGCCAGCGGTGAAGCGATCCGTCGCGAAGCGCAGGAGGCGCAGCAGCAGGGCGATACGCTGGCGCAGGAGGTACGCGCACCGGCGCCGGCGGATCTGCCGCCGCATATGAGCGCCGCGCCTGACGCCGATGCGCCGGCACAGGAGAGCATTGCTTCCGAGACGGCTCCGGCCACGACCCCTGAAGCCGCTGCGACACCGCCGACGCAGAGTACGGAGCGCCAGCCATGAGTGAACAGGATTTCGGCGAAAGCTCGCTGGTTGAACATCTGGTGGAATTGCGCGGCCGTCTGGTGCGCGCATTGCTGGGCCTTGGCGTGGTGCTGCTGGGCCTGCTGCCGTTTACCCAGAAGCTGTACAACGCACTGGCCGAACCGCTGGTCTCGCAGCTGCCGAACGGGCAGACGATGATCGCCACCAACCCGGCCGGTGCCTTCTTCGCCCCGCTGAAGCTGACCTTCTTCGTCGCCCTGTTCGTGGCGGTGCCGTGGCTCCTGTACCAGTTGTGGGCGTTTGTCGCCCCAGGTCTGTACGCGCGTGAGAAACGCCTGGCCGTACCGCTGCTGGTGTCGTCGGTGCTGCTGTTCTACACCGGTTGTGCCTTTGCCTACTTCCTGGTGCTGCCGGCGGTATTCCACTTCCTGACCACCTTCAGCCCGGACGTGATCGCGATCACCCCGGATGCGAATGCCTACCTGGATTTCGTGCTGGCGATCTTCTTCGCCTTCGGCGGCAGCTTCGAACTGCCGGTGGCGATGGTGATCCTGGTGCTGCTGGGCTGGGTAACGCCGCAGCAGTTCAAGGAAGGCCGCGGTTACGCGATCGTCGGCATCTTCGTGCTGGCCGCAGTGCTCACCCCGCCGGACGTGGTCTCGCAACTGATGCTGGCGATCCCGATGTGCCTGCTCTACGAGCTGGGCATCCACGCCGCGCGCTGGCTGGTGCCATCGTCTGCAGTAAAGAAACCCGCTGCCTGAAAAAAGGGGACGGAGGGGATTAAGTCGTTTGTGCCACTGTGCGGCTAACGACTTAATCCCCTCCGTCCCCTTTTGCGTCAGGCGTGGAACACGTCGCTCGAGGTCGGCGTGGTCGGAATCGGCGGTGCGGCGCGGCTGCCGCGGTGCACGAACATCTGCTTCCACGCGGCGTAGACCGCGCCGACGTACAGCGGCATCAGCACCGTGGTCAGTACCAGCTGGGCGATGAAGGCGGCGGCCAGCGGGCCGCCGATCAGCATCGCGATCTGGATCACGATCACGAACAGGATGTACATGCAGAACGCGGCGATCAGGCCGAGCGCGGCGAACACGATCATCGCGCCGATGTTCTCGATGCAGCCCTGCAGGCTCAGGCGCAGCGCGTGCATGCCGCTCTGCTTGTCGAACACCACCAGCGCCGGCTGGGTGAACATCGCCAGCGACAGCGCAACCGCGCTCAGGAACACCAGCAGCATCCACAGTGCGATGCGCTTGGCCGGCAGGTTGGCCACCAGCGCGGCCGCATCATCCGGCTTGATCTGCTGGCCACTGCGGCTGATCTCTTCCATCTTGGTCATGACCTCGCTGAAGGCGGTGAAGCCCTCGCGACCGATCATCATGAACAGCAGCGCGCCCAGCAGCAGGACCGCCAGCACCTGGATCGCCAGCGGCACCAGCAGGTGGCTGACGCGGTGGTCGCGGATGGGCTGCAGCAGGTGCGAGGCCAGGCCAGGGCGGCCTTCGTCGATCTCGCCCACGGCGTACAGCATGCCGCCGAACATGATCGGCGAAATGGCCAGGGTCATCAGCTGCACGGCCATGCCGGCGGCGCCGGGAATCAAGGTCGACAGCAGGGTCACCACCCAGCTCACCAGCAGCCAGGTCAGGCCGATCCGGGCCAGCTGCAGCGGCGCGCGCCGGTACAGCGAGAACGTATCCAGCAACCACTGGGCGCCCGCCGAGGCCGGCAGCTTGCGAATCTCTTTCATGGACATCCGGGAAGGACAGGAGGGGGCCGGGCGGCTGCCCGTGCCGCCGATTATCCCTGTTTTGCCACCGGCTGGGCTGAAGACAGCCGCGCCTGGCGGACGAAGCGGCGCAACAGCTGGCGGGCCAGCGGTGCGGCGCTGACCGCGCGCTCGATGCTGCGGGCGCAGCCGCCGTGGCGGCCGATGCAGTCGGCGCGGGCGCGCACGTAGCCGCGCATGTGGTGGGTGGCGAATTCCGGATGGAACTGCACGCCCCACGCCTGGCGGCCCCAGCGGAAGGCATGGCAGCCGTCCAGCGGCGAGCGTGCCAGCACTTCGGCGCCGTCGGGTGCGCGCAGCACGGTCTGCAGGTGGGTGGCATGGGCGGCGAAATGCTGCGGCAGGCCCTGGAACAGCGGGTCCTGCGCGGCCTGCGGCTGCAGTTCCAGCTCGATCGTGCCGGACTCGCGGCCGGCCGGGTTGTAGGCCACCTCGCCACCCAGCGCGTGCGCCAGCAGCTGGTGGCCGTAGCAGATGCCGAACACGGGCAGGTCGTCGTGGGCGGTCTGGCGCAGCCATGCGGCGCTGCGCTCGCTCCACTCGGCGTGGTCGGTGACGAAGGCGGCCGAGCCGGTCACCAGCACGCCGGCGAAGGCATGTGGGTCGGGCAGGGCGCCACCGTGTTCGACATCGACCACCACCGTCTCGTGCTCTTCCAGCCCGGCGGCGACGCGGATCCAGTGCGGAAAGCGCCCGTAGCGACGCAGTGACGGTACCGGACGGCCGGTTTCAAGGATCAGGAACGGGGCTGGGTTCATCCGGGGGCGGCAGCACTGACAGGACTTCCTCGATTGTAGTCAGCCCCTGCGCCACCTTTTCAAGCCCGGCCTGGCGCAGGGTTCGCAGCCCTTCAGCCAGTGCGGCACGGCTGAAACCGGCCAGATCCATGTCGGCACGGATCTGCCCGCGCAGCCGCGAGCCCAATGGCAGCAACTCATACAGGCCGATGCGGCCAAGGAATCCGGTGCGCCGGCACTCCAGGCAACCGACCGGCCGACAGGGCGTGGCGGCATCTGGATATGCAGCATGGCTATCAGCCAGCACCGCCCAATCGGCGGCGCCGAGGCTGTGTGGCTGCTTGCAGTGCGGGCACAGTGTGCGCACCAGACGCTGGGCGAGGATGCCGTTGAGGGTGCTGGCCAGCAGGTAGTGCGGCACGCCCAGGTCGAGCAGGCGGGTGACCGCCGACGGCGCGTCGTTGGTGTGCAGGGTGGACAGCACCAGATGGCCGGTCAGCGAGGCCTGCACCGCCATCTGCGCGGTTTCCAGGTCGCGGATCTCGCCGATCATGATGATGTCCGGGTCCTGCCGCAGCAGGGTGCGCACGCCGCTGGCGAAGTCCAGGTCGATGTTGGTCTGCACCTGCATCTGGTTGAATTCGGGCGCGATCATCTCGATCGGGTCTTCCACCGTGCAGACGTTCACGTCCGGCGTGGCCAGCCGCTTCAGCGTCGAATACAGGGTGGTGGTCTTGCCCGAGCCGGTCGGGCCGGTGACCAGCACGATGCCGTGCGGGCGCTCGACCAGCGCATTCCAGCCGGCGGCTTCCTGCGGGCTGAAACCGAGCTGGTCGATGCTCTTGAAGGCGGCATCGGGGTCGAAGATGCGCATCACGCACTTCTCGCCGAAGGCGGTGGGCATGGTCGACAGGCGCATCTCGACTTCGCGGCCGCCCGGCGAGCGGGTCTTGATGCGGCCATCCTGCGGGCGCCGGCGTTCGGCCAGGTCCATGCGGCCGAGCACCTTGATGCGGCTGACCACGGCGGTCATCACCGCCGGTGGCACCTCGAACACCTTGTGCAGCACGCCGTCGATGCGGAAGCGCATGCGCCCCATCTCGCGGCGCGGCTCCAGGTGGATGTCCGAGGCGCGCTGCTCGTAGGCGTACTGCAGCAGCCAGTCGACGATATGCACGATGTGCTGGTCGTCGGCATTGACGTCGCCGGTGCGGCCCAGCTCCACCAGCTGCTCGAAGCTGGGCAGGGTGATGTTGGCTTCGCCGCGCACGTCACCCCGGGCGCCGCGCACCGAGCGGGTCACCCCGTAGAACTCCATGGTGTAGCGGTGCAGGTCCAGCGGATTGACCACCGCCAGTTCGATGCGGCGGCGGGTCAGGTGCTGCAGGTCGCGGCGCCATTCCTGTACCAGCGGCTCGCTGGTGGCCACCAGCACGCGCTCGGCATCCACCGCCAGTGGCAGGAAGCGGTGGCGCCGGGCGTAGGCGTGCGACACCAGCGCGGTGACCGCAGCGACGTCGACCCGGGTCGGGTCGATGCGCAGGTAACGGCTGCCGGTACGCTGGGCCAGCCACTCGGTGAGGCGCTCCAGGGTCAGTTCGCCACCGCCGTTGGCGGCCAGCTTGAGGTTGGACAGCAGCACCAGCGGGTGCACTTCACTGGCGTTGCGCGCGCCCTGTGCGGAAAAGCGCATGCGCTCGCGGTCCTGCTCGGCCACCAGGCCATCGGCGATCAGGGCCGCGGCAATCTGCTCGAACTGCAGGCGACCCCACGGCAGCGGTACGCCGCCAGCCTCGCCGGGCGTGCCCACCGGCAGCCGATGTTCCATCTGCCTGCTCCTCCCGGGTACGGAATGCCCCGCAGGTCGGCCGTTATACTAACGCACCCCCTTGCCGGCCAAGACTCGTACGCATGTCCGCGACCCCGACCGTTCCGATCACCTTCCAGGGCCTGATCCAGACCCTGAACCAGTTCTGGGCCCAGCAGGGCTGCGTGCTCATCCAGCCGCTCGACCTGGAGGTGGGCGCCGGTACCTTCCACCCGGCCACCTTCCTGCGTGCGATCGGTCCGGAAAGCTGGAATGCGGCCTACGTGCAGCCCTCGCGCCGCCCGACCGACGGCCGCTACGGCGAGAACCCGAACCGCCTGCAGCGCTACTACCAGTACCAGGTGGCGATGAAGCCGGCGCCGGACAACATCCAGCAGCTGTACCTGGATTCGCTGAAGGCACTGGGCATCGACCCGCTGGTGCACGACCTGCGCTTCGTCGAGGACAACTGGGAATCGCCGACGCTGGGCGCCTGGGGCCTGGGCTGGGAAGTCTGGCTCAACGGCATGGAAGTGACCCAGTTCACCTACTTCCAGCAGGCCGGTGGCCTGGAGTGCCGCCCGGTGCTGGGCGAGATCACCTACGGTCTCGAGCGCCTGTGCATGTACCTGCAGAACTGCGACAACGTCTACGACCTGGTCTGGACCTACGGCCCGGACGGCCAGCCGGTGACCTACGGTGACGTCTACCACCAGAACGAGGTGGAGCAGAGCACCTACAACTTCGAATACGCCGACGTGGAAGAGATGTTCCACCGTTTCGATGCCTGCGAACGTGAAGCGCAGAAGCTGGTGGAAGTGAACCTGCCGCTGCCGGCCTACGAGCAGGTGATGAAGGCCAGCCACACCTTCAACCTGCTGGATGCGCGCCGCGCGATCAGCGTGACCGAGCGCCAGCGCTACATCCTGCGCGTGCGCGCGCTGGCCCAGGCGGTGGCCAAGGCGTACTACGAACAGCGCGAGAAGCTGGGCTTCCCGGGCGCGAAGAAGGCCTGACGGCCGCTCTCCCCCTTACTCCGGGGCGCCGGACGCGTCGCGCGCTGCGCCCCCACCACAGGATTGAAACGATGAGCCAACTGTCCCCCCTGCTGATCGAACTGGGCACCGAGGAGCTGCCGGTCAAGGCGCTGCCGGGCCTGGCCCAGGCCTTTTTCGATGGCGTTGTCGACGGCCTGCGCAAGCGCGGCGTCGCGCTGGAACTGGGTGATGCGCGTCCACTGTCGACCCCGCGCCGCCTGGCCGTGCTGCTGCCGGGTGTCGGCCTGGAACAGCCGGAACAGCACAGCGAAGTGCTGGGCCCGTACCTGAACATCGCGCTGGACGCCGAAGGTCAGCCGACCAAGGCCCTGCAGGGCTTCGCCGCCAAGGCCGGGATCGACTGGACCGCGCTGGAGAAGACCACCGACAACAAGGGTGAGCGCTTCGTGCACCGCGCGGTGACCCCGGGTGCGAGCACTGCCAGCCTGCTGCCAGAGATCCTGCGCGAGGCGATCGCGGCGATGCCGATTCCCAAGCCGATGCGCTGGGGCGACCACGCCTGGGGCTTCGCGCGCCCGGCGCACTGGCTGGTGCTGCTGCACGGTGCCAACGTGGTCGAGGCCGAGCTGTTCGGCCTGCAGGCCGACCGCGTCAGCCGTGGCCATCGTTTCCACCACGACCAGGCCGTGTCGCTGGCACAGCCGCAGGACTACGTTGAAGCCCTGCGCGCCGCGTTCGTGCTGGTCGACCCGAGCGAGCGCCGCGCGCGCATCGTCGCCGAGGTCGAAGCCGCTGCGGCCAAGGCCGGTGGCAGCGCCCGCATCACCGAAGACAACCTGGAGCAGGTGGTGAACCTGGTCGAGTGGCCGTCGGCGGTGCTGTGCAGCTTCGAGCCCGCGTTCCTGGCGGTGCCGCAGGAAGCGCTGATCGAGACGATGGAGATCAACCAGAAGTTCTTCCCGGTGCTGGATGCCGCCGGCACCCTGACCGAGAAGTTCATCGGCATCGCCAACATCGAATCGAAGGACGTGGCCGAAGTGGCCAAGGGCTACGAGCGCGTGATCCGCCCGCGCTTCGCCGACGCCAAGTTCTTCTTCGACGAAGACCTGAAGCAGGGCCTGGTGTCGATGGGCGACGGCCTGAAGACGGTGACCTACCAGGCCAAGCTGGGCAGCGTGGCCGACAAGGTGGCGCGCGTGGCCGCTCTGGCCGAAGTGATCGCACCCCAGGTTGGCGCCGATCCGGCGCAGGCCAGGCGGGCTGCCGAGCTGGCCAAGAACGACCTGCAGTCGCGCATGGTCAACGAATTCCCGGAACTGCAGGGCATCGCCGGTCGCCACTACGCCGTGACCGGTGGCGAATCGGCCGATGTGGCGCTGGCCATCGACGAGGCCTACCAGCCGCGCTTCGGCGGTGATGACATCGCGCTGTCGCCGCTGGGCAAGGTGCTGGCCATTGCTGAACGCGTCGACACGCTGGCCGGCGGTTTCGCCGCGGGCCTGAAGCCGACCGGCAACAAAGATCCGTTCGCCCTGCGCCGCAACGCGCTGGGCCTGGCCCGCACGATCATCGAAAGCGGCTTCGAGCTGGACCTGCGCGCGCTGCTGGCCAGCGCCAACGCTGGCCTGGTCGCGCGCAACGTGCAGGCCGACATCGGCGAACTGTACGACTTCATCCTCGACCGCCTGAAGGGCTACTACGCTGACAAGGGCGTGCCGGCCACGCACTTCAACGCCGTGGCCGAGCTGAAGCCGGCTTCGCTGTACGACTTCGACCGCCGTCTGGATGCGATCGGCACCTTCGCCGCGCTGCCGGAAGCCGAGGCGCTGGCAGCGGCCAACAAGCGCATCCGCAACATCCTGCGCAAGGCCGAGGGCGACATTCCGGCCCAGATCGATCCGGCGCTGCTGCAGGAAGATGCCGAGCGCGCGCTGGCTGAAGCGGTCACTGCGGCCATCGACGACACCGGCGCCAGCCTGCACCAGAAGGATTACGTGGCCGTGCTGGCCCGCCTGGCCCGCCTGCGCCCGCAGGTCGACGCGTTCTTCGATGGCGTGATGGTCAATGCGGAAGATCCGGCGCTGCGTGGCAACCGCCTGGCGCTGCTGACGATGCTGGGCGAGCGCCTGGGCAAGGTCGCGGCGATCGAGCATCTGTCGAGCTGATGCCCGTATCGGTAGTGCCGGCGGATGTCCATCGGGGTCATTGCCGGCATCGCGCACGATGCCGGCTTCCTCGGCTGCGATTACGACGATCGCCACAAAGGCGCGTATTTTGACCGCCACTTAACAACCGATCCCCAATGACGTGATGCATTTCGCATCGTCACCTTCGGTCGGTATGCTGTGCCGCATGCAGCCAAAGAAATACGCCCTGCCGCTGATGGTCCTGTCGCTGGCCGCCACCACCGTGGCCCATGCGCGCGGCACCATCGACAAGGTGGACATCAAGGGATTGGACAAGGGCGACGACGCCGCAATCATCGAGAACATCCAGGAATCGCTGTCGCTGTACGACACGATCGGCAAGGAACAGGGCGAATCGCGCCTGGAGTACCTGCTGTCGCAGGCCGAGCGGCAGACCCGCCAGGCACTGGAACCGTTCGGATACTACAACCCGGTGATCAAGGTCGAGGCGCCGCGCGAGGACGAGCACGTCCGTGTGCTGATCCACGTCGACAAGGGCACCCCGGTCACCGTGCGCCGCGAGCACATCGACATTACCGGCCCGGCGATATACGACCAGTACCTGCAGGACGACCTGGCCGCGTTCAAGCCGCGCAAGGGCCAGCGCTTCGTGCATACCCAGTACGAAGCCAGCAAGATCACCATCACCCGCCGCCTGGCCGAGCGTGGCTACTTCGACGCCGACTACACCCAGCGCCAGGTGCAGATCACCCGCGCCGACAATGCGGCCGACATCGACCTGACCTGGGACAGTGGCCGCCGCTACAACATGGGCCCGGTGCGCTTCGAGCAGGACTACTTCGTCGACAAGCTGTTCGATCCGCTGGTGTACTGGGACCAGGGCAGCTACTACCACGAGGGCAAGCTGGATCGCCTGCGGCAGTCGTTGACCAAGCTGGACTATTTCAGCGTGATCGATATCCAGCCGCGCCCGGACCAGGCCGACGAGAATGGCGACGTGCCGGTGGACGTGAAGCTGACCCGCGCCAAGCGCACCATCTACACCGCCGGCCTGAGCTACGGCAGCGAGAGCGGCCCGGGTGTGCGCGGCGGCATCGAGCGGCGGTTCCTGAACAACCGCGGCCACAAGATGAACACGCAGCTGGACTATGCGCAGAAGCGCAAGAGTCTGGTCACCAGCTACCGCATCCCGGCGTTCAACTGGCTCGATGGCTGGTACACCTTTGCCGCCAGCGCCTATGACGAGCAGACCGACTACATCGACCTGCGCAACTTCAAGCTGATTGCCAGCCGCAGCGGCGAGATCAACGAGCACTGGACCGCGATCGCTTCCATCAACGCGCTGCGCGAGCGCTGGCGCTACGCCTCCGGCACCGAGTTCACCAGTGCGGTGTACAACACCTCGACGCTGGTCTACCCGCAGATGGTTGCCGACTACGTCAACGTCGATGACGAGATGTTCCCGCGCAAGGGCATCAGCGGTACTGCGACGATGCGTGCCGGCGTTGAAGGTGCCGGCTCGGACACCAGCTTCGTGCAGGCCAATGCCGTGCTGCGCTGGTACATCCCGCTGGGCGAAAGCAACCGCCTGATCCTGCGCGGCGAAGGTGGCACAACCTGGACCAGCGATCTGGTGGCGATGCCACCCAGCCTGCGCTACTTCGCCGGTGGCGACCGCAGCATCCGCGGCTATGCCTACCGCGAGGTGGGGCCGCGCACGCCGGCGCCGGACAAGTACGCGCTCGGTGCCAAGAACCTGGTGATCGGCTCGGCCGAGTACGAGCACTATTTCAATGGAGGCCCCTGGGGTGCGGCGGTGTTCGTCGATACCGGCAGCGCCTTCGACAACACCATTGATCTGCATACCGGCGTCGGCTTCGGCGTGCGCTGGAAATCGCCGGTGGGCCCGGTGCGCATCGACGTGGCGCACGGCCTGAACAACCCGGATTCGCAGTTCCAGCTGTACCTGAACATCGGAGCGGACCTGTGAGCACGCCCGCACCCACTCCGAACCCGAACACGCCGCCGCCGCGCGTGCGCTTCTACCGTCGCCGCCGCTTCTGGGCCTGGTCCGGCGCCGGCGTGATCGGACTGGTGCTGCTGGCCCTGCTGGCGGTCTACTGGCTGCTGCAGACCGTGGCCGGCCGTGACGTGCTGCTGGCACAGGTGGTCGCACGGCTGCCGGTGGGCGCCAGCTTCACCTGGGACAAGGTGGACGGCCCGGTGGCCGGCCCGCTGACCCTGTACAACGTCGACTTCCGCTACGACGACATCCATTTCCACGCCGAGCGCGCGCACCTGGAACCGGACCTGCGCCCGCTGCTGGGCCGCAAGCTGCTGCTGGACAAGCTGGAGCTGACCAACGCGACGCTGAACCTGGCCAAGAGTGACGAGCCGTTCAAGCTGCCGTCGTGGCCCGATTCGCTGCCGCAGATCGAAATGCCGCTGGCCATCCAGGCCGATGCCATCGCCATTGACGGCTTCCGCATCAGCCAGGCCAACGAGCCGGTGATCGACATCAGCCGCGTGCGTGGTGGCATCGAGATCGCCAATGGCGAGTTCCAGGCGCACAAGCTGGTGGTGGACAGCGACATGGGCAACTTCACCGCCCAGGGTCGCTACATCCCGGCCAAGGACTACGACACCGACGTGACCGTCACCGCGGTGCTGCCGGCCCCGCGTGGCCGTACCGCCGCGACGCTTGGTCTGGTCGCGCGCGGTGACCTGTCGCACATGGAAGTGGCGGTGGCCGGGCGTGCGCCGAAGCCGCTGCACGCCATGCTGGTGTTCGATGGCCGCACTGATCCGAGCTGGAATGCCAGCATCCGCAGTGATGAACTGGATCTGGCGCTGCTGTCGCCAGCATTGGCCAGCTCGGCGATCGCGCCGCTGGCGCTGGACTTCACCGCTGCCGGCAAGGGCGGCAACGCCAACCTGCGCGGCAAGGTGAAGCAGGGCGATCAGGAACTGGAACTGGCACCGTCGGTGGTGTCGCTGCAGGACCAGGTCCTGAAGGTCTCGCCGCTGCTGGTGAAGGGCCTCGGTGGCGAAGCCCGCCTGGAGGGCACGGCTGATTTCAGCCAGGAAGACCAGCAGAAGCTCAACTTCTCGGTGGTCGCGCGGGACCTGACCTATGTGCCGGCGCCCGATCCGAACACCGCCGGCAGCGCACCGGTGCCGGTGACCCTGAAGGAAGCTCGCTTCGGCCTGGCCGGCACGTTGAAGGCCTGGGCCGCGATCGGCCGCGCCGAGGTGGAGCGTGATGCACAGAAGGCGCAGCTGCGCTTCGACGTGCGCGGCAACGACCAGGCCGCGTCGATCCACCAGCTGCAGGCGCAGACACCGGGTGGGCAGCTGCAGGTGGAAGGCCAGGTGGCCTGGGCGCCGCAGCTGGACTGGGACGCCAAGGCCACGCTGAAGGACTTCGACCCCGGCTATTTCGTGCCGGGCTGGAACGGCCGCCTGTCCGGCAACCTGGCCTCCAAGGGCCGCCAGCTGCCACCGCCGGCCAATGCCGCACCGGGCACCGCCGGAACGCTGGAAGCCACGGTGGACCTGCCGTCGCTGAAGGGCATGCTGCGCCAGCGCAACCTCGACGCACAGGGCAAGTTCGCGCTGCAGGGCGCGCAGGGCCAGGGCGATCTGAAACTGTCGCTGGGCAGCAGCCGGGTGACCGCGTCGGGCAAGGTCGGTGACCGCCTCGACATTGATGCGCGTTTCGAGCCGCTGCAGCTGAGTGACCTGCTGCCGGGCGCCGACGGTGGCCTGCGTGGCCAGGTGCAGGTGAAGGGCCCGCGCGATGCGCCGGACATCACCGCCGACCTGGTCGGCAACAACCTCAACTGGGACGGCTACGGCGCCGAGAGCGTGAGCATCAAGGGCCACCTGCCCTGGCGCGGCGACAGCGGCACGCTGGCGGTGCAGGGCCAGCAGGTCAACGCCGGCATGCTGCTGGAACGCTTGAATGTGGATGCGCAGGGCAGTGTCTCCAACCTGCGCCTGGCGGCGCAGACCCGCAACGAGATGGGCGCGATCGAGCTGCAGGGCAGCGTGCGCCAGCAGGGGGCGCAGTGGCGTGGCGAGCTGGCATCGCTGCGCATCGCACCGGTGAAGGGCGATGCCTGGTCGCTGCGTGCACCGGCGGCGTTCGCAATCAACGGCAGCACCTATACGCTGTCCGAAGCCTGCCTGGCCGCCGCCAGCAGCGGTGCACTGTGTGCACAGGCGAACTGGCCGCGCGAGGGCCTGGTGGTGCGCAGTGATGCGTTGCCGCTGGCGCTGGTGCAGCCGTGGTTGCCGCCGCAGTCCGGCCGCCGCATCTACCTGCGCGGCGATGTCAGCCTGGACGCGCAGATCCGCCCGCGCGGCAACGCCTGGGAAGGCCATGTGGAAGTGCGCTCGAAGGAAGGCGGCGTGCGCCTGGGTGAGAACCGCAATGCCGTGGGGGACACCACCCGTGGCGAGCTGGTGCGCTACGACCAGTTCTCGCTGAAGCTGGACATGACCCCGGCCAGCATCAAGGGCTACCTGGGCATGGGCTTCCAGGGCAACGGCTTCGTCGACGCCAAGATGCAGACCGGCTGGGAAGCCAGTGCGCCGCTGAACGGCGAGCTCTACCTCAACATGTCGCGGCTGTACTGGCTGGAGCTGTTCTCGCCGGACATCGTGCGACCGACCGGCCTGATCGAAGGCCACGTCAGCCTGCGCGGCACGCGTGGCCAGCCGTCGCTGGGCGGTGACGCGCAGCTGAGCAACTTCAAGGGTGAATTCCCGGCGCTGGGCCTGACCTTCGATCAGGGCAAGGGCAGCTTCGTGGCCCAGCCCGACGGTTCGGCCAAGATCACCGCGCAGGCCAACTCCGGCCAGGGCACGTTGTACGTGGATGGTGGCCTGTCGTGGTTCGGCGATGCACAGCCGCTGCAGCTGAAGATCCACGGCGAGAACGTGCTGCTGTCCAACACCAGCGAACTGCGCATCGTCGCCAATCCCAACCTCGACTTCACCCTGGCCAAGGCCGCGATGGAGCTGCGTGGCACCGTGCACGTGCCCGAGGCCGACATCGATCTGGAGCGCCTGGACCGCGGTACCTCGGTGTCCGAAGACGTGGTGGTGCTCGACCCGGCCGATCCGGAAGAGTCGCGCACCTCGCCGCTGGATATGGATCTTGTGGTCAGCCTCGGCGACAAGGTGAAGATGACCGGCTTCGGGCTGAAGGGCGCGCTGACCGGCAAGATGCAGGTCTGGGCCAAGCCCGGCCGCGAGATGACCGCCAATGGCGGGCTGGAAGTGAGTGGTCGCTACAAGGCGTATGGGCAGGACCTGACCATCACCCGTGGCAACCTCACCTGGAACTACAACGCGGTGTCCGACCCGCGCGTCAACATCCGTGCCGAGCGCCGGGTCGGTGATGTCACCGCCGGCATCGACGTGACCGGGCGTGCGCAGCAGCCGCGTGCTGACGTGTGGTCCGATCCGGCGATGTCGCAGTCCGAAGCGCTGGCCTACCTGGTGCTCGGCCGCAGCCTGACCGGTGCCAGCAGCGACCAGACCCAGCAGGTCAACGCGGCCTCGGCGGCATTGTCGGCCGGTAGCGGCCTGCTGGCCTCGCAGCTGGGTGCCAAGCTGGGCCTGGACGATGCCGGCGTGAGCCAGTCGCGCGCGCTGGGTGGTTCGGTGATCGGCGTCGGCAAGTACATCTCGCCCAAGCTGTACGTCGGCTACGGCGTGTCGCTGGTCGGTGCCGGTTCGGTGATCACGCTGAAGTACCTGCTGCGCCGCGGCTTCGACGTGGAAGTGGAATCGAGCACGGTGGAAAACCGCGGTTCGATCAACTGGCGCAGGGAAAAGTAGATCCACGCCATGCGTGGATGGGGTAAACGCCGGGCCACGCCCGGCGTTTACCCCCCAACCATCGGCCGTTGCCCCATCCGGCCCCAGCGGCTATGGTCCCGGGCTGTTCTGTCGTACCGGATTGCCTCATGTCACCACGCAAAGCCCTTCCCACCGCCCTGGCCCTGGGCCTGACCCTCGCCGCCGGTGCCCACGCCGATGAAGGCATGTGGATGCCGACCCAGCTGCCGGAACTGGCCAAGCCGCTGCAGGCCGCAGGCTTCAAGGGCAATCCGGCCGACCTGGCCAATGTCACTGCGCCGCCGCTGAGCGCCGTGGTGCGTGCCGGTGGCGGCACCGGATCGTTCGTATCCGCCGACGGCCTGCTGCTGACCAACCACCACGTGGCGATGGGCGTGATCCAGTACAACAGCTCGCCCGAGCACGACCTGATCAATGGTGGCTTCATCGCCAGGGACCGTGCCGACGAGCGCCCGGCCAACCCGGACTTCCGCGTGCTGGTCACCGTCGGCTTCGACAAGGTGACCGATCAGGTGCTGGCACAGGCCCGTGGCAAGACCGGCCGTGCCTACTTCGATGCCGTCGATGCGGCCAGTAAGCAGATCGTGGCCGAGTGCGAGAAGGACGGCAGCGTGCGCTGCTCGGTGGCCAATATGTACTACGGCACCGATTTCTACCGCATTGCCCAGCTGGAGCTGAGCGACGTGCGCCTGGTGTATGCGCCGCCGCGTGCGATCGGCAACTACGGCGATGAGATCGACAACTTCATGTGGCCGCGCCACACCGGCGACTTCACCCTGCTGCGCGCCTACGTGGGCAAGGACGGCAAGCCGGCCGCCTACAGCAAGGACAACGTGCCCTACCAGGCGCCGGCACACCTGCAGATGTCGGTGGAAGGCCCGAAGGAAGGCGACTACGCGATGCTGGCCGGGTACCCGGGCATCACCTACCGTCACCGTACCGCGGCCGAATTCGCCGGCCAGATCGATACCGTGCTGCCGCGCCGCGTGTCGGTGTTCCAGCAGATGATCGACACCATCGAGGCCGCCAGCGCCAAGGATGCGCAGGCGCGCACCCGCTACGCCTCGCAGCTGCAGTCGCTGAAGAACAACCGCAAGCGCGCCGCCGGTGAACTGGAAGGCCTGCTGCGCAGCGACGCCAAAGCCCAGCGTGCCGCCGACGAGACGGCGATGCTGGCTGCCACCGACCGCAAGTACCAGGGCGACATCAAGGCGCTGCTGACCAACCTGTCGCAGGGCGCGGCGGTGGGCGAGCGCGACCTGCTGCTGGACCAGATGGCCGCGCAGAGCCAGCTGCTGCGCTCGGCGCTGCTGCTGGAACGCCTGCGCATCGAATCGGCGAAGCCGGACGCACAGCGCGAAAGCGGCTACCAGCAGCGCGACCAGGCGATGATCGAAGGCGTGCTCAAGCAGGTCCAGCGCCGTTACGCGCCGGAGGTCGAGAAGGCGCTGCTGACCACCCTGCTGACCCGCTACCAGAAGCTGCCGGACGCGCAGCGCGTGGCCGAGTTCGACGCGGCCTTCGGCCGTACCCCGGAGCAGCTGGCAGCGGCGCTGGATACTCTGTATGCCGGCACCCAGCTGGGTGAGGAGGCACAGCGCCTGTCCCGCTTCGCTGCTGCGCGCGAAGGCAAGGCGCTGGCCGCCGATCCGCTGATCACCGTGGCCGGCCCGCTGGTGGCCGCGCAGCTGCGCATCGAGAACGAAAGCAAGACCCGCGAAGGCGAGCAGCTGCGCCTGCGCCCGGCCTACATGCAGGCTTTGTTCGCCTGGCGTGCCAAGCAAGGCCGCGCGGTCTACCCGGATGCCAACCGCACCCTGCGCATCAGCTACGGCAAGGTCGAGGCGCTGCACCCGCGTGATGGCGTGACCTACTCGCCGGTGACCACCGTGGCCGGCATCGTCGAGAAGAACACCAACGCCTATCCGTTCGATGCGCCCAAGCCGTTGCTTGCAGCGATCGCCAAGGGTGACTTCGGCAGCACCGCCGACCCGGCGCTGAAGACCCAGACGGTCAACTTCCTGACCAACCTGGATACCACCGGCGGCAACTCGGGCTCGCCGGTGCTCAACGCCAAGGGCGAACTGATCGGCCTGAACTTCGACAGCAACTGGGAATCGGTCAGCGCCAGCTGGTGGTTCGACCCGCGCTACAAGCGCGCCGTGCACGTGGACATGCGCTACCTGCGCTGGCTGCTGGCCAAGGTCTACCCGGCGCCGGAACTGCTGAAGGAAATGGGCGTGCCGGCGGAATAAGGCCGGTTCCTGGTGGGTGCCCACCGTTGGTGGGCATGGATGCCTCCGTCACGACCAACGGTCGTGACCCACCGCCGTGACCTACCCTCACGACCAACGGTCGTGATCTACTGGCCCCTGTCCTGACGGAAACGCGCGCGTGGTCTCCAGCTGGATCCTGCTGCTGGTCTCGGTTGCCTATGCCGCGCTGCTGTTCGGCGTGGCGTGGTGGGGTGACCGTCGGCCGATGTACCCCGACCGGCCGTGGCTGCGGCCGGTGGTCTACAGCCTGGCGCTGGCCGTGTACTGCTCGTCGTGGACCTTCTACGGCGCGGTCGGCACCGCCGTGCGCAACGGCGTGGGCTACCTGCCCATCTACATCGGCCCGCTGCTGCTGCTGTTGTTCGGCTGGCGCATCATCGAGCGCCTGGCGCTGATCGCGCGCAGCCAGAACGTGGTGTCCATCGCCGATTTCATTTCCTCGCGCTTCGGCCGCTCGCGGCGGCTGGCGGCGCTGGTGGCGATCATCGCGCTGATCGGCATCATTCCGTACCTGGCCCTGCAGTACAAAGCGGTGGCGATGAGCCTGCAGGTGCTGACCGGCAACACCGGCCCGACCGGCTTCTTCACCGATCCCGCGCTGTACGTGGCGCTGCTGATGGCGTTGTTCGCCACCCTGTTCGGTACCCGCCAGGTCGATGCCACCGAACACCATCACGGCATGATGCTGGCGATTGCCTTCGAATCGGTGATCAAGCTGCTGGCGATGCTGGCCGTGGGCGTGTTCGCCTACCTGTGGCTGAGCAACCGCACCGACGCGGTGGTCGAGTCGGTGCATACGCTGTTCACCGGCCTGCCGCCGGTGGGCTTCATCTCGCAGACCCTGCTCAGTTTCCTCGCCATCATCTGCCTGCCGCGCCAGTTCCACGTGGCCGTGGTCGAGTGCGGTGACGTGCGAGACGTGCGCCGCGCGCGCTGGATGTTCGGCGGCTATCTGGTGCTGATCTCGGGCATGGTGCTGCCGATCGCCACCGCCGGCGTGACCCTGTTCGGTACCGGCGGCAGCGTCGCCGACGACTCGATGGTGCTGGCCCTGCCGCTGGCCGAAGGCCGCAACGCGCTGGCCCTGATCGCCTATGTGGGTGGCTTCTCGGCGGCCACCGGCATGGTCATCGTGTCGTCCATCGCGCTGGCCACCATGGTCAGCAACGACCTGGTGATGCCGGTGCTGCTGCGCCGCAGTGGCGACCATCAGGAAGCCGCCGACGTCGCCTCGCGCGTGCTGTGGATCCGCCGCCTGGCGATCCTGCTGCTGGCGCTGATGGCCTACAGCTACTACCGCACCAGCAGCAACGACAGCACGCTGGCCTCGTACGGCCTGATGGCGTTCGCAGCGGTGGCGCAGTTCGCGCCCGGCCTGATCGGCGGCCTGTACTGGCGCGGTGCCAGCCGTCGCGGCGTCGAGGTAGGCATGCTGCTGGGCTTCGCCACCTGGCTGTACACCCTGCTGCTGCCGGCGATGACCATGGCCGGCTGGGTCGATGCTGGCTGGGTGCAGCACGGCCCGTTCGGCATCGAGTGGCTGCGCCCGCAGCAGCTGTTCGGGATGACCGGCTGGGATCCGCTGACCCACGGCACGTTCTGGTCGCTGCTGGTCAATGCGGCGACGATGATGTTGGTATCCGCACGCTGGCGCCCCGGCGTCGATGAGCGGCTGCGTGCCGCGCCGTTCCTCGACCCGTATGCCGAGCGCCCGTCGGTGGCCGGTGGCTGGCCGGGTCACGTGCATGTGGGTGACCTGCTGGCGCTGGCCTCGCGCGTGGTCGGCGAGCGCCACGCGCGGCGTTCGTTCTTCGAGCAGGCACAGTCGCTGGGTCGCGAGCTTCAGTCCTCGGCGCCTGCGGACCGCCCCTGGGTGCAGTTCACCGAACGGCTGCTGGCCGCATCGATTGGTGCGGCATCGGCGCGCCTGCTGCTGACCAGCCTGTTGCGTGGCTCGGGCATGGACCTGGGCGAAGTGGTGGCGGTGCTGGACGAAGCGGGGCAGGAACTGCGCTTCAACCGCGAGATCCTGTCGACCACGCTGGAGAACATCAGCGCCGGGGTCAGCGTGGTCGATCCGGACATGCGCCTGACTGCATGGAACCGCCGCTACCAGGACATGTTCGGTTACCCCGACGGCATGCTCTACGTGGGCCGCCCGGTGGCCGACCTGATCCGCTACAACGCCGAGCGCGGTGAGCTGGGCGAGGGCGATATCGAGGTGCAGATCAATCGCCGCATCGGCTACATGCGCGCCGGTTCACCGCACGTGTTCGAACGCACCCGCAGCGACGGCAAGGTGATCGAGATGCGTGGCCAGGCGCTGCCCGGTGGTGGCTACGTGACCAGCTACAACGACATCACCGACTACAAGCACGCGGAAAAAGCACTGCTGGAAGCCAACGAGACGCTGGAACAGCGCGTGGCCGAACGCTCGCATGAGGCTGAGGTCGCGCAGCAGTCGAAGACCCGTTTCCTGGCGGCGATCAGCCACGACGTGCTGCAGCCGTTGAACGCTGCGCGCCTGTTCGCCTCGGCACTGCGCGACAGTGATCACGTGAGTGACGAGCAGAAGCATCTGGCCGAGCGAGTGGACGCTTCGTTGCGAGCCGCCGAAGAACTGCTCGATGGCCTGCTGGATGTGTCGCGGCTGGATGCCGGCGGCCTGCATCCGGTGATCGGCGAGTTCGACGTGAGCGCGTTGATGCGCGAGCTGGCCGCGCAGTACACCCCGGTCGCGGCCGGTCGTGGCCTGCGCCTGGACCTGTTCGCGCGCCCGGCGTGGGTGCGCAGTGACCGCCGCCTGCTGCGCCGTGTGCTGCAGAACTTCCTGGCCAATGCGCTGCGCTACACCCGCCAGGGTCGCATCGTGCTGGCCGTGCGCCAACGCGGCGACGAAGTGGAGCTGCAGGTATGGGATACCGGTCCCGGCATTCCCGAGCACCACATGCGGCAGATCTTCGACGAGTTCCATCGCTACCAGCAGCCGTTCGACTGGGGTGAACAGGGGCTGGGCCTGGGCCTGTCGATCTGCCAGCGCATCTCGCGCCTGCTCGACCATCGCCTCAACGCGCGCAGCCGGGTTGGCAAGGGGTCGATGTTCTCGATCATCCTGCCGCGGGTGGCGCCGCTGCCGGGCTATACCGAGCTGGCAGCGCCGGCACAGGCCGCCGCCGCACCAGTGCGCAGCGATTCGCTGGCCGGCCTGCGCGTGCTGTGCGTGGACAACGACGAAGAGATCCTCGATGGCATGCGCGCGTTGCTGGGCCGCTGGCAGGTGCAGGTGATCACCGCTGCCACCGTCGACCAGGCGCTGGAGAAGATTGCCGAGCGCCCGCAGGTGATGCTGGTGGATTACCACCTGCACGATCGCATGGACGGCCTGGATGCGCTGGTGGCGTTGCGCGAAGCAGCCGGCTACCCGCTGCCCGGCGCGCTGCTGACCGCCGACGGTCGCGACGAGCTGAAGCGGATGGCACGCGAACGTGGCTACCGCGTGCTGACCAAACCGATCAAACCGGCCTCGCTGCGCGCCTTCCTGGGCGCGCTGCGCGATGCGCAGTAGCGCCGGCCGCCCGGCAGTAGATCCACGCCATGCGTGGATGTGACGTCTGGTAGTGCCGGCCGCTGGCCGGCAACCACGTAATCGCTCGCCTCCGGCAAGTTACCCCACGCCGTGCAGGTGTTCGTACAGGATCGTCGCGCCGATGATCACCAGGATCACGCCACCGATGATCTCGGCGCGCTTGCCGACCATGCTGCCCAGCACGCGGCCGAGCATGATGCCGACGGTCACCATGGTCAGCGTGCACAGGCCGATGACCGCGGCCATCACGCCGATATGCACGTCCATGAAGGCCAGGCCGATGCCCACCGCCATTGCGTCGATGCTGGTGGCGAAACCGGTGAGCGCCAGCTTCCAGAAGCCGTGGTGCTGCGAGGGATCCTCGTCTTCCTCGGCACTGTCCGGGCGCAGGCCGTTGTAGATCATGTGGATGCCCAGCGCGCCGAGCAGGCCGAAGGCGATCCAGTGGTCGAAGGCTTCGACGTACTGCAGGGCGGCACGGCCAAGCAGCCAACCGATGATGGGCGTGATCGCCTCGATGACGCCGAAGATGATGCCGGCACGCAGTGCATCGCGGAACACCGGCTTGCGCATGGCCGCACCCTTGCCGATTGCAGCGGCGAAGGCATCGGTGGACATGGCAAAGCCGATCAGGAGGATCGAAATGGGGGACATGGGCGGCGGCTGAGGTCGGGCTAGGACGGACGCACGGCCTGCGCTCGCGCCCAACCTGATGTTGCGCGCGCGGGCCGCTGGTCTCGCCAACCATCATGGTTGTCCACGCCACGGCGCACTGGCCGAGTATGTTGACGTGGACGATTCCTGCGAAGGAATCCGGCTACTCCCCAAGGGGACGCGAAGCTTAGCATCGCGATCCGCGCGTGGCGCACTTCCAGCGAAACGCGCAGGCAGGGCTGGTTTGTATAGCGATGGCTATATCGAGAGCGCAGCGTTGCCTGGTAGTGCCGGCCGCTGGCCGGCATGCGCAACGCCGAGAGCGTGCCAAGCTAGCTTGGCACCTACCAATGCGGGTTCAGATGATGTCGCGCGTTTCAGGCCAATGCCGGCCAGCGGCCGGCACTACCTCAGTCTTCTTCCGGCGGCAGCACGATGGCGTCGTCGTCGATGGCCAGCTTGCCGGCCATCAGCACGGCCTGGGTGCGGTTGGTCACGCCCAGCTTGCGCAGGATCGCGGTGACGTGGGCCTTGATCGTCGCTTCGGAGACGTTGAGGTCGTAGGCGATCTGCTTGTTCAAGCGCCCAGCACCGAGCATCTGCAAGACGCGGAACTGCTGCGGGGTCAGCTCGCGCAGGCGCTGGCCGACTTCGCGTTCTTCGCTGCCGGTGGGCGGCACGTTGTGCGCTTCCGGCGGCGCCCAGGTCTCGCCATCGAGGATGGTGCCCAGCGCGTGGCCGATGGTGTCCGAATCCGCAGACTTCGGAATGAAGCCGAGCGCGCCGTGGTCGAGCGCGCGGCGCATCACCGTGGCTTCTTCGCGCGCGGATACCACCACCACCGGCAGGTGCGGGTGCAGTGAGCGCATGTGCACCAGGGCGTTGAAACCCTGCGCACCGGGCATGTTGAGGTCCATCAGGACCAGGTCGGCGTCGTTGTGCTGGTCGGCCAGCGCATACAGCGCTTCCACGCTGTCGGCCTCGAACAGCTGCACGCCGGGGATGACCCGCTGCACCGCCCCACGCAGGGCTTCGCGGAACAGCGGGTGGTCATCGGCAATCAGGAGGGTGGTCATGGGTCGAGCTTATCGATCAGGAAAAAGAGCGACGTGATGGCAGGTGCAGGACGGGTCGGACGCGGCCGGGTCCCTCCTCCCGGCCACGTCCCTGGCGCGTCCTGCGCCTGCAGTCACGCCATCAGCGCACCTTGCGCTCGTCCACCAGCGACGCCACCACCGACGGATCGGCCAGGGTCGAGGTGTCGCCGAGCTGGTCCGGTGCGTTCTCGGCGATCTTACGCAGGATGCGGCGCATGATCTTGCCCGAGCGGGTCTTCGGCAGGCCCGGTGCCCACTGCAGGTGGTCCGGCGTGGCGATCGGGCCGATCTCCTTGCGCACCCAGGCGACCAGTTCCTTCTGCAGTTCGTCGCTCGGTGCTTCTTCGGCCACCAGAGTGACGTAGGCGTAGATGCCCTGGCCCTTCACGTCGTGCGGGAAGCCGACCACGGCCGCTTCGGCCACCTTCGGGTGCGAGACCAGCGCGCTTTCCACTTCGGCGGTGCCGATGCGGTGGCCGGACACGTTGATCACATCGTCGACGCGGCCGGTGATCCAGTAGTAGCCGTCTTCGTCGCGGCGGCAACCGTCGCCGGTGAAATAGCTGCCCGGGTAGGTGCGGAAATACGTATCGATGAAACGCTGGTGGTCGCCGTACACCGTGCGCATCTGGCCCGGCCAGGAATCGCGGATGATCAGGTTGCCTTCGGTCGGGCCGTCCTGGATCTCGCCATCGGCATTGACCAGCGCCGGCTGCACGCCGAAGAAGGGCAGGGTGGCCGAACCCGGCTTGAGGTCCATCGCACCGGCCAGCGGCGAGATCAGGATGCCGCCGGTTTCGGTCTGCCACCAGGTATCGACGATCGGGCAGCGGCTGTCGCCGACCACTTCGTAGTACCAGCGCCAGGCTTCCGGGTTGATCGGCTCGCCGACGCTGCCAAGCAGGCGCAGCGAGGCACGCGAAGTCTTCTTCACCGGCTCCTCGCCTTCGCGCATCAGTGCACGGATGGCGGTCGGGGCGGTGTAGAAGATGGTCACCTTGTGCTTGTCGATGACGTTCCAGAAGCGCGAGGTGTCCGGGTAGTTCGGCACGCCTTCGAACATCAGCGAGGTCGCGCCGTTGGCCAGCGGACCGTACACGATGTAGCTGTGGCCGGTGACCCAGCCGACGTCGGCGGTGCACCAGTAGATGTCATCCTCGCGCAAGTCGAACACCGCTTCATGGGTGTAGGCCGCGTACAGCAGGTAGCCGCCGGTGGTGTGCAGCACGCCCTTCGGCTTGCCGGTGGAACCGGAGGTGTAGAGGATGAACAGCGGGTCTTCCGCGTTCATGCGCTCGGGTTCGCAGCTGGCTGGCTGGCTGTCCACCACATCGTGGAACCAGCGGTCGCGCGGGGCCTGCATGTCCACCGCGCCACCGGTGTGGCGCACTACCAGCACGGTTTCAACCGTGTTCGTGCCCGGCAGCTTCAGCGCGGCATCGACGTTGGCCTTCAGCGGAATTTTCCGGCCGCCGCGCAGGCCTTCGTCGGCGGTGATGATCAGCTTGCTCTGGCAGTCGCTGACGCGGTCGGCGATCGAGTTCGGCGCGAAGCCACCGAACACCACCGAGTGGATCGCACCGATGCGCGCGCAGGCCAGCATGGCCACGGCGGCGTCGACGATCATCGGCAGGTAAATGGTGACGCGGTCGCCCTTCTTGACGCCGAGGTTGCGCAGCGCGTTGCCGAGGCGGCAGGTGCGCTCGTACAGCTCGCGATAGGTCACGTGCTGGGCCGGTGCATCCGGGCCATCCGGTTCGAACAGCAGGGCGGTCTTGTCGCCCCGCGTGTCCAGCTGGCGGTCCAGGCAGTTCACGCTGGCATTGAGCTCGCCATCCTCGAACCACTTGATGTGGAAGTCGGACAGGTCGTAGCTGACGTTCTTGGTCTTCGTCGGCTTGCGCATCCATTGCAGGCGCTCGGCGGCCTTGCCCCAGAAACCATCCGGGTCGGTCACCGAAGCCTGGTACTGCTGTTCGTACGACGTCTTGTCGATGCGTGCCTTGGCGGCGAACTGCGGATCGACGGGGTAGATATCAGCCATGGCACCCTCACTTGCACGTTGACTTTGTGTGTGCGGTCGCAGCATTGCGGCGACCGATCCCCCTCAGTTTGCCCCATCCACCCCCGGCCGCGTCACCACTCTGGTTAGACCATGGTCGAAAGTGAGCGCCCAGCAGGGCCGGGTTCGACCAATGGCGAATAGCCGCTGTGCGTGAACGCCCCGCAGTCTCGGCTCGACCGTGCCCCACGCGCGGCATCACCTTGCCACTTGGGAGAGAGGGCAACATGAGCCACCGTACGTTGAAAGCCGTGCGCAAACCTTTGGCGGCCTGCCTGTTGGTCGCCCTGGTCGCACCGGGCATGGCGTTCGCAGAGACCGCCAAAGAGAAGGCACTGGAAGCACGCGTTGCCGAACTGGAACGCCAGGTCCAGCTGCTGCTGTCTTCGCAGCAACAACAACAGACCCAGATCAGCCAGACCCAGCAGGCGGTGACCGAAGTCCGCACGGTGCAGGCCGAGCAGAAGCCGGTCGCACAGGTGCCGGCTGGCAAGCAGCCGATCCAGGTCACCACCATCACCCCGGGCGCGGCGCCGGGTACCACGGTCAAGATCGGCGGCTTCATCAAGGCCGATTTCCTGGCCACCCAGACCAGCGATGGCCAGCTGGCCGACGACGCCACCGGCCGCTCGCTGTACCTGCCGGGCCAGACCCCGGTGGAAGGCGCCGGCGGCAGCGGCAAGCGTTCGGGCACCGACTTCAACGCCCACGCCAAGTTCTCGCGCTTCAACCTGGGCATCGACAACGTGAGCGAATCGGGCAACAAGGCCGGTGCGTTCTTCGAGATGGACTTCTTCGGCAATTCGCTGGGCAACCAGACCGCGACCAATACCTACGGTGTGACCCTGCGCCACGCCTACATGTACTGGAACAACTGGATGGCGGGCCAGACCTGGTCCAACTTCATGGACGCGGCCGCACTGCCGGAAGCGGTCGACTTCGTCGGTCCCACCGACGGCGTGATCTTCGTGCGCCAGGCGCAGGTGCGCTACACCCAGGGCGGCTTCAGCGTCGCGCTGGAAAACCCGGAAACCACCACCCTCACCGGTACCCGCAACCCGGTCACCGGCGCCTGGACCAACACCAGCGCCAACTCCGACCGTGGCAGCCTGCCTGATCTGACCATGCGCTATGGCTGGAAGGGCGACTGGGGCACCTTCGGTGTCGGCGGCATCGTCCGTCAGCTGAAGGTCGACAACCAGGCCACCGGTGCCAAGGCCGACAAGGTGGCCGGCGGCCTGACCCTGGGCGGCAAGTGGGTGATGGGTGACAGCGATTCGCTGCACTACCAGCTGACCGGCGGCGAAGGCATCGCCCGCTACATCGGCCTGGGCATCACCGCCGACAGCGCCTACGACGTGGCCCGCGACGAGCTCAACCCGACCGGCGTGCTTGCCGGCTACGTGGGCTGGCGGCATGCGTTCTCGCCGAAGCTGCGCACCAACCTGATCTACGCGCGCAGCGACTACGACAACGACAGCATCCTCGGCCCGCTGGTGACCAAGAGCGTGCAGAGCATCCGCGGCAACATCTTCTATTCGCCGCTGCCCAAGGTCGATATCGGTGCCGAGCTGATGTACGGCCGTCGCGAAGTGGAGAACGGCAACAAGGGTGACATCACCCGGTTGCAGTTCACCACGAAGTACAGCTTCTAAGAGCGTGCCGGCCAGCGGCCGGCACCTACCGAGATTGAGTGCCGGTCACGGTCGGCACCTACCGAATTGTGTGCCGACCAACGGTCGGCACCCACCGATCCAGGTCGGCATCTACAGAGGGAAAACGTCCCATGTCCAGCACTGCATCAAGCCCGCACAATGCGGCGGGCACCCTGACCAAGGGCCACAAGAAAGTCATCTTCGCCTCGAGCCTCGGCACGGTCTTCGAGTGGTATGACTTCTTCCTGTACGGCTCGCTCGCCGCCATCATTGCCAAGCAGTTCTTCAGTGGCGTCAATGAGACCACGGGCATGATCTTCGCCCTGCTGGCGTTTGCCGCCGGCTTCTTCGTGCGTCCGTTCGGTGCGGCCTTCTTCGGCAGCCTCGGCGACCGCATCGGCCGCAAGTACACCTTCCTGGTCACCATCCTGATCATGGGCATCTCGACCTTCCTGGTCGGCGTGCTGCCCAACTACGCCTCGATCGGCTTCGCCGCACCGGTGATCCTGATCATCCTGCGCCTGGCCCAGGGCCTGGCGATGGGCGGCGAGTACGGCGGTGCCGCCACCTACGTGGCCGAGCATGCGCCGGACGACAAGCGCGGTCTGTACACCAGCTTCATCCAGTGCACCGCCACGCTCGGCCTGTTCATGTCGCTGCTGATCATCCTGGCCTGCCGCTACTTCCTCGGCAACGAAGCCTTCGAAGCCTGGGGCTGGCGCATTCCGTTCCTGGTCTCGATCCTGCTGCTGGGCGTGTCGGTGTGGATCCGTCTGCAGCTGAGCGAATCGCCGCTGTTCCAGCAGATGAAGTCCGAGGGCAAGGGTTCCAAGACTCCGTTCCGTGACAGCCTGAAGGGCGGCAACCTGAAGCTGATGCTGCTGGTTCTGCTGGGTGCCGCAGCCGGCCAGGCCGTGGTCTGGTACGGCGGCCAGTTCTACGCGCTGTTCTTCCTCAGCAGCATGCTGAAGGTCGATGCCACCACCTCCTACCTGCTGATCGCCGCCGCGCTGGCACTGGGCGTCCCGTTCTTCATCTTCTTCGGCTGGCTGTCCGACCGCATCGGCCGCAAGAAGATCATCCTGGCCGGCTGCCTGCTGGCGGCCGTCACCTACATCCCGATCTTCAAGGGCCTGACCCACTTCGCCAACCCGGCCATCGAAGAAGCCCGCAGCAGCTCGCCGGCCCTGGTCGTGGCCGATCCGGCCACCTGCTCGTTCCAGTTCGATCCGGTCGGCCTGCGCAAGTTCACCAGCTCCTGCGACGTGGCCACCGCCGCGCTGACCAAGGCCGGTGTGCCGTACGACGTGCAGCCCGCCGCCGCCGGTTCGCTGGCGATGGTGAACGTGGGCAGCGCCAGCGTCACCTCGTATGAGGCCGCCGGCCTGACCAAGGAAGACGGCAAGGCCAAGGCCGATGCGTTCGGTGCGGAACTGAAGACCGCCCTGACCACCGCCGGTTATCCGGCCAAGGCCGATGGCGCCCGCATCAACATCGCCGGCACCATCTTCATGTTGTGGCTGCTGGTGCTGTACGTGACCATGGTCTACGGCCCGATCGCCGCTTACCTGGTCGAATTGTTCCCGACCCGCATCCGCTACACCTCGATGTCGCTGCCGTACCACATCGGCAACGGCTGGTTCGGTGGCTTCCTGCCGGCGATCTCGTTCGCGCTGGTGGCCGGTACCGGCAACCTGTACTACGGCCTGTGGTACCCCATCATCATCGCGCTGATGTCGGTGGTGATCGGTGGCCTGTTCCTGCGCGAGACCAAGGACGTGGATATCACCAAGTAAACGGCGTGCCGACCAACGGTCGGCACCCACCGGGTTTCAGGGGCCGCGGTGCAAACCGCGGCCTTTTTGTTTGTGGGGTGGCGACTGGGGTCGGATCCCTTTCGCGCGCGAATGGGCTCCGACCCCGGTCGCAGGACGTGCTACTCCGGGCATCCATCGCTCTGCTCAAACTGCCGCCTTGAAAACGCTTCGATGCAGAACCGACGCTGCGCGCTCTCATCGCCTGCCTGGCGGATCTGCCTGCGCAACTGGTCGGCTCCCGGGCAACGCGCAGCGCGGGCGACAACGAGGTTGCACACAGGAACAAATGGGAAGTGCACGTCATGGCGTGGAATGTTCAGCTTCTCGTCCCAGGCCGCGAACGGAAAGAGCACATGTAACAACCCATCTGCAGCCTCGTCTTCGCTCGGTCGCGTGAGAGCGACATCCGGTGCATCCCTGAGCAAGGTGGCATAGGCTTCCAGAAAGCGACGGCCCCGACTATCGTGCTCTGCAGGTGTCTTCGCCTGCCGCAATGCTGTGTAGTACGGGAAGACGCTGTCTACATCGGGTCCGCTGCAGATCACGCCGGACGACCGTGAGCTGTCATTGACGGGAGTCTGTACACGGCAGGTCGTACGCTCGAGCCTCTCTGCAAGCGCCTCGAGCAACCTGCCACTACTGCCACCGAGTGTGGCATCGCCCTCGAGCTCGCCGACGACGGCGGCCAGGGTGTCGCCCAGCAATGGGATGTGTTCGTGCTCGGCGTTCAGGTCGATTGCCGCGACATCAATGGACTGCTCGCTGGCATCGGAAACTCCGGGCATGAGAAGACATCCGGTCAGAAATGCAAATACGCGTCGCATCTACGCATGCTATTGGAGGTGGGACACCACCTTCAGCACGCTGACGTCGTGAAGCAATGAAACAAGTACGAATCTACATATCAGCCCAGTACTCAATCGTACCGGTGCGAGGTGACGTATCCAGCCACACGGAACACTGGGGCTTCTAGCAAGAACTGCCAACTTATGACGCAAATGGCCCGAATTCCCTTTGTACGCCAGTGCGTCCCATAGCATGGGTGATTCATCGAATCGGATCGGGGCATGCGCAGCGTACTTCTGGCAGCGATCATCACTGTCTCAGCGTCATCGCCCGACGCAGAAACGCATGTAGCTGCCGACGGTGCGGCACCGCAGGGAAGCCTGCGAGTCGAGGAAAGATCGCCCGTGATCAAACAACTATGCAAGACAGAGAAGGTCTGGCTGTCCTGGAACAACGCCGTACCAAACGCAACATTGGTGACCTGCGATTGCGGTTGCACATCGCATGACAACTCAGGATGGCTTGTCGAGGCACAACCGGAAGACGACACCTATCGGGTACATCGCGTCTCTCTCGGAAAGGTCTCCAGTCCCACGGAGTTCCGTCGGGCGTGCGTGCGGATTCAGGACATCGTCTCGTCGCATCCGTGGTGTTCAGGCGCCAAACCGAGCATGCCGACGAATGCCGTGTTTGCGACGTTGGTGAAGCAGCCCACGGAATCGGGCGATGAGCCTTACTGCTTTATGCCCCACTTCTTCGTAGGTGATCGGAATGTCGCCCTGAGGAGGATTCCAATGTCGGGCGAACAGTTCTCCGACGCGCCCGTACCAGAATCGGCGCTGATCACGCGGGAGGTCGAGATGCTGCGTGACTGGAGGCGCAAGTTTGCAGCTGAGTAGCGCATTCGTTCCCTCGGACAAAGTACGAGGGCTATACATTCTGGAGTTTCAGTGATGTTTGTTTTGAAGCGCGTGGCACTGGCATTTCTTGCTGGCCCACCTCTGCTCTTATCTGCTGACGCTGTGGATGCCAGTGCGATCTATGGCGTCAACCACACTCACTGGGCGATCAACCGATTCAGTGTCGATGGCCGTTCGGCGATTGACGTTATTGGTCCATATCAAGGTGGCGGAGGAGGATGCTGTTACATGACTCCAGATCAGTGGCGGCCAGGGATGATGGTACGGGTCGATTGGGAAACCGGGACAGGGAGTACAGCGGGATTCCCTGGGTTTGCAGATGAGGCGAAGTACGACGCTTGGCTGCAACAAATCGAGGCACAAAAGCGCAGGCACAGCAAAGTCGTCCCCGTCCCGGATTACACCAACCAGAAAGTCTGCGGCATCACCGTGCATTTCCTGCCCTGCGATGAGATTCAGGTCACCACCTCCTGTTACGCCTACGGCAGCCCTGAGTATCCGATCAAGATTCCGCTTGAGTTGCCAGAACCGCCGTCATGCCCGGCAGAGCGTACCGAGCAGCAGAAGGCGTAGTGAGGGACGGGATTGCATGCGAGGGTGAGCGCATGCACGTTGGTGGCGAGGTTCCCGAATGAGACCCCGTGCGAAGGCGTGAAGGTTGGCATGCGAGTCGAGCACGGCTCGACTCTACAATCGGCCCATGACCACCACCACGCCGACCGACCTGCCCGCCATCCTGCACACCCTGCGCAGTGCCTGGCGGTCGCAGCGCCCTTCGCTCGACCAGCGCGAAGCCGACCTGCGCCGCCTGCGCGAGGCGTTGAAGCCGCGTCTGGACGAAATGGCCCAGGCCATCGCCGAGGACTTCGGCCATCGCGCCCACGTCGAATCGAAGCTGGCCGATGGCATGAGCGTGCTGTCGGCCATCGACCACCTGCGCCGCCACCTGCGCCGCTGGTCGAAGCCGCAGCGGGTGGGCGCCGGTTGGCGATTGTGGCCGGCGCGCGCGCAGCTGCGGCCGACGCCGTTGGGCGTGGTCGGGGTGATCTCGCCCTGGAACTACCCGGTCACGCTGGCATTGGTGCCGCTGGCCACCGCCATTGCCGCCGGCAATCACGTGTTGCTCAAGCCCTCCGAACACACGCCGTGCACCAGCGCGTTCCTGGCCGATCTCCTGGCCAGCGTGTTCCCGCCCGATCGGGTGGCGGTGGTGCAGGGTGGGGCGGATGTGGCGGCGGCGGTGTCCTCGCTGCCGCTGGACCATCTGCTGTTCACCGGCTCGACGGCTGTTGGCCGCAAGGTGATGGCTGCCGCCGCCGAGCATCTGGTGCCGGTCACGCTGGAGCTGGGCGGCAAGTCGCCGGCCATCGTCTGCCACGATTTCCCACTGGACAAAGCCGCAACGCGGCTGGCCACCGGCAAGTGGTTCAACGCGGGCCAGACCTGCATCGCGCCGGATTACGTGCTGATCGACACCGCGCGCCAGCGTGAGTTCGTGCAGGCCCTGCAGCAGCAGGTACGCGAGCGCTACGGCGACTTCAGCGATGCCGACGATTACACGCGCATCATCAACGAAGGCCAGTACCGGCGCCTGCAGGGCTATCTGGCGCAGGCGCGCGAACGTGGCGTGCCGGTGATTCCGTTGGCGCAGGTGGATGAGGCGCGCGCCGACCGCGAGCGCCTGCTGGTGCCGACCGTGGTGCTGGACCCGCCGGACGACCTGGACCTGATGCGCGAGGAGATCTTCGGGCCGATCCTGCCGGTGCGGGCTTACCCGGATCTGGATGCTGCGCTGGCCGACGTACTGTCCCGCGACCGGCCGCTGGCGCTGTATCCCTTCAGCCATGACCGGGCCACGGTCGAGCGCATCCTCGGCCAGGTGGTGGCCGGTGGGGTGACGGTCAACGACACGCTGCTGCACTTCGCTGCCGACGGGCTGCCGTTCGGCGGCGTGGGCGCCAGCGGCATGGGCGCGTACCACGGCCGGGCCGGGTTCGATGCGATGAGCAAGCGGCTGCCGGTGCTGTGGCAGTCGCGCTGGGCCGCCAGCGACCGGCTGCGGCCGCCGTATTCGAAGATTGCGGGGTTGTTGAAGCTGCTGCTGCGGTGAAGCCACGCATGGCGTGGCTCTACTGACGGGATCTGCTCGGGTAGGTGCCAACCTTGGTTGGCACGCGGGGGCCCCAGCGCCAACCAAGGTTGGCGTCTACCGGGGTACATGAGCGCCCAGCAAGGTCTACCCGGGTAGAATGCCCGCATGAAGATCGCCTCGTGGAACGTCAATTCGCTCAATGTCCGCCTGCCGCACCTGGAGCAGTGGCTCAAGGAGTTCGGCCCGGACATCGTCGGTATCCAGGAAACCAAGCTGGAGGACCACAAGTTCCCCGATTCTGCGCTGATCGCTGCGGGCTACCGCAGCGTGTTCGCCGGCCAGAAGACCTACAACGGCGTGGCCCTGCTGTCGCGTGAGCCGGCGCAGGACGTGCAGATCGGCATTCCCGGTTTCGAGGACGAGCAGAAGCGCGTCATCGCCGGTACCTTCGGCGACCTGCGGGTGATCAACCTGTACGTGGTCAACGGCCAGGACATCGGCACCGACAAGTACGAATACAAGCTGCGCTGGCTGGAGGCGGTGCATGCCTGGATCGCCGAAGAACTGCAGCGGCACCCGAAGCTGATCGTGATGGGCGATTTCAACATCGCCCCGGACGCGCGCGACGTGCACGACCCGGAGGTGTGGAACGAAAACCATATCCTCACCTCCACCGCCGAGCGCGGCGCGCTCAACAAGTTGCTGCAACTGGGCCTGCACGATGGCTTCCGCCTGCACAACGACGAGGCGGGCACCTTCAGCTGGTGGGATTACCGTGCGGCCGGCTTCCGCCGCAACCTGGGCCTGCGCATCGACCTGACCCTGGTCTCCGATGCGCTGAAGGGCAGTGCGGTGGCCTCGGGCATCGACCGCGAGCCGCGCACCTGGGAACGCCCGAGCGACCATGCGCCGGCGTGGGTGCAGATCGGTTGAACGAACGGGGCCCGACGATTGCCGGGCCCGTTGTGATGCGTCTGCCGGCCAGCGGCCGGCACGACTGCCGCGTCAGCGTATGCTCTTGCGGGTGAACAGGTTGACGATCGCCAGCAGGATCACCGCACCGATCAGCGAGAACAGGAAGGTGCGGATGGTGATCGCTTCGTTGATGCCGCCGCCGAACAGCCAGCCGGAAATCAGCGCGCCGACGATGCCGACCACGATGTTGAGGATGATGCCCTGCTGGGCATCGCGCTTCATGATTATGCTGGCCAGCCAGCCTACGATGCCGCCGACGATCAGCCAGATGATGATGCCCATGATCGAACCTCCGGTGGGGAACTGTGACCAGTTGACGCGCACGGCCGTGAACCCGTCGTGGAATTACGTGATGGGCGCGTGCGGATGAGCCTGCCAGCCACCCTCGATGGCCCGTGGCGCTTCGGTCCGGTGACGGTCTGGCGGCGCCCGCACGTGCCGGGCCAGCGTGGCGAACCGCAGGCGCGGCAGGTGCTGGCGCAGGCGCTGGGCGCCGACCCGGAGACGCTGCCACTGGTCCGTGATGACAAGGGCCGGCCGGAGCTGAGCGGTGCGCTGGCCCACTACGGCACCGGCTGGAGCCACAGCGGCGAGGTGCTGCTGGTGGCGCTGGGCGAAGGCGTGCGGCTGGGCGTGGACCTGGAGCTGCTGCGGCCGCGGGCCCGTCTGCTGGAGATCGTGCAGCGTTTCTTCCACCCCGAGGAAGTGGCCTGGCTGGAAAGCCTGGACGAGGCCGGGCGCGAGCACTGGTTCTTCCGCGTGTGGTGCGCCAAGGAAGCGATGCTGAAGGCGCACGGGCAGGGCATCTCGTTCGGCCTGCACCGCCTGCAGCTGGCGCCGGGGGCCGATGGCGCCCTGCACCTGCGCTGGTGCGACCCGGAACTGGGCGAGGCCGCGCGCTGGCACCTGCACGAATGGCAGGCCACCGGCCAGTTCCGTGCGGCATTGGCCTGGTATCCGCTCTGAATCGGGGAATCAGCGCGCAAAACCGGCGATAATGGCGGCATGAGCGAACACCCACTTCCCGCCAGCGTGTCTGCCACGCTGGAACAGGGCCTGGCCAGCATGGGCCTGGACGCCGCGCTGGCGCCGCCGCTGCTGCGCTACCTGGCCCTGCTGCACCGCTGGAACGGCACCTACAACCTCACCGCCATCCGCGAACCGCAGGAGATGGTCACCCGCCACCTGCTCGACTCGCTGGCGATGCAGCCGTTCGTGGCCGATGGCAGCTTGGCCGACCTCGGCACCGGCCCCGGGTTGCCCGGCATCCCGCTGGCGATCGCCTGCCCGGGCCTGCAGGTCACCCTGGTGGAAAGCAACGGCAAGAAGGCGCGCTTCATGCGCGAAGCCGTGCGCCAGCTCGGCCTGGGCAACGCCCGCGTGGCCGAATCGCGCGCCGAGGCGCTGGACGAGGCCGGCCGCTACGACCAGCTGACCGCGCGCGCGATGGACACCCTGGCCGGCATCGTCCGCGTCGGTGGCCACCTGCTGCGCCCCGGCGGCGTGCTGCTGGCCATGAAGGGCGTCTACCCGCATGAAGAGATCGCGGAGCTGCCGGCTGGCTGGCAGGTGCGCGAGGTGACCCCGCTGAGCGTGCCCGGCCTGGCCGGCGAACGCCACCTGGTCACTGTTACAGGCCCCTGATTCCCGTCGCCAGCCCCTTGTGGAACAAGAGGTTGGCGATCCACGATTTCCGCAAGGGGCCGGTTGTACGCATAATGACCGGTCCCAGCACACGTCGACGAGGCACACCCGCATGGCCCGCATCATCGCCATCGCCAACCAGAAGGGTGGCGTCGGCAAGACCACGACCGCCGTCAACCTGGCCGCTTCCCTGGCCAACGCACCCAAGCGCGTGCTCTTGGTCGACCTGGATTCGCAGGGCAACGCGACCATGGGCAGCGGCGTGGACAAGCGCGAGCTGGTCTCCTCCACCTACGATCTGCTGCTGGGCGAGTCCAGCGCCGCCGATGTGCGCGTGCAGACTGCCGAAGGCTACGACCTGCTGCCCGGCAACATCGACCTGACCGCCGCCGAGATCCAGCTGATGGCGCAGAGCGAGCGCGAGCAGCGGCTGAAGCGCGCGCTGGCGCCGATCCGCGACGAGTACGACTACATCCTGATTGACTGCCCGCCGGCGCTGTCGCTGCTGACGCTCAACGCGCTGGCCGCCGCCGACTCGGTGATCGTGCCGATGCAGTGCGAGTACTACGCGCTGGAAGGCCTGAGCGCGCTGGTGGAAACCATCGAGGCGCTGCGTGCCAACCTCAACCCAGCGCTGGAGATCGAAGGCGTGCTGCGCACCATGTTCGATGTGCGCAACAACCTGGCCAATGCGGTCTCGGCCGAGCTCACCGAGCACTTCGGCGACCGCGTGTTCCGCACCATCGTGCCGCGCAACGTGCGCCTGGCCGAGGCGCCCAGCCATGGCCAGAGCATCGTCGGCTACGACCGCGCCTCGCGCGGTGGCGTGGCCTACCTGGGCCTGGCCGGCGAGATCATCCGCCGCAACAACGAACGCAACAAGGCCGCCAAGGCCGTGGAGACCGTCTGATGACCAGCAGCAAGCCGGCAGCCAAGAAGCGAGGCCTCGGCCGTGGCCTGGATGCGCTGCTGGGTCCCAAGGGGGCGGTCAGCCAGGTGCAGGCCACCACCGCGGTGATCGAGCCGCTGCCGGGTGAAGTGCTGCGCAAGCTGGCCGTGGGCCAGCTGCAGCCGGGCAAGTACCAGCCGCGCCGCGAGATGGACGAGGGCAAGCTCTCCGAGCTGGCCGACTCGATCAAGTCGCAGGGCGTGATCCAGCCGATTCTGGTGCGCCAGCTGCCGGCAGGCAACTACGAAATCGTCGCCGGTGAACGCCGCTGGCGCGCCTCGCAGCTGGCCGGCCTGGACGAAGTGCCGGTGGTGGTGCGCGAGCTGGAAGACCGCACCGTCATCGCGATGGCGCTGATCGAGAACATCCAGCGCGAAGACCTCAACCCGCTGGAAGAAGCCGAGGCGCTGCAGCGCCTGATCAGCGAGTTCACCCTGACCCATGCCGAGGCCGCCGAGGCCGTCGGCCGCTCGCGCGCGGCGGTGTCCAACCTGCTGCGCCTGCTGGAGCTGCCGGTGGCGATCCGTCTGCTGCTGGAAACCCGCCGCCTGGAAATGGGCCACGCCCGCGCGCTGCTGACCCTGGCTCCCGAGCTGGCCGGCAAGCTGGCGCAGGAAGCGGCCGATGAAGGCTGGTCGGTGCGCGAGGTCGAGCGCCGTGCGCAGGCCTTCGCCGCCGGCAAGGTGCCGAGCAACCGCCCGGTGGCGACGCCGAAGGTGCAGCAGGCCGATATCGCCTCGCTGGAAACCGAGCTGTCCGAAGCGCTGGGGGCCAAGGTGGCGATCAGCCACGGCCGCGGTGGCAAGGGCAAGCTGATCATCCATTACACCGACCTGGACACCCTGGACGGCGTGCTGGAAAAGCTGCGCACGCGCCAGGGCTGAGCCCGGCGCAGTGACAGGGGGCGCGGCCTGTTCCCGCCGCGTCCTGCCGATGACAGGGAACGCACCGCCGCGCGTGCCGGGGGATGCACTGCTCTCCGGTCCGTGGCCTCATCCAGGGAGCAGGACATGAGCAACGAATACGAGGACGTCAGCCCGGACGGTACCCGGATACTGAGGCACCGGCGAGAAAAGGACTTCGTGCTCGCCATCGGCGAAGAACAGCATATCGAGGCGATCAGCGACCACATCGCGCGCCATCTCGGACCGATCGCCACGGTCCTGCACGAACTCATTTCCGACCTGGTGCACATCGACGTGCACGTGGTGCCGGCCAATGACCGCTGCCCCTACCTGCGTCTGGTCACCTCCGGCATGAGCGACCTGCCGATGACCGTGCCCGCCGAGGCGGATGCGGACGTGCCACGCTACATGGAGCTGATGGTGACCCTGCCGGCCGACTGGCCGATCACGCAGGACGCCTTCGAGGACGAACGCAACTACTGGCCGGTGCGCCTGCTGAAGGGCATGGCGCGGCTGCCGCACGAGTACGACACCTGGTTGGGCTTCGGCCACACCATTCCCAACGGCCATCCTAGCGAGCCCTATGCGCCCGGCGTGGGCTTCGACGGCGCCATCGTGCTGCCCCCGGTGACTACCCCGGAGGACTTCGCCACGCTGGAACTGGACGACGGCAAGATCATCAGCTTCATGAGCCTGGTTCCGCTGTATCCGGAAGAGATGGACCTGAAGCTGAAGAAGGGCGACGACGTCCTGCTCGACCGCTTCGATGCGAAGCAGATCAACGATGTGATCGAACCCGGCCGCACCAATGTGGCCAGGAAGCGTTTTGGGCTGTTCTGAGCCCGCAGCGTATCCTCTGCACCTGTACTCATTGATTTCCAGGCAACTGCCATGACCATCCTGCTCACCGGCGCTGCCGGCTTCATCGGTGCCTACACCGCGCGCGCGCTGCTGGAGGCCGGCCAGCCCGTGGTCGGCCTGGACAACTTCAACGACTACTACGACCCGCAGATCAAGCGCGACCGCGTGGCCGCACTGTGCCCGACCCTGGACCTGCGCGCACTGGACCTGACCGACCGCGAGGGCCTTGCCGCGCTGTTCGATGAAGTGCAGCCGACCGCGGTGATCCACCTGGCCGCGCAGGCCGGTGTGCGCTATTCGCTGGAAAATCCGCACGCCTACGTCGACAGCAATCTGGTCGGCTTCGTCAACATGCTCGAACTGTGTCGCCACCGTGGCGTGCAGCACCTGGTGTATGCGTCGAGCAGCTCGGTCTACGGTGATTCGGCCACACCGCCGTTCTCCGAGGACCAGCGCGTGGACCAGCCGCGCTCGCTGTACGCGGCGACCAAGGCCGCCAACGAGCTGATGGCCTACACCTACGCGCAGTTGTACGGCCTGCATGCCACTGGCCTGCGCTTCTTCACCGTGTATGGCCCGTGGGGCCGGCCGGACATGGCACCGCTGCTGTTCTCGCGCGCAGTGCTGGCCGGGCGGTCGATCGACGTGTTCAACGAAGGCCGCATGCAGCGCGATTTCACACATGTTTCCGACATCGTGGCCGGTATCCTCGGCGCCCTCGCGCATCCGGCCGATGGTCCGGTGCCGCACCGGGTGTTCAACCTCGGCAACCATACGCCGGTCGAGCTGGAGCGCTTCATCAGCGTGATCGAGCAGGCCGCAGGCCGCCCCGCGCAGAAGGTCTACAAGCCCATGCAGCCAGGCGACATGGTGCGCACGATGGCCGATACCCGGCGTGCCCATGACGCATTCGGCTTCGACGCGGTGACCCCGATCGAAGAGGGATTGCCCCCCGTCGTGCAGTGGTGCCGCGAGTATTTTGGCGACCGCGCCTGAGCCGCAATCCTCACGCGGCCGGATTCATCTTCGGATAACCTCGGTTTCGGAGAATGCGCGGTCTTTGTCCCCCCTTGGCCGAGTGCCTTATGAGCCAACCCGAGCTTTCCGTTGTCGTCCCGGTGTTCAACGAGCGCGACAATGTCGCCCCGCTGGTCGCCGAAATCACCGCTGCGCTGCGCGGCCGGCTGCCGTTCGAGATCGTCTACATCGATGATCACTCGCGCGATGACACCCTGGCGGTGCTGCAGGGCCTGAAGGCGACCACACCGGAACTGCGGGTGCTGCACCATGTGAACCAGAGCGGGCAGAGCACCGCCGTGCGTACCGGCGTCAAGCATGCGCGGGCGCCGTGGATCGCCACCCTGGACGGCGATGGCCAGAACGATCCGGCCGATATCCCCAAGCTGCTCGCCGCGCGCGATGCGGCCGAGGCGCAGGTGAAGCTGTTTGCTGGCTGGCGCGTCAACCGCCAGGACAGCGGCAGCAAGCGCTGGGCCAGCCGCTGGGCCAACGCGATCCGCGCGCGCATGCTGCGCGATGACACGCCCGACACCGGCTGCGGTATCAAGCTGTTCGAGCGCAGTGCGTTCCTCGATCTGCCGTACTTCGACCACATGCACCGCTACCTGCCGGCGCTGATGCAGCGTGCCGGCTGGAAGACCACCAGCGTGCCGGTCAATCACCGCCACCGCACCGCCGGCGTCTCCAAGTACAACAACCTGGGCCGTGCTCTGGTCGGCATTCGTGACCTGCGCGGCGTGGCCTGGCTGATCACCCGCAGCAAGCGCACTGCGGTGGAAGAGCGGTGATGGGCCTGGAACTGCACTGGCTCGACCAGCCGCTGACCTGGCTGTACTGGACCGGCCTGCATGTGACCGGCTGGAAACTGATCGGCTACACCGGCGCGCTGATGTTCGGCGGCCGCTGGCTGGTCCAGTTCATCGCCTCCAAGCGCGCCGGCAAGCCGGTCATCCCGCGCTTGTTCTGGTACATGAGCGTGGTCGGCAGCCTGATGACGCTGAGCTACTTCCTGTTCTCGGCCAAGCAGGACTCGGTGGGTGTGCTGCAGAACCTGTTCCCGGCGTTCACCGCGCTGTACAGCCTGCAGCTGGACATCAAGCACCGGGGCTGGAAGCGGGACAAGGCCAGCCACTGAGGCTGCGGGGTCGGATCCCTTTCCGCAGGAAAGGGCTCTGACCCCGTCCGGACCACCCCGTCCGGATCCGCGGCGCATCCATGCATGACGTGGATCTAATGCATGTTCGGCGGCCGGTTCCCGGCCCTGCCTGCCGTGGGTAGAGTTGACTGTCAGTCGACTTTCGCGCGGAGCGTGGGTTTGCTACATCTGGCGGAAGAGCAGCCGACTAACAGTCGGCTCTACCACGCGCCTTCGGCGCTGGGCCCCCGGCCTGCGGCCGGTTCCCGGTCCTGCCTGCGTTGCAGGCAGGACCTTCGTCCCATGCCACGGACGGTGAGCGGTGCCATGATCGGGGTCTGCCTTCCCGGGAACCTGTGCTCGTGAAAACCCGTCTTGCCGTTGCCCTGCTGATCGCCCTGTCCGCCCCTGCCGTGGCCCTGGCCGCGCCGCCCGCCACCGCCGCACCGGCCAGCGTGGCCACCGAATCGCCCGCCGACGCCGCCTTCCGCGCGCTGTACGAGAAGGAATGGAAGTGGCGCCAGGATGGCGGCGGCGAGGCCAGTGAGGACGAGGACGCCCCGGCCAATGCCACCCGTATGCCCGACGTCGGCCCGGCCGCGCAGCAGGCGCGCCTGAAGGTGTGGGACGAGACCCTCGCCGCGCTGAAGAAGATCGACCCGAAGACGCTGTCGCCGGACAACCAGGTCAACTACGCGATCTACCGCGACCAGGTGTTCAACCTGGCCGAAGAGACGCGCCTGCGCGGCTACGAGATGCCGTTCAACGCCGACTCCTCGTTCTGGTCGAACCTGTCCTTCATGGCCCGGCGCGAGATGAAGACCGTGCAGGACTACCAGAACTACATCGCCCGCCTGAATGATGTGCCGCGCTACTTCGGCCAGCAGACCGAGAACATGCGCGCCGGCCTGAAGCGTGGCTTCAGCGTGCCGCGTGCCGTGCTCGATGGCCGTGAGGTCTCCATCGCCACCGTCGCCGAGCTGATGGATCCCACCGAGTCGCCGCTGTACGCGCCGTTCAAGAAGCTGCCCAACAGCATTCCGGCCGCCGAGCAGGCCAGGCTGCAGGCGCAGGCGCGTGAAGCGATCAGCGGTAAGGTGGTGCCGGCGTTCCAGCAGCTGCGCACCTTCTTCGTCAACGAGTACGTGCCGCAGGCGCGCACCACGCTGGCCGCCGAGGCGATGCCGGGCGGCAAGGCGTACTACAAGCAGCAGATCCACGAGTACACCACGCTGGACCTGTCGCCGGACGAGATCCATCGCATCGGCCTGGACGAAGTCGCTCGCATCCAGGGCGAGATGAACGACATCATCAAGCAGGTGAAGTTCAAGGGCAGCTTCGCCGAATTCCTGACCTTCCTGCGCACCGATCCGCAGTTCTACGCCAAGACGCCGGAAGAACTGCTGTCGCGCGCCGCATGGATCTCCAAGCGGGCCGATGGCCAGCTGGGCAAGTACATGACCCTGCCGCGCGCGCGCTTCACCATCGTGCCGGTACCGCCGGACATCGCACCGTTCTGGACCGCCGGCCGCGGTGGCATGGGCACTTACTGGCTCAACACCTACAACCTGCCGTCGCGCCCGCTGTACAACCTGCCGGCACTGACGCTGCATGAGTCCGATCCGGGCCACGCGCTGCAGGGCGCGATCGCCGCCGAGCAGAAGAACCTGCCCGAGTTCCGCCGCAACGCCTACATCTCCGCCTATGGTGAAGGCTGGGCGCTGTACTGCGAGAAGCTGGGCGTGGAGATGGGCATCTACGAAACCCCGTACGAGGATTTCGGCCGCCTGACCTACGAAATGTGGCGCGCTGCGCGCCTGGTGATCGACACCGGCGTGCACAGCAAGGGCTGGACCCGTGAGCAGGCGCTGGCCTACCTGCGCGACCACACCGCGCTGAGCGAGCATGAAGTGACCACCGAAGTGGACCGCTACATTTCCTGGCCGGGCCAGGCGCTGAGCTACAAGCTGGGCGAGATCGCCATCGTGCGCCTGCGTGCGCAGGCCGAGAAGGAGCTGGGCGACAAGTTCGACATCAAGGGCTTCCACGACACCCTGCTCAAGCAGGGCTCGGTGCCGCTGCCGGTGCTGGAACAGCAGATCCAGGCGTACATCGCCGAACGCAAGAAGGCCTGACCGTTCGGGGTCGGGCGGGCCGCGGGCCGCAAACCTGCACGCACCGCGATCGTTCGACATTGCCGGCCAGCGGCCGGCACTACCTCGGACTGGGAAACGGGGTCGGATCACAGGATCCGACCCCGTGGTCTTTCACCCCACCGCCCGCGGCTTGGCCACCCGCGCAGCGAAAGTCGGCAGCACCAGCAGGGTCAGCACGGTGGCGGTGATCAGGCCACCGATCACCACCGTCGCCAGCGGCTTCTGCACCTCGGCACCGGAACCGCTGGCGATCGCCATCGGAATGAAACCGACGATCGCCACCAGCGCCGTGGTCAGCACCGCACGGATACGGCTCGATGCACCGTTGATCGCCGCCTGCAGCGGCAGGTCGCCGGCATCCAGGCGCTCGCGGATCGCCTGCATCAGCACCAGACCGTTCAAGGTGGCCACGCCGGAGACGGCGATGAAGCCGACCGCCGCCGACACCGAGAACGGCATGCCACGCAGCAGCAGCGCGAGGATGCCGCCGACCAGCGCCAACGGCACGCAGCTGAACACCAGAATGGCTTCCTTGCCGCTGCGCAGGGCCATGAACAGCAGGCTGCCGATCAGCAGGAACACCACCGGCACCACCGTTGCCAGCCGCTTCTCGGCGCGCTGCAGGTTCTCGAACTGGCCCCCCCAGGTCAGGTAGGCGCCCGGCGGCAGTGCCACGTCAGCCACCGCTGCCTGTGCCTCGCCGACGAAGCCGCCCAGATCGCGGCCACGCACGTTGGCCTGCACCACCACGCGGCGGCTGCCGTTGTTGCGGCTGATCTGGTTCGGTCCTTCGCTGACCGTGATGCGCGCCACCGACGACAGCGGAATCACCAACCCCGAGGGCGTGGCGATCGGCAGCGAGGCCAGCTGGTCCGGATCGTTGCGCGAGGCATCGTCCAGGCGTACCACCACGTTGAAGCGACGGTCGCCTTCGAAGATCTTGCCGGCCGCGGTACCACCGATGCCGGTGGACAGCGCATCACTCACGTCCGCCGCGGTCAGCCCGTACTGCGCCGCCGCCACGTGGTCGATGGCCACGTTGAGCGTGGGCAGGCCAGAGATCTGTTCCACCCGCACGTCGGCCGCGCCGTTCACCGCACGCAGTTTCAGTGCCACCTGGTCGGCCACCTTCTGCAATTGGTTGAAGTCATCGCCGAAGATCATCACCGCCAGGTCGGTACGCACGCCGGAAATCAGTTCGTTGAAGCGCAGCTCGATCGGCTGGCTGAACTCGAAGCTGTTGCCCAGCTGCTGCCCGGCCAGCTTTTCGAAGCGTGCCACCAGCGTGTCTTTGCCCAGCTTCGGATCCGGCCAGTCCTTGCGTGGCTTGAGCACGATCACGCTGTCGGAGATGTTGGTCGGCATCGGGTCGATGGCCGCCTCGGCGGTACCGGTGCGCGAGAACACGGTCTCCACTTCCGGCTGTTTGGCAATCGCCTTTTCCAGTGCCAGCTGCATCGCCAGCGACTGCTCCAGCGAGGTCGATGGCACGCGCAGGGCCTGCATCGCCACATTGCCTTCGTCCAGCGTCGGCATGAACTCGCGGCCCAGCAGCGAGAATGAGCCGATGCCCACCACCACCATCATCACCGCACCGGCCAGCACCGTGCGCGGATGCGCCACGGCTTTGCGCACCACCGGCTCGATGCGCGCACGCAGCACGCGGATCAGCTTGGTTTCGTGCTCGCCATCGTCAGTATGTGTATCGCCGTCCTTCACCTTGGGCTCGCGCACCAGCAGCGCGGCCATCGCCGGCACGAAGGTGAAGGAGAAGATGAAAGCACCGACCAGGGCCAGCATGAAGGTGGCTGCCATCGGGTGGAAGGTTTTGCCCTCCACGCCTTCCAGGGTGAGGATCGGCGCGAACACCAGCAGGATGATCAACTGCCCGAAGGCCGCAGGGCGCGCCATCTTCATCGCCGAATCGGCGGCCACGCGCAGGCGCTCCATCGCGGTCAACGCACGGCCCAGTTCGGCGCGGCGCTGGCCCAGCATCAGCAGCGTCGACTCGACCACGATCACCGCACCGTCCACCAGGATGCCGAAGTCCAGCGCACCCAGGCTCATCAGGTTGCCGCTGATGCCGAAGCGGTTCATGCCGATCACTGCGAACAGGAACGACAGCGGAATCACCAGCGCGGTGATCGTTGCCGCACGCAGGTTGCCCAGCAGCAGGAACAGCACCACCACCACCAGCAGCGCGCCCTCGGTGAGGTTCTTGGCCACGGTCTTGATGGTGGAATTGACCAGCACGCTGCGGTCCAGCACCGGTGCCGCCACGATGTCGGCCGGCAGCGACTTGTTCACCTGTTCCAGGCGCGCGGCTGCGGCCTGGGCCACGGTGCGGCTGTTGCCGCCGGCAATCATCAGTGCGGTGCCCAGCACGGCTTCATGGCCGTTGCGGCTGGCCGCACCTAGGCGCGGCGCGCGGCTCAGCTCGACCTCGGCCACATCGGCCACGCGCACCACCACGCCATTGCGGGTGGCCACCGGGGCCTGTGCCAGATCCTCGGTGGTCAGTGCCAGGCCATCGGCACGCACCACCAGGCCTTCGCCGGCACGCTGCACGAAACCGGCACCGGCCTGCACGTTGGAACGCTGCAGGGCAGTGACCAGATCGGCCAGGCCGAGGCCGTGCGCGGCCAGCTTGGCGCTGTCCGGATGCACGCCGTATTCCTTTACATAGCCGCCGACTGTATCGACGCCGGCCAGCCCCGGGCTGGAACGCATCTGCGGCGCGATGATCCAGTCCTGCACGGTACGCAGGTAGGTCGCGCGCTCTTCCGGTGTACGCAGCAGGTTGCCTTCCGGCGTGCGGTAGACCTCCCCGGCCTGCCAGCCGGCTTCACCGGGCTTGGCCAGTTTGGCCGGATCGAACGTGGTGAAGTCCACGGTCCACATCAGCACTTCACCGAGGCCGGTGGTGACCGGCGACAGCATCGGCGATGCGCCGTCGGGCAGGTCTTCGGATGCCTCGCGCATGCGTTCGGCCACCTGCTGGCGCGCGAAGTAGATGTCGGTCGCATCGGTGAAGATCGCGGTGACCTGCGAGAAGCCATTGCGCGACAGTGAACGCGTGGTGGTCAGGCCGGGAATGCCGGCCAGCGCGGTTTCCAGCGGGTAGGTCACCTGCCGTTCGATCTGTTCCGGGGTCAGCGCCGGTGCCACCGTGTTGATCTGCACCTGGCGGTTGGTGATGTCCGGCACCGCGTCGATCGGCAGCTTGCCCAGCTGGAACAGGCCCACGGCAGCGATCAGCGCCGCCATGAACACCACCAGCCAGCGGTGGCGCACCGCTGTTTCAATGATCAGCTTGAACATGGTCGCCTCCTCAGTGGCCGTGCTCGGCTTCGCCCTTGGCCAGTTCGGCCTTGAGCAGGAAGGCGTTGGCACCGACGATGCGCTCGTTGCCGGTCAGTCCACCTAGGATTTCGATGCGGTCGCCGGCACGGCGCCCGGCCAGCACCGGCTGCACCTTGAAGCCGCCGTCGACGGCAACGAACACCGCACTGCTGCCATCGACGTTCTGCACCGCATCGGCCGGCACGCTGAGCGAGCCGTCCTGGCCTTCAGTGACGACCACGGCCGATACCGGCGAACCGGCCGGCGGCAGCGAAGCATCCACCGGCGTGGCACGGATCACCGCGACGCCGCCCTGCTGGCGCACATCGGCAGCCGAACCGGTGACGGTGGCGGTGAAGCTGCCACCCGGCACGCTCACTTCCAGCTTCATGCCGGGCGTGACCTGTGCGGCCAGCGCGGGCGGCGCGGTGAACACCAGTTCGTTCATCGCCGGGTCGGCGACATCGGCCACCGCGCTGCCGGCGGCGACCACGCCGCCCGGGGTGACCTGCACGTTGCCGACGATGCCGGCCACCGGACTGGTGATGCGCACGCGGCCACTGGCATCGGGCGCACCGTTGGCGGCGGCCTGGGCCTGCGCGGCAGCGGCCTGGGCCTGTGCCGCCAGCGAGCGGGCGCGCGAGGCCTCCAGTTCCTGGCGCGCGACCACGCCCTGGTCGACCAGCGCCTTGTCGCGGCCATAGGCCAGGCGCGCAGCTTCGGCTTCGGCCGAGGCCGCCAGCGCATTGGCGCGAAACACCGCGGCCTCACCGCTGACCACGATGGCCAGCGCCTGGTTCTGCTTCACCGCCGTGCCCGGCGCCACCAGTACGCGCTCGACGCGACCGGTCACCGTGGACGCCACCGACGCGCGTGCGCCCACCGACGGCTCGACCCGGCCGGACAGGCGCGTGGAGCCACCGCCACCGCGGCCGATGGCGACCACCTCGATACCGGACGCCTTGATCTGTTCCGGGGTCAGCTGCACCACGCCTTCATCGGCGTCGGCGGGGGCCTTGGCGGTTTCCGCCTTGGCCTCCTTGCTGTCGGCGGCATGGCCGTGGCCATCGTCGGTGCCGGCCTTGGCCGCAGCCGGGTCTTCATTGGCAGGCGTCTGCGCATTGCCGGCGCAGCCGGCCAGCAGAACGGTCAGCAGCACGCCGCCGATCAGCGGGAAAGTACGGGAGAGAGTCATTTGGCCTCCACAAAAGGTGCGCGCCCTTCAAGGCGGGCAAGATCGATTTCGGCGCCGACGCGCGACAGGCGCGCATCCACGGCGGTGCCGCGGGCGGCGATGAGGGCGCTGCGCGTGCTGCGCAGTTCCAGCTGCGAGATGCGTCCGGCGTCGAAGCCGACGCGTGCGAGGCGATACGCCTCTTCGGCGGCGACCACGCTTTCATCGGCGGCACGGGTACGGCTGCCGGCCGCCTTCAGCCCGGCCACGGCGGAAAGGCGTTCGGCCTCGCTGTCGCGGCGCTGCTGGTCCAGGCGGGCCTCGGCCGCGCGCTGGTCGGCATTGGCGGCGCGGATGCCCCCGCGGTTGCGGTCGAACAGCGGGATGCTGAGGCTGACCCCGAGGTTGTAGGCACGCTCGCCGCCTTCGCGGAAGCGGGTCTGCGCGGCGGTGACGCTGAGGTCGGGCAGGGCGCGCTTGCGCTCCACGTCGACCAGCTTGCCGGCCGCATCGGCTTCGGCTTCGGCGATGCGCACCGCCAGCGCCACGTCCGTGGCGCCACGCGGCAGCGGCGGGGCACGGTCGAGCAGGCTGTTGTCGATCGACTGCACTGGCGCATCCAGCAGCGCGGCACCGGCCAGGCGGGCCAGTGCGGCGTCGCGGAACGCCTGCGCCTCATCCAGCGCAGCGCTGGCATTGGCCACTTCGCTCTGCGCCTGCACCGCGCGCAGCTGCGGTTCGCGGCCCTGCTTGACCATCGCGTTGACTGCGTTGGCGTCATCGCGGGTGAGGGTCAGCGCCTCTTCGGCCAGGGCGTAGCGGCGCAGTGCACTTTCCGCCTGTGCGTAGACCACCGCCAGCTGGCTGGCCACGTCGCTGCGGCTTTGGGCACCACGCAGGTTGGCGGCCTGTGCCTCGGCACGGGCGGCACGGACACGCGCGCCACGCTGGCCCCAGACCTCCAGCGGCTGGGACAGGGTGAGCACGGTATCGGCCTTGCCCATGCCGCCATAGGAGCCGGTGCCCCAGGCGTTTTCGGCGGAGTAGGAGAGGGAAGGATTGGGCAGCGCACGGGCCTGGTCGGCGCGCGCGTCTGCGGCCTCGGCCAGTGCCGTACCCACACGGGTGCCGGGCAGCTGGTCCAGGCGTTCAAGCAGGGTGTCGTAGGAAGGGGCGGCTTGTGCCGACGCCTGCATTGCCGGGGCCAGGCCCAGCAGCACAGCGACGACCAGCCCGGCCGCACGCGGCGACCGAGGTGTCAGGATCGACATAGGGGGATTCCGGTTGTGAGTGAAACGGGAGCCCGCAATCGCGGGACGCGCTCAACTCACGCCCGGGGGGGACGCGTCAATTCATCCTGGGCGACCGCATAGGTCGCCACGTCGCCGGCATTCATCCAGCGCGCCGGCAGTGGCGCACCGAAGGCGGCGAGGGTGCTGGCCGGAAGGCTCAGGTTGGAGTGGTGGCAGTGGTTGTGGCCACAGGCACCGACGTGCTTGCCGTCGGTATCGCCATCGGCATCCGGTGCGGACTCCACGTGCACCGTGCTGGCGTGCGGTTCCACCGTGCAGGCCAGCGCGTCGGCCACCGGCACGACCACGAATGCCGCCATCAGCAGCATCAGCAGGTACGAGCGAAGGTGGCGGGTGATCCGGCGCATGGAGGGGAGGCTAGCAAGCGGTTTTCGCCGGATACAATATCAATGGTGACCTCGGGAATTCGTCGGAACCTCCCGTTCAGGTGGGCCGGGCACGCCAGCTCTGGCAGGTGCCGACCTCCTGCCCTGGTGGGTGTCGACCTTGGTCGACACGCTTTTCGACCTCCGACACATTGCCGGCCAGCGGCCGGCACTACCCGTATCACGGCAGCTTCGCGATCACCTTGATCTCGAACTGGAAGCCGTACAGCCAGGTCACGCCGATACCGGTCAGGGTCGGGTGCGGCGCCTCGCCCCAGTACTCGGGGACGATCGCCCAGGCCTTCTCGAAGTTGGTTTCCGGGTCGACCAGGAACACGGTCACGTCGACCACGTCATCGAAGCTGCAGCCCGCGGCAGCCAATACCGCATTGAGATTCTCGAAGGCGCGGTGCACCTGGGTTTCGAAGTCCGGCTCGGGCGAGCCGTCCTCGCGGCTGCCGACCTGGCCGGAGACGAACAGGAAACCGTTGGATCGGATCGCCGGCGAGTAACGGTTGCGCTCGTACAGGGTCTGGCGACCGGCGGGGAAAACGACATCACGCTGTGACATGGGGAAGATCCCGTGGGAGAGAACGCCCATCCTCCGCGCCAGCGCTATCTGGATAAACCGCGATGATCGGCCTAGATTGATTGTTAATTCCAAACAATCATGGCCCGTCATGGACCGTTTCGAGGCGATGCGGGCCTTTGCCCGCGTGGTGGAAACCGGCAGTTTCACCCGCGCCGCGAAGACCCTGCAGATCAGCCGCACCACGGTCACCCAGCTGGTGCAGCAGCTGGAGGCGCACCTGCGGCTGCGCCTGCTCAACCGCACCACGCGCCGTGTCAGCGTCACTGCCGATGGCGCGGCCTATTACCCGCGCATCGCCCGCCTGCTGGCCGAGCTGGAAGAAGTGGAGGGCGGGCTGGGTGACGCGGCCACCCAGCCGCGCGGGCGACTGCGCGTGGATGTGCCCGGGCCGTACGCGCGGTTGCGGCTGGTGCCGGCGTTGCCGGATTTCCAGGCGCGCTACCCGGAGATCCAGCTGGACATCGGCGTCAGCGACCGCGAGGTCGATGTCATCGCCGACAACGTCGACTGCGTGATTCGCGGCGGCACGCCGGCCGATCCGGCACTGGTGGCGCGACCACTCGGCGCGCTGCCGATCGGTTTCCACGCCAGCCCGGGCTATGTGCAGCGCTTTGGCCTACCGACCGATCCGCGCGCGCTGGAAGGGCCCGATCACCACATGGTCGGCTTCCTCAGCCCTCGCAGTGGCCGTGCCCGGGTATTCAGCGCACAGCGCGGCGATGAGCGCGTCGAGGTGCAGGGCCGCTATACAGTCGGGTTCGACGACGGCAATGCCTATCTGGCCGCTGCGTTGGCGGGGCTGGGCGTGGTCGCGCTGCCCAGCTACATGGCCGAACCGCACGTGGCGCGTGGCGAGCTGCTGCCGGTGCTGCAGGACTGGCAGCTGCCGCCGATGCCGATGCATGTGATGTTCCCGCCGAACCGGCACATGAGCCAGCGGCTGCGGGTGTTCATCGATTGGGTGGTGGAGGTAATGGGGTGAAATCCGCTTATCTGCAGAGCCGAGCCCACGCTCGGCTGCTTCTGGCTGCAACGTTCAAGGCCCGCGCTTCGCGCGTGAGCCGAGCGCGGGCTCGGCTCTACAGGGGGCTTCCTGCTGCAGGCATGCGAAAATCATCACGGCACGCAACAGGAAACATCGCTACTCATGAGTCGCATCGTCGCACTGGATACCGAAACTACCGGCATCTCCCACCGTCTGGGGCACCGGGTGATCGAAATCGGTGCCGTCGAACTGATTGATGGCCAGCTGACCGGCCGCCAGTTCCACACCTACCTGCAGCCGCAGCGCAGGGTCGATTGGGGCGCACAGCGCGTGCATGGCATCAGCGACGCGATGCTGGTGGGCAAGCCGCTGTTCTCCAGCAAGGCCGCCGAACTGCTGGATTTCCTGCGCGGCAGCGAGATGGTCGCGCACAACGCTACCTTCGATGTGGGCTTCCTGGACAACGAGCTGCGCCTGGCTGGCATCCCCGGCACGCTGGCCCAGCATTGCCGCATCACCTGCAGCCTGAAGCTGGCGCGGGGGCGCTGGCCGGGCCAGGGCAACAAGCTGGACGATGTGCTGCAGCGCCTGCGCATTCCCGGCAACCGTGGCCTGCACGGCGCGTTGAAGGATGCCCATCTGCTGGCCCAGGTGATTCCTTACCTGCGCTGAGCTGGAGAGCCGAGCCCATGCTCGGCTCGGTCTTACGGGGCGAAGCAGCCGAGCATGGGCTCGGCTCTACAGGAAGGCGGCCGTCGCATTCAGTCCTGGCCTGTGGGTAACTTGCGCAAGTGCTTGAACCCGTGCATAATGCGCGGCTCGCTGTGTCCGGTTTTCTACCGGGCGGCGCTCCCGGGAGCACGTCCCCGGCCGCCCAACGCCAGCGTAACCCTTTGATTCTCTTGACGTGTGGTGGGCAACCATCGAGGCCGCCGTCTCCCGGGCTACGGGCTGACACAACTTACTATCGAGGTGCGCAATGTCCCGCGTATGCCAGGTTTCCGGCAAGCGAGTGCAGACGGGTAACAACGTCTCGCACGCCAACAACAAGACCCGTCGTCGTTTCCTGCCGAATCTGCACGAGCGCCGCTTCTGGGTTGCCAGCGAAAACCGCTGGGTGAAGCTTCGTGTTTCCGCGCATGCACTGCGCACCATCGACAAGAACGGTATCGATTCCGTTCTGGCTGAGCTGCGTGCGCGCGGCGAAAAGGTCTGAGGAGTAGACGATCATGGCAGGCAAGCGCGATAAGGTCCGTATGATTTCGACCGCTGGTACCGGTCACTTCTACACGACCGACAAGAACAAGAAGAACACCCCGGGGAAGATGGAATTCTCCAAGTACGATCCGGTTGTGCGTAAGCACGTCCCGTACAAGGAAGGCAAGATCAAGTAATCCGCAAGGATTGCTGATCCCCGCGAAGAAACCCGCCCTCGTGGCGGGTTTTTTCATGCCTGGCATCCAGAGGGTGGGTGCCGACCGTTGGTCGGCACACTCCCCCGGTAGGTGCCAACCTTGGTTGGCACACGGCTTCAAAGCAGTCGAGCGTGGCTCGACTCTACACACCCCGCTGGGCAGAATGGCCCATCACCTCCCGACGGGCGACGCGATGCTGTTCGAGTGGTTGCTGGGTTCGTACCTGCTGCTGATCGACTGGCTGATCCGGCTGGTCGCGCTGTGCTGGATCCCCACCCGCACCACGCCAGGGGCGGCGCGCAGCTGGCTGCTGCTGGTCGGCTTCGTGCCGCTGCTGGGCCTGCCGCTGTACCTGTTGTTCGGCCACCCGTGGCTATCGCGCGAGCGCATCCGCCGCCAGGCCGAGGCGTCGCAGGTGATCCGCGAGGAACAGGCGCTGCAGCATCGCCTGCGCTGGACCCCGCAGCCGGACACCGCCAGCGCCGAAATCGTGCCGCTGGTGCAGCGCCAGGGCGACTTCATGCCGGTGCACGGCAACGCGGTCGACCTGCTGACCGACTACGACGAATCGCTGCACACGCTGATCGCCGACATCGACCAGGCCGAAGACCGCGTGCATCTGCTGTACTACCTGATGTTCGACGATGCGGTAGGCGAGGCGGTGGTCGAGGCACTGCAGCGTGCCGCCGCACGTGGCGTGCAGTGCCGTGTACTGCTCGACGCAGTGGGTGCCAAGCGCGGCCTGCGCGCCTATCGCAAGCGCCTGCAGGCGCGCGAAATCGAAGTGCGCGCGATGCTGCCCGGTGGCCTGCGCTGGCGCCGCAGCGGGCGCATGGACCTGCGCAACCACCGCAAGATCGCGGTGATCGACAACGAAGTGGCCTACGTCGGCTCGCAGAACCTGGCGGGCCCGCAGTTCGTGCCCGGCCACCCGAACCGCGAGCTGGTGGCGCGCGTGCGTGGCCCGGCGGTGGCGCACCTGGAGGCGGTGTTCGCCAGCGACTGGTACATGGAAACCGGCCAGCGCCTGGACGTGATTGCCGACGTGCCCGAGTGCAGTGATGACATCGCTACCCAGCTGCTACCCAGCGGCCCGGCCTACCCGTACAGCAACGCACGCGACGCGGTGGCGGCACTGATCCACCTGGCGCGGCGGCGGCTGGTGATGGTCACCCCGTACTTCGTGCCCGACGAAGCCACGCTGAGCGCACTGCGCATCGCGGCGTTGTCCGGCGTGGACGTGCAGCTGATCCTGTCGGCCAGCAACAACCAGCGGCTGACCTCGTGGGCGCAGGAGGCGTACTACGACGAGCTGCTGCGCTGTGGCGTGCGCATTGCTCTGTACGAACCGCAGTTCCTGCACGCCAAGCACATGAGCGTGGATGAGGACATCGCCGTGCTCGGCTCGATCAACATGGATATCCGCTCGTTCGCGCTGAATGCCGAGATCGGCCTGATCTGCTACGACCACGGGCTGGTGAAGCAGTTGTGCGAGATCGAGGACGGCTACCTGCGCGAGTCGCGGCAGCTGGACCTGCAGCAGTGGCGCAGCCGCCCCACGTGGCGGCGCAGCCGCGAAGGCATCGCACGCTTGGCCGATGCATTGATGTGAGGCAAGGCCGGCCGCCCATTTCGGCAATCCGGCCTGTCATCGCCGATGGCCTACAATCGGCACATGACTGATTCACCGCGTAATGGCGAACTGGACCTGGCAATCATCGGTGGTGGTGCGGCCGGCGTGCTGGTGGCGATCCAGGTACTGCGCCAGGCCAAGGCGCCGCTGGCGCTGGCCATTTTCGAACCGGCCTCGCAGCTGGCGCAGGGCATCGCCTATGCCACGCCGTGGCCGGAGCATCTGCTGAACGTGCCGGCGGCGAAGATGAGTGCGTTTGCCGACCAGCCCGGCGATTTCCTCGACTACCTGATGGACGCCGATGCCTACCCAGGCGAGGCGCGCGAGGTGCTGGGCGAGCGTTACGTGTGCCGCCACTACTTCGCGGCCTACCTGCAGCAGCGTCTGCAGGACGCCGCCACAGCCAGCCCGGCGCAGCTGCAGGTGATCGCGCAGCCGGTGCTGGGCCTGCAGCCGGATGACCACGGTTACCGGCTGCAGCTGGGCGATGGCCACACGCTGCACGCCGCGCAGGCGGTGCTCGCCACTGGCAACAGCATGCGTCCGCTGCCGGTGGCCGGTGCCGAGGCGCTGCCTGCCGATGACGTGATCGAGGCCTGGGACTACGACGGCGTGCGTACCCTGGCCGGCGAACAGGCCGTGGCCATTGTCGGGTCCGGCCTGAGCATGGCCGACACCGTGCTGGCGCTGGTCGCCGCCGGCCACACCGGACCGCTGCACGTGATCTCGCGCCACGGCCTGCTGCCGTTGCCGCATGCGCATGGCGGCCTGCCCACGTTCGATCCGGCTTTACTGCTGCCGATGAACCTGCGCCAGCGCCTGCGCGCGTTGCGTGGGTTCGCACGCCAGGCACAGGCCGACGGCCTGCCGTGGCAGGGCGTGATGGACCGCATCCGCCCACACGGCCAGGCGCTGTGGTGCAGCCTCGATGAGGCCGACCAGCGTCGTTTCCTGCGCCATGTGGTGCGCTACTGGGACGTGCATCGCCACCGCATCGCCGAAGAGGTGGACGCGCAGCTGCAGTCCCTGCAGGACAGCGGGCAGCTGCGCATCCACCGCAGCCGCCTGCAACGCGTGTGGCGCGAGGCCGATGCGCTGCAGCTGTCCGGCCGCGATGCCTCGGGCAATGAACAGCAGTGGACGATCGGCGGGGTGATCAACGCCACCGGCGTGGAAACCCGTGCCAGCGTGCTGCGAAATCCCTTGCTGCAGCAGCTGCAGGCCGATGGGCTTGCCCGCCCCGGTCCGCATGGGCTGGGCCTGGACAGCGCGGTGCCGGGCGACCGCCTGCGCGCAGTGGGTGGCCAGCCGCAGGCACGGCTGGGCGTGCTCGGCAGCCTGCGCATCGGCAGCCTGTGGGAAAGCCTGGCGGTGCCTGAACTGCGTCAGCAGGCGCACGCACTGGCCACCCAGGTGGTCGCAGGAGCCGCGACGGCGATGCCGTAAAATGGGGGCATGGATGTCTCCCACCTGCTTGATGGCCTGAACCCGGCCCAGCGCGAAGCCGTCTCCGCTCCCCCCGGCCACCACCTGGTGCTGGCCGGTGCCGGTTCCGGCAAGACCCGCGTACTCACCCACCGCATCGCCTGGCTGCATGAAGTCGATGGCGTGCCGACCCACGGCATTTTTGCGGTGACCTTCACCAACAAGGCGGCCGGCGAAATGCGCCACCGCATCGATGCCCAGCTGCCCAACGGCAGCCGCGGCATGTGGATCGGCACCTTCCACGGCCTGGCCAACCGCCTGCTGCGCCTGCACTGGCAGGACGCGAAGCTGCCGGAAGGCTTCCAGGTGATGGACTCGGACGACCAGCTGCGGCTGGTCAAGCGCGTGGTGCAGGCGCTGGAACTGGACGACGGCAAGTACCCGGCCAAGCAGATCGCGTGGTGGATCAACGCGCAGAAGGATGAAGGCCGCCGCCCGCAGCACATCCAGCCCGAGCCGCACGACGCCTGGCTGGAAACCATGCGCCAGGCCTACATCGAGTACCAGGCACGCTGCGACCGCGCCGGCCTGGTCGACTTCGCCGAGCTGCTGCTGCGCGCGCACGAACTGCTGCGCGACAATCCGGCGCTGCTGGCGCACTACCGCGCCCGCTTCCGCGAAATCCTGGTGGACGAGTTCCAGGACACCAATGCCATCCAGTACGCCTTCGTGCGCGTGCTGGCCGGCGATTCCGGCCACGTGTTCGTGGTCGGCGACGATGACCAGGCCATCTACGGCTGGCGCGGTGCCAAGGTCGAGAACGTGCAGGGCTTCCTGCGCGACTTCCCGGGCGCGCAGACCATCCGCCTGGAACAGAACTACCGTTCCACCGCCAACATCCTCGGCGCCGCCAATGCGGTAATCGCGCACAACCCCGACCGCATCGGCAAGCAGCTGTGGACCGACAGCGGCGACGGTGAGCCGATCGATCTGTACGCCGCGTACAACGAGATGGACGAGGCACGCTACATCGTCGAGCGCGCGCGCCAGTGGGTGCGCGACGGTGGCAGCTATACCGAAGTGGCCGTGCTCTACCGCAGCAATGCGCAGTCGCGCGCGTTGGAAGAAGCGCTGCTGAGCGAACAGGTGCCGTACCGCGTGTACGGTGGCATGCGCTTCTTCGAGCGTGCCGAAATCAAGGACGCGCTGGCCTACCTGCGCCTGCTGTCCAATCGCAACGACGACGCGGCTTTCGAGCGCGCGGTCAACACGCCGACGCGTGGCATCGGCGACCGCACGCTGGACGAAGTGCGCCGCGAGGCGCGCGCGCAGGGCATTTCGCTGTGGGAAGCGACCATGCTGGTCACCCAGGGCAGCGCGCTGGCCGCACGTGCGCGCAATGCGCTGGCCGGCTTCCTGGTGCTGGTCAACGAGCTGCAGGCGCAGACCCTGCACATGACCCTGGCCGAGCGCGTGGACCACGTGCTGGCCCGCTCGCAGCTGCGCGAGCACTGGAGCAAGGAAAGCCGCAACGCGCTGGACTCCGAATCGCGCACCGACAACCTCGACGAACTGGTCTCGGTGGCCTCGCGCTTCGTGCGCCGCGCCGACGACATCGAGGAAGTGGGCGAGGACATGGACGAGCTGGTCGCGTTCCTGGCCTATGCCGCGCTGGAGGCCGGTGAGGGCCAGGCGCAGGCGGGCGAAGAGGGCGTGCAGCTGATGACCCTGCACTCGGCCAAGGGCCTGGAGTTCCCGCTGGTGTTCCTGGCCGGCCTGGAAGAAGGCCTGTTCCCCAGCGCACGCTCGCTGGAGGAAAGCGGGCGGCTGGAAGAAGAGCGCCGCCTGGCCTACGTGGGCATCACCCGCGCGCGCCAGAAACTGGTGCTGAGCTACGCCGAATCGCGCCGCATCCACGGCCAGGACAACTACAGCCTGCCGTCGCGCTTCCTGCGCGAGATCCCGCGCGAGCTGCTGCACGAAGTCCGCCCGAAGGTGCAGGTCTCGCGGCCGGCCTCGATGGGCGCCAGCCGGGTGATGGGCCATGCCTCGATCGAGGCACCGCCGATCAAGCTCGGCGCACTGGTCACCCATCCCAAGTTCGGCGAAGGCATGGTGACCGACTACGAAGGCAACGGTGCCCACGCCCGCGTGCAGGTCGAGTTCGCCGACGCCGGCAGCAAGTGGCTGGTGATGGCGTATGCCAATCTGACGGTGATCTGATCACCGTCGAGGGGTCGGATCCCTCCCACAGGGAGGGCTCTGACCCCATCGCGGAATGCACGTGGTTGGGGTCAGAGCCCTTTCCCGTTGGAAAAGGGATCCGACCCCGATTAGGCTGCGGGCATGTCCCGCAATGTGCTCTTCCTCTGCAGCCAGAACCGCCTGCGCAGCCCCACGGCTGAGCAGGTGTTCGCCGATTGGCCGGGCATTGAGACCGCCTCGGCCGGCCTGCTGGCCGATGCCGAGGAAGTGCTCAGCCCGGAGCTGCTGCAGTGGGCGGATCTGGTCTTCGTGATGGAAAAGGCGCACCGCAACCGTCTGTCCAGCCGCTACAAGGCATGGCTGAAGGGCAAGCGGGTGATCTGCCTGGATATTCCGGACGACTACGACTACATGGACCCGGTGCTGGTGGAGCTGCTCAAGCGCAAGGTGGCGCCGTTCCTGCGTTGACGGGCTGTTGTAGAGCCAAGCCCATGCTCGGCTGTTTCTGGCTGGAAGAACAGCCGAGCATGGCTATGCCGGTCGTCCTGACCGGCACCCTTCGGGCCGTCGCAAGCGACGTTGGCAGCGGCTCCTGCCGCTACCTTCGGCTCTACAATAGAAGCCACATCTTCCAGGAACACCCCCATGACCGAACCCACGCTGCACGTCACCGTGAAGTTGAATGCCCGGCTGCAGCCCGAGCACCGCCACGAGCTGTTCGAGGATCCGCTCGATGCGCTGCTGCAGGCGGCCCAGGTGGGCGAGCTGGCTGGTGGTGGCACCGCGATGTCCGACCTGGGTGAGGTCGAGTACGGCGATATCGAAGTAGCGCTGGTCGATGCAGCCGGCGTGCCGAAGCTGATCGACCTGCTGGAGCAGCTGGGTGCGCCGAAGGGTTCGCAGCTGCAGGGTGCGGGCGAGGCCGACCGCAGCTTCGGCGTGACCGAGGGGCTGGGCATCTACCTGGATGGCCTGAACCTGCCGGACGAGGTCTACGAACAGTGCGATTCCAACCACGTGTTCGAACAGCTGTCGGAGAACATCGACGGCCTGGGCGAGATCTGCAGCTGGTGGCAGGGCCCGACCGAGACCGCGCTGTACATGTATGGCGAATCGTTCGAGGCGATGCGTGATGCGATCGCTGAATTCGTGGCCAGCTACCCGCTGTGCCAGAACGCGCGCGTGGTGCAGATCGCCTGAGCGACATTGTTGTAGGGCCGAGCCCATGCTCGGCTCATGCATCCGAAGCCGAGCATGGGCTCGGCTCTACAGAAGAGGGCGGGCGGAGCCTGTCCCCGGTACCACGTGACGATGCGCACGGACCAATGCGCGGCGCCGGATTGATCCTGCTCAAGGCGCGCCCTGCACATCCGGTGTGCAATGGTGTTGTTCCCATCTGGCAGACCGCCACGGAGCCCCATCATGTACAAGCGCATCCTGATTGCCACCGACGGATCCGAGCTGGCCGACAAGGGCCTGGCGAAGGGCCTGGAGCTGGCCAAGGACCTCAATGCAGAGGTCGATATCGTGACCGTTTCCGAGCCGTGGGCTGTCGGCATGTACGACGCCATGGGCTGGAGCGTGGGCTACATGAACAGCCCTGAGTACAAGGCCGACCGCGAGGAAGGCGCGCAGAAGGTGCTGCAGCCGGCGCTGGCCAAGGCGGCCGAACAGGGCATCACGGCCAATCCGGTGCACGTGCTGGACCGCTACGCGGCTGACGGCATCATCGAGACCGCCGGCGAGCGCAACAGCGACCTGATCGTGATGACCTCGCACGGCCGCCGTGGCGTGACCCGCGTGCTGCTGGGCAGCCAGACCGCCGAAGTGCTGGCACGCAGCACGCTGCCGGTGCTGGTCATCCGCTGATTCAAGCGTTCCCGGGGAGGGGACCCGACGCCGGCCGCAGGATGCGCGCCGGCGTTGTTTTTTGTGGGGGCCGGCAGGGGCCTATCCACGCATGGCGTGGATCTACTGATAGGCGGTCACCCACGCATGACGTGGATCCACGTTCGTTGTCCCGGTAGATCCACGCCATGCGTGGATGGCCGTGCCGATCGCCTTGATGGGGTCAGAGCCCTTTCCTGTGGAAAGGGATCCGACCCCGGCCACATCACCAGCTGTACAGCTTCCAGTACACCGGCGACACGCCGTCCTTGTCGTTGTCGAAACGGCCATCGCCGTTCTTGTCGTACATGTAGAACGGGGCACCGCGCGACGGGGTCACCTTGACCATGCGCAGCTGGCCGGATACGCGGTATTCCTCGATGACATCGCCGTTGTCCATGGTGCGCTTGGACACATCCGCGCCCTTGACGTCCACCGGGGGAGCGCCCGCGCCACCCATGCTGGCGCAGCCAGCGAGCAGGAGCAGGGAAGCCAGCATCAGGGTCTTCATCGGCGGGGGCCTTTGCCTGGAAAGAGCCTTGATTATGCCCCATCGCCGGGCGCCTGCCGTGTCGCCGCGATGCAGGCACGGGCGCGTAGAATCGACCCATGAGCAGATTAGTCCTGATCGACGGGTCCAGTTACCTGTACCGCGCGTTCCACGCGCTGCCGCCCCTGTCCAATGCACAGGGCGAACCCACCGGCGCGCTGTTCGGCGTGGTCAACATGCTGCGCTCGACACTGAAGGAGCGCCCGGCCTACGTGGCGTTCGTGGTCGATGCGCCCGGCAAGACCTTCCGTGATGACCTGTACGACCAGTACAAGGCCAACCGCCCGCCGATGCCCGATGAGCTGCGCAGCCAGGTTGAGCCGATGTGCCGCATCGTCGAAGCGCTGGGCATCAGTATCCTGCGCATCCCTGGCGTGGAGGCCGACGATGTGATCGGCACGCTGGCCCTGCAGGGCGTGGCGCAGGACCTGAAGGTGACCATTTCCACCGGCGACAAGGACTTTGCCCAGCTGGTGCGCCCGGGCATCGAGCTGGTCAACACCATGACCGGCAGCCGCATGGATTCGGATGCGGCGGTGATGGAGAAGTTCGGCGTTCGCGCCGACCAGATCATCGACCTGCTGGCACTGATGGGCGACACCGTCGACAACGTGCCGGGCGTGGAGAAGTGCGGACCGAAGACCGCCGCCAAGTGGCTGGCCGAGTACCAGCACCTGGACGGGGTGATGGCGGCCGCGCCGACCATGAAGGGCAAGATCGGCGAGAACCTGCGCGCGGCGCTGGAGCGCCTGCCGCTGAACCGCGAGCTGGTGACCATCCGCACCGACGTGGAGCTGGACGCCAGCCCGACCACGCTGGCCCTGCGCGAGCAGCACGTGCCGGAGCTGACCGAGCTGTATGCGCGCTACGGCTTCACCCAGGCATTGAAGGAGCTGGGTGCGCCGCTGCCGGCGCCGACCGCCGCCAGCGAAGCCACCCCAAGCCTGCGTGGCACCGCTGCTGGCTTCGCCCGTGGCAGCGCTGAGGCACCGGCAGCGGGCACGCTGGATCCGGCGCTGGCCGTGCCGGGTGAATACGAGACCGTGCTGACGGCCGAGCAGCTGCAGGCCTGGGTCGAGCGTCTGCAGCAGGCGGACCTGATCAGTTTCGACACCGAAACCGATGCACTGGACGCGATGCGCGCACGCCTGGTGGGCATCAGCCTGGCGGTCGAGCCGGGCAAGGCCGCCTACATCCCGGTCGGCCACGATTACCCGGGTGCGCCGGCCCAGCTGCCGATGCAGCAGGTGCTGGATGCACTGCGCCCGGTGCTGCAGGACCCGGCGAAGAAAAAGCTGGGCCAGCATGGCAAGTACGACCTGCATGTGCTGCGCCGCCACGGCGTGGAGGTGCAGGGCTACCACGACGACACCATGCTCGAGAGCTTCGTGCTCAATTCCACCGCCACCCGCCACGACATGGATTCGCTGGCCCTGCGTTACCTGGGCTACAACACCATCAAGTTCGAGGACGTGGCCGGCAAGGGCGCCAAGCAGATTCCGTTCTCGCAGGTGGGCATCGACGAAGCCAGCCGCTATGCGGCCGAGGACGCCGACGTCACCCTGCGGCTGCACCGCGCGCTGCAGCCGCAGCTGCTGGCAGAACCGGCGCTGGACAGCGTGTACCGCGACATCGAGATGCCGCTGGTGCCGGTGCTGACCACGATCGAAGCCAACGGTGTGCGGGTCGACACCGACGAACTGCGCCGGCAGAGCCAGGACCTGTCCTCGCGCATGTTGGCGGCGCAGCAGAAGGCCACCGAGCTGGCTGGACGCAGCTTCAACCTGGATTCGCCCAAGCAGCTGCAGGCGGTGCTGTTCGACGAGCTGAAGCTGCCGGCGGTGGTGAAGACCCCGAAGGGCCAGCCCAGCACCAATGAAGAGGCACTGGAGGCGATTGCCGACCAGCACGAGCTGCCGCGGGTGATCCTGGACTACCGGGGCCTGGCCAAGCTGCGCAGCACCTACACCGACAAGCTGCCGGAGATGGTCAACCCGGACACCGGCCGCGTGCACACCAGCTACCACCAGTCCGGTGCCGCCACCGGCCGCCTGTCCTCATCGGACCCGAACCTGCAGAACATCCCGATCCGCACCGAGGATGGCCGCCGCATCCGGCGCGCGTTCATCGCCCCGGAGGGCTTCCAGCTGCTGGCGGCCGACTACTCGCAGATCGAGCTGCGGATCATGGCCCACCTGTCCGAGGACCCGGGCCTGGTGCGTGCCTTCGAGCAGGGCGCCGACGTGCACCGTGCCACCGCCGCCGAGGTGTTCGGGCGCACGCTGGAAGAGGTAACCCCGAATGAGCGCCGCGCGGCCAAGGCCATCAACTTCGGCCTGATGTACGGCATGAGCGCCTTCGGCCTGGCCCGCAACCTGGGCATCGACCGCGGCCAGGCGCAGGACTACGTGGCGCTGTACTTCAGCCGCTACCCGGGCGTACGCGACTTCATGGAGCGGATGCGCCAGCAGGCCCGCGACCAGGGCTATGTGGAAACGCTGTTCGGCCGCCGCCTGTACCTGAACGACATTCATGCACGTAACCAGGGCCTGCGCGCCGGTGCCGAGCGTGCCGCGATCAACGCGCCGATGCAGGGCACCGCCGCCGACATCATCAAGCGCGCGATGGTGGACGTGGATCAGTGGTTGCGTGACAGCGGCGCACCGGCGCGGATGATCCTGCAGGTGCACGATGAACTGGTGTTCGAAACCGAAAGCAGTTTCGTCGAGGAGTTGCGTTTGCAGGTAGTCGAGCGCATGTCGCAAGCGGCCAAACTGCGGGTGCCGCTGGTGGTCGATACCGGCATTGGCAACAACTGGGACGAAGCGCACTGAGGGTGTTTCAGGCCGAAAACGACGTGAATTCGTTCATCCGTCAGAGGTTTCTGACTCGATCATGAATGTTGCCCTGATGGAGGTTCATTAAATTGGGCCCCTTCACGAACCGTTAGTGTTCGGAGTGCTTCTATAACTCTCGACAGGCGCAATGCCTGTTGTGGATCTCTCCCATCCCCTGGAGCAGATCTCGGAACGGGGACTCCTCCCCAAGTGCCCGTTCCCCGGCCCCGTTGACCTCCCCCTGGTCAGCGGGGCTTTTTATTTGTGCCGCCACAACCTCAGATGGGGTCAGATCCCTTTGCCCGATGGGCAAAGGGATCTGACCCCGGGTGCTAGGCTGGGCCACCGATCCGCAGGGGAATCCGCAATGCCCGACCTGTTCGCACTGGCAATGCCGTGGTGGGAGTTCATCCTGCGCGCGGTGGTGGTCTATGTCGTGGTGCTGGGCATGGTCCGGCTCAGCGGCAAGCGCCCGCTGGGGCAGATCACCCCGTTCGACGTGCTGCTGGTGGTGCTGCTGGGCAATGCGGTGCAGAACGCGCTGCTGGGCACCGATACCTCGCTGGGTGGCGGCCTGCTGCTGGCGGCGACCCTGATTCTTTTGAACTACGGCGTAGGCTGGGTGAGTACCCGCAGCCGGCGGATCGAGCGCCTGGTTGAAGGAGAACCCGTGGTGATCGCACGTGATGGCCGTCTGTTCGACGCCGTGCTGCGCCGCGAGCAGGTCACCCGCGCCGATTTCGAGGCCGCCATGCGCCAGCAGGGCTGCCTGGGCGTGGAGGATGTCGAGCTGGCCCTGCTGGAGATCAACGGGCACATCACCATCGTCCCCAGGAAGAGCACCTGACCTTGTAGAGCCGAGCCCATGCTCGGCTACAGGTGCATGAGCCTCAGGGCGCGGCTTCGGCCTTCAGTGCCGGCCAGTTGCGGGTGGCGTCCACATCGCAGGCCACGTGCGTGCCCTTGCCATCCTTCGCGCAGATCGCCGCCATGGCCTGCGGAATCTTCGGGTCTGCCGTACGCGCATACACCGCTGCCAGAGACAGGCAACCTTCGCGCACGCCCGCGCTGCACAGTGTCTGGAAGTAGGGCAGCGACGCGGCCCATTTCTCGGTCTCGAACAGTGCTTCGCCGGCCACCTTGCAGCCGAGCAGCTTGCCATCGGTGCAGCAGGCCTTGGCGCCGTCCTTGCGTGCCAGGGTCGGGCAATCCAGTGGCAGCGGGATCTCCACGAACGCCACCGGCGGCGTGCAGCTGGCATTGCCTGCGGCGGGCTTGCGCTCGTAGTAGGCGAAGCGGTTGCCGCCGTCGACGCTGGCGAGATTTCCGTTCTTCAGCGGTTGCAGCACGAAGTCGCTGCCGACATCGCGACGGATGAGGATGCGGCCGTCCTGCAGGCTCGCGCGCAGGCGCTGGTCGCGGCCCTCGGCCTCAACCAGGCCGCCATCGAGGAAGCGCAGCTGCGAGAGCACGCCGTACTCGGCTTCAAAGCTGCCACAGGGCAGTACGGTGGCTGGCACCGGGGCCAGTGCAGAGGCCGGTGCAGCGGCCAGGCTGGCAAGTGCCTGGGCGCGGCCGCAGGCCACGCCGTCCGCGCGCTGCGCGCACGACAGCTGCAGTGCTTCGTGGGCCTGCAACAGGCGCCCGCCACTCCACAGCACCTCGGCAACGTCGGCGCAGAACGTCTCGCCATGCTGCTGTCGGCAGAGTGCGGCCAGCTCATCGAGCTGCGCGGACGGCAATACGGGATCGACTGAATGCTGCAGTCCGAGCAGGGACTTGCCGATCATCTCCAGCCCGATCACTTCGGCGATCGCCCTGCAGCCCTCGGCGTTGAAGGACGCGGAATCCTCCTTGCAGATCTCCGGCTTCGGCGGCTCGGTCCGTGCAGGCGCCGGCGCTGCGTCCTTGGCCTGCTGCTGGTAGGTCTCCAGCAGCTGCGTGCAGGCCGCGCCCACGCCCTCGGCACACCACGCGTGCAGCTTCACCGGTGCGGCCTCCGGCAGCGCCTCCAGGCACTCGGAGGTGTTCATCACGCAACCATCTTCGATGGGCTCGGGCATCGTCTTGCAGGCGGCGGCGTGCTCACGGGTGAACTCGCGGTAGGGCGTGTTGATCGTGCGGTCGTTGTCCGAGAAGAACCAGTTTTCCAGGCGTCCCGTGGACAGGTTGCCGGTGCCGAGCACGTCTTCCTGGCGGGCGATGCGCAGTTCCTCGGTGGCCTGGTAGGGGCCGGACAGGAAGGCGTGGCCTTCGCTCTCGATGGTCAGCGTGATAGCGCCGCCGCTGTCCTTGTAGGTGCCGCAGGCCATCGACTGCGCGGCCGCCGGAAGGCTGGCCGAGGTCAGTGCGAGCAACAGCAGGAAGCGCCAGCCCGAGGTGCGGGGGCGGAGGGGAACAGCAGCAGGCATGACGTCATCCTTGAAGAAGAAAAACACGACCGGTCCGATACAGGACGGACCAGGTAGGGGAAAGCACCACGCCTCAGGCGTAGCGCTGGAAGATCAGAGCCAGTCGCGCGGCACCAGGTAATCGGCCAGGCGTGCCTCGGCGCTGCCCGCTTCCGGACTGAAGCCGTACTCCCAACGCACCCGCGGCGGCAGGCTCATCAGGATGCTTTCGCTGCGGCCACCGCTCTGCAGCCCGAACAGGGTGCCGCGGTCATAGACCAGGTTGAACTCCACATAGCGGCCGCGACGGTACAGCTGGAACTCGCGTTCGCGCTCGCCGTAGGTGGTGTCCTTGCGCTGCTGCACGATCGGCAGGTAGGCATCCAGGAAGCCATCGCCGACCGCACGCAGATAGTCGAAATCGCGCTCGAAATCGCCGTGCAGGTCGTCGAAGAACAGGCCGCCGACGCCGCGCGTTTCATTGCGGTGGCGCAGGAAGAAATACTCGTCGCACCAGCGCTTGTGTGCGGCATAGCGCTCATCGCCGAACGGTGCGCACAGGTCGCGCGCGACCCGGTGCCAGTGCTGCACGTCCTCGTCGAACGGATAGAACGGGGTCAGGTCGAAGCCGCCGCCGAACCAGCTGGCCACCACTTCGCCGTCGCGCTGCGCTTGGAAGAAGCGCACGTTGGCATGGGTGGTCGGCACGTAGGGGTTGAGCGGGTGGAACACCAGCGACACGCCGGTGGCACGCCAGGAGGCGCCAGCCAGTTCCGGACGGTTGGCCGAGGCCGACGGCGGCAGGCGGCTGCCGGCCACGTCCGAGAAGCCGATGCCGGCCTGCTCGAACACCGCACCATCGCGCAGCACGCGGGTACGCCCGCCACCGCCCTCGGCACGCTGCCACAGGTCTTCCTGGAAGCGGGCCTGGCCATCGACGGCCTCGATCGCCGCACAGATGCGGTCCTGCAGGTCGGTGAGGTAGGCGCGCACGCGCTCGAATTCGTTCATGGCGCGTACTTTACCGCAGGGCCCGCCCGAAGCTGCGGACAGGCCCTGGCGGGCTCAGCGCTTGCGGTTGGAATTGCGCGGCGCCGGAGCGTCGTCCACGGCCGCCTCGTCAACCGCCTTCTGCAGGGCACCACCCAGCGTGATCAGCTCCCAGTTCTGGGTGCCGAGTACGTCGCAGGCCACATGCAGGCCGCTGCGGTCGGCCTTGCACAGCTGCTCCAGGGTTGCCCGTGCGTCCACATCCGCACCGTTGCCCTGAGCGGTGACCAGGTTCTCGCAGCCCTCGCGGACGCCAGCGCGGCAGACCGTGGTGTAGTGCTCGGCGGCCTGCAACCAGTTCCCGGACAGCGCAAGGCGGTTACCGAGAATGTTGCAGCCCTGCAGCTTGCCCTGTGCGCAGCAGGCTTTGGCCCCGTCCTCGTTGGCCAACGCCAGCGGGCAATCCTGTGGCAGTGGCAGCACCTTGAACTGCTTCGGTGCACTGCAGCGGCTCGAGCCCTCGCCAGTGGGGACGAACACCTGGAAGCGGGTCCAGGTGTCCAGGCCCAGCAGTTGGCCGCCAGGCAGCGGGCGCAGCACGAAGTCGCCGCCCCGGTCGTGGCGGATGCGGATGTCGCCCTCTTCGACGCGTGCGCGAAGATGGCTGCTCCAGCCCACGCCAACCAGGCCGGCATCGCCGAAATCCAGCGTGTCCATCAGGCCGCCGTCGGCCCGGTAATTGCCGCAGGGCAGGACCGTTGCCGGCTGCGGTTGCAACGATGTACCCACCGCCTGCAGCGCCGGCAGGCGCTCGCAGGTGGCGGTGTCATTGCCAGGGGTGCAGGCCGCAGCCAGAGCCTGCACTGCCTGCAGGGGATCTCCCGCCTCCCAGGACAGCTCAGCGACGCGGGTGCAGAAGCCGCCATGCGGTACCTCGCGGCACAGCCGCAACAACTGTTGCCGCCGCTCAGTCGGAATGATCACCGGCACGGTCGGCGCCGTCATCGTCACCATGGCTTCGGTCATGGCGGCCGTCATCGCGGCCTTGACCAGCTGCTCCTGCACTGCGGGGTCGGCCTCGAGCGCGGCGGCACACGCCGGGGTTCCCTGTTCGAAGCCACCATCGTCACAGGCGGCGGGGAGTTTGATGCCGGACAGGGCGGCGTCGAGCGCTGCCTTTGCCAAGGCGGGATCGGCCTCGACCGTGGGTTTGGCCTCCTCATGCCAACGATCAGCCAGTTGCAGGCACATGCCGGACACGCCTTCCCGGCACCCTGCTTCCAGCGCGGTCGGGGTCGCTTCGCGACGGTTGTCCAGGCACGCCGTCGCATCAGCCAGGCAGCTGCCTGCAACCGGCGTGGCGGCTGCGGCGCACTGTGCGGGGGTCTGCAGGAGGTAGACCGTGCCATCCACCTCGACCGTGCGGCCACGATCGCGCACCTGCAGCGCACTGGGCAGGCCGTACTCCAGATTCACCAGTTGCAGCTTTCCGTCAATCTGCTGGAACACGACCGGAGACGGCGCACTGCCGAAGTGCTTCTGCTCGCCACGGTTGGGTGAGCTGATGCGCAGCGTGCTGCTGCCTTCATCGGCCTTGAACAGGCCGCATTGCAGTGACTGTGCGGCGGCCATCGGCGCGGCCAGCAGCAGGGCCCAGGCCAGCCAGCGGCGGCGCGGTGTGGGTGAATGCATGTCGTCTCCTTGACGATCGAACGGATAGCTCCTGGCGCTACGGCGAACCCTGGCCCTCGCGCGGGGGCGTGCATTGTGCCGCGTCGGGCAGTGGCCGGTAACGCTGGTAGCCGGTCTGGGTATCCATGCCGAGCAGGTCGCCATTGCCGAGCTGGCGCAGCACCAGGGTTTCGCCGTTCTGCTGCAGCTGGACGGCGCCTTCGTGCAGGCGGGCCTGCGTGCCATCGCCGAAGTCGAGCATGTCGATCACGCCACCGTCAGCCTGGTAGCGACCACACGGCACATGTTGGAGCGCCACCAGGCGCAGGTCGGCACCGAGTTCACGCAATGGTGCGGTACGTTCGCAGGCACTGACGCGGCCGCCATCGCAGGTGACCTGCAGGGCCTGCACCGCCAATGCGGGCTCCAGCGCAATCAGCTGCTGCGCGGCCACTTCGACGCAGAAGCGCCCACCACGGTGTTGCAGGCACAACTGCTGCAGGCGATCGCGTGCAGCGGCCGGAAGCGGCGCATCCAGCGTGTCTTCGTCTTCCTGTGCCAGCCGTTGGGCCACCCGCCGCATGGCAGTGGCCAGTGCATCGTCGGTCATGGCTTCGCAGGCCTGCCGATCGTGCCCGGCGGTGTGTTCGCGGCACGGCGGCGGGCGCTCGAAGACGGCCGGGCCGGCGTCATCGGCAGCATCCGCCGCACTGCCCTCACGCATCAGCCGCAGCAGCGCCGAGCAGCCCGCACCCACGCCCTCGTCGCAGGCGCGCCGGGCCTGGCTGGGCGAGGCCGTTGGCAGCTGCACCATGCAGTAGCTGCCAGCAGCGCGGCAGCTGCCGGCCACCGCGCCGGGTTCGGCGGTGCAGGCCCGGGACTGGCGCAGGGTGTAGACCACCGTCACGCTGTCCTCGATGCGCTGCCCATCGGCACTGATCCGGATTGGCTCCGCCACGCCATCGTCGAGCATGACCAGGCGCGTCTGCGCCGCACTGCGATCGACCCACAGCGGCTCCGGCTCACCGATGCCGTTGTGGCGGTAGCCGCTGCTGGGGGTGGTGAACACCAGTGCCATGCCGTCATCGACGCTGCGGTACTCGCCGCAGCGCAGGGCATCGGCGCTGGCAGGCAGTGCGGCGAGCAACAGCAGCGCGGGGAGAAGGTTCAACAGGCGCATGCGACGGTCCTTGTCGTGCGGGAAGGGGACGGGGCTCAGTGGAAGCGCGAGCGGATGTCCGGCCGCAACAGGCGCCAGGCCAGCCAGCCCTGCAGACCCAGGAACAGCACCGAGGTGCCCAGCAGGGTGAAGGTCATCATCCAGCGACGCGGCTGCAGCGATTGCTGCATGTCCGGCTGATCGGCGAGCAGCACGATCATGTCTCGCATGAACACGTCCAGCCACCAGGTGATCGCAAAATTGGCCAGTGCGCTCAATAGCAGCATCACCACGAAGCTCCACAGGCCCCAGCGGCGCTCGCGCAGCAGCCCCCAGCTGGCCACGGCCGAGACCAGGCAGAGCAGTGCGGTGATCATCGAGGCACCCACCGGGTGCGCCAGCAGCCAGGTCAGGCTGTGCATCTGCCGATGCTGTGCTTCACCCGCCAGCAGCTGCCAGAGTGGAGCGTCGTGCAGCGGCCACACCAGCAGGCCCTGCAGCACGAAATAGCCGGTCAGCAGCGCGGACAGCCAGAAGGAGGCCTGGACCAGTGGCCGAATCCACGCGTGGTAGGGCGAAGGCTGCGACGAGGGCGGCACTGACATCCGGTGTCCTTGCAAGCGGTGCCCGCGCGATCAGCGGGCCGTCACCCGGGTGGCGACGGCCGGCAGGATATGGTGTTCGCTCAACGGTGCCAAGGGCAGGCCGTGCGGTGGCTGGAGCGGCACCCAGGCCAGTTCAGCGATCTCCGCGCGTGCCTGCGGCGTGCCCTCCACCTGCACCCACCAGGCCTGCGCCTGCACGCGGTGGTCGGGCTCGTTCACTGCCCAGTCCTCGAATGTACCCAGCGCGATGGCCGAAGCGATGCGCAGCTGCACGCCCAGTTCCTCGTCCAGCTCGCGCGCCAGTGCCTGCAGTGGTGCTTCGCCGGGTTCGGGCTTGCCGCCGGGCTGGATGAAGCGGGTGGCGCCGTGCTTGCGCACCACCAGCGCCCGGCCGCGGTCATCCAGGATGACCGCGGCCACGATGTGGATCGTGGCCGCGGCATTGCTCACTTCAGGTTCTGCTCGAACAGCTTGAGGATGCGCTTGTACTGGTCCAGCCAGGAATCGGCGCGGACGTAGCCGTGGCGCTCCAGCGGGTACGGTGCGATCGACCAGTTGTCCTTGTGCAGTTCGATCAGGCGCTGGGTGAGGTTCACCGAGTCCTGGAAGAACACGTTGTCATCCATCATGCCGTGGGCGATCAGCAGGTTGTCCTGCAGGTTCTGCGCGTACTCGATCGGCGAGGACACGCGGTACGCCTCCGGATCGATGTCCGGGGTGTTGAGGATGTTGCTGGTGTAGCCATGGTTGTACTGGTGCCAGTCGACCACCGGGCGCAGCGCGGCGCCGGCCTTGAACGTACCCGGCGAGCGGAACAGCGCCATGAAGGTCATGAAGCCGCCGTAGGAACCGCCGTAGATGCCGGCATGATCGCGGTCACCCTGCTGGGTATCGACCAGCCAGTCCAGGCCGTCCTTGTAGTCTTCCAGTTCCGGGTGGCCCATGTTGCGGTAGATCGCCGTACGCCAGTCGCGGCCGTAGCCTTCGCTGCCGCGGTAATCCATGTCCAGCACGATGTAGCCCTTCTGCACCAGCAGGTTGTGGAACATCTGCTCGCGGAAGTAGGCCGGGTAGCGCTGGTGCACGTTCTGCAGGTAGCCGGCGCCGTGCACGAACATCACGATCGGGTACTTCTTCCCCGGTTCCTTGTTTTCCGGTTCGTAGTACTTGGCCCAGACCACGCCGGCGCCATGCTTGGACGGCACTGCCACCAGTTTCGGCTGGATCCACTGGCGCGCCTTGTAGTCAGCGGTGCGGGTGTCGGTCAGCACGCGGGCCTGGCCACCGGTGCTCGGCAGCACGGCCAGCTGCGGCGGCAGGTAGGCGCCAGAGTAGCGCACCAGCAGCTGCTGGCCGTCCGGCGACAGCGAGAAGTCTTCCACGCCGTTGAGGCTGGTCAGCTCGCGCACCTGGCGGCTGCCGGTGTCGACCGCGCAGACTTCGTAATCATGCGGGGCCTGCTGGTTGCACAGGAAGTAGAAGCCCTTGCCATCGGCCGACGGCACCGGCGCCGAGGTTTCCCACTTGCCGCTGGTCAGTGCCTGCGGCTTGGCGGTGCCGGCCTGGGTGTACAGGTGCGAGAAGCCCGATTCCTCCGACAGCAGCCACAGCGTGCGGCCATCGGCCATCCAGCCGAAATCATTGAAGCCCCAGTTGATCCAACCGTTGTCGGTCAGGCGATGACGGTTCTGCACGCGGCCATCGGCGGCGTTGACGCTGATGATCCAGCGGTCCTTGTTGTCGTTGGCACGCAGCATCACCGCGGCCTGCTGGCCATCGGGGCTCCAGCGGATGCCACCGCCCATGAAGTCGCTCATCACCTGCAGGCTGCGCTCGCCCTTCAGCGCGTCCTTGCCGGCCTTGCGGCGCAGCTCGGCCAGCGGATCGGTGTTGATGCCCGGCAGGCCGGCCAGCGAAACCTTCTCGGCCTTGCCCGTGCGCACATCCACGTACCACAGGGTGTGCGGCTCGAAGCCGTTGCGGCCGACGCGGGTGCGGGTGTCTTCGGTTTCCTCGTAGCCCGACTCGGTCACGTACAGCGGCATCTTGCCGCCACGGCCGTCGTCGAAGTCCTTCGGCTTGGTCACCACGATCAGGTGGGTCAGGTCCGGCGACAGCACGCTGTCGGCGATCTCCACGTCGGCGCCCAGGTACACCGGGCCCGGCGCGCGGGTCGGGTCGGCCTGGCGCCAGCGCTGGTCCTGGTCCTTCAGTGCTTCGCGCTGGTCACGGTCGCGGCGCAGGGTTTCCAGCGTGCGCAGCTGCTGGTCGCGCAGCACGTCGGCCTTCGGTGCCGTACGCGGGTCCTTCTCGGCCTTCAGGCTGGCCACCTGCTGCACGCCGCTGGCGGCGGTCCAGTGGAACCAGTTCTGGCCGACCCGCCAGATCACGCCGTTGTCGGCGGCGAAGTTCACGTTGCCCGCGCGCTCGTTGCTGCGGGTCAGCTGGGTCAGTGCGCCGCTGCGCAGGTCACGCACGAACACATCGCCATTGCGCACGAAGGCGCTGCGGCTGCGGCTGCGGTCGTAGACCGGCTCGGCCACGTCCAGGGTGCCACGCTGGTCATCGGCCACCTGCGCAGCCATGCCACCGGCCACCGGCTGGCGGAAGGTATCGCGCACCGGGCTGCCGTTGCGCTTGAGCTGGTACTCCACCTGCTGGCTGTTCCACGACCACCAGGCCTTCTCGACCGGCGGACCGATCCAGTCCGGGTCGGCCATGGCCTGTTCGATGGTGATCGGCGTCGGCGCGGCATGCGCAGCCGGTGCGGCCAGCACGGCCGACAGCAGGAGGGACAGGGGCAGCACTCGGGACATGGGCGGACGGCACCAGTAGAGGAAACCGGCCAAGCGTAGCAGCCGCAAGGGCCCGGGGCAGGGGCCACAGGTCATGGCAGCGGGATTGGCAAAGTGGTGCAACCGGTGGCCGGCCTCGCGCATCCATTCTCCTGAACCCGCATCATCCACCGAACAGGAGCCCGACCATGCAGGAACTGATCCCGATCACCCTCTTCATCTGCATCGCCTACGCGATCCACGCCATTGCCGATGCCCGCGCTCGCAGCAAGCTGGTGGCCCCGCACGTGCCGGAGGAAGTGATCCGCTCGCTGGCCGTGCTGGAAGAAGAGCGCCGCCGCCAGGGTGCGCTGCGCTGGGGCATCAGCCTGGTCTGCCTGGCGCTGGCCATGGCCCTGCTGGAAGCCATCGGTGCGCGTGACCTGACCTTCGGTGCCGCCGCCGCGCTGGTTGGCAGCGCCGGCCTGGGCCAGCTGCTGGCCTGGCACTTCACCCGTCCCGTCGCACGCAAGGGCTGAGCCAGGATATGCCACGGGCACAGGGAGCGCCCCGCGCATGAGCCTGCTCGGCGAAGCACTGTCGGCATTGCGGGGCCGTCGTCGCCACGAAGCAGCGGCGACGGCGGCACCCGCCGCACCGCTGGATGCGGACCAGGTCCTGGTGCGGGCCATCATCGACGGCTCGCAGGCGGCCTTTTCGCAACTGGTCGAGACCCACCAGCGCACCTGCGCACATGTGATCGGGCGCATGGTGGGCGACCGCGACCAGGTCGCCGACCTGCTGCAGGAAACCTTCCTTGCCGTGTTCCGCCAGCTGCACCGCTTTCGTTTTGAATCCTCGCTGCGTACCTGGGTATCCCGGGTCGCTTACACCACGGCGCTGCAGCACCTGCGCCGGCGGCGGCTGGAGGCGCAATGGATGGTAGCGGTGGAGGTGCCGGAGGAACTGGGAATCGGCGATGAGGGCCCCGGCCCCGCCGAGTTGAGCGAGGCGCTGCAGGCCGGGCGCCAGCTTGGCGCGGCGCTGGAGCGACTGAGTGCACCGCAGCGCCTGATCGTCGGTCTGCACTACCTGGAGGATTTCGATCTGGCTGAGATCGAGCAGGTGACGGGGCTGGCGCGCGGTACCATCAAGAGCCACCTGCACCGCGCGCGCCACGTCCTGAAGCAGGAACTGACGCGGCATGCCGCCGCCGGAGAACTGCTGTGACCCAATCGACCGACCCTCGTGATGCGGAAGAGCGAGCACTGGCGCAGGCGTTGCGTAAGCAGGCGCAGCAGGAAGAAACACCGGATGTGAGCGAGGCGCTGCAGAAGCGCATTGCCGCTGAGTCGCGCGACAGTGGTGTGGGCTATGTGGTGGTGCAGGTGCTGTTGTTGGGTGCGTTGGTGGCGGCAGCGGGATGGTACTTCTGGAATTAATCGATTGTCAGTCGCATCCGGCGTGAATTTTCCTCCGCCATTTCCAATGTCACTGATTCGGAGAATCCCCCGCACTCGGCGGATTGCGTCATCTCCAGACGCTACGTGAAAGTCCCTGTACTGAGGATAGTTGCAAAGGAATCTGCTGCTATTGATGTCGATGACTCTGCTGGAAAAGTCTAAATCGTCAGCAATCGCTGACGCTGGCCAGGAGCCGCGCAAGCTCACGGCCATATTCAGCAGTATCAACTTCAAAGGAGCTGAAAAATGTCGAAGATCTGCAAGTCCGTGATTCTTCCTCCGGCACTCATTGCAATGCTTGGTCTATCCGGAATCGCATCTGCGTCGCAGGAAAGTGCGTCCAATGATCTCATGCAGATCCAGAACGCCTCTGTGCTGGACATCACTCTCGTCAGTGGGGCGGAGTTGCAAGAAGGAACCGGCGATGGCGAGATCGCAGGTGCTCAATGTACCAACTACTCAAGCGGTGGTACCCACTGCGGTCACTACTCGTCAGGTAAAGAGCTCCAGTTTGCGCACGTAGTTCCTGACGCCCAGAAGTTCAACGTCTAAGAACGCGGACGGCCGCCCATGGGGGTGGTCGTCCGCCACCAAGGAGAGGTTGATGAGAACTTCCATAGAGGATCTCAGGAGAGCAATTGAAGATCCATGCAGAACGGTTGACGTTTGCTCGGTGTTGCTGGATGCATGGTTTGAAATAACTCCGCGCCGTTTGGGTGAGGCTCTTTCAAAATTCAGAGATGAGCGGCTTGAGAATCAAGAGCATGTTGAGAATTTTGAAAGAACATTCAAGCAGCTGGATCCCGCAGCGAGAAGAAGATTGCTTGGCTCCCCGTGGGTTTCCGGATTCATGGATGATCCAGATGGAGTCTCCCATGAAGATACAGATGGAAGGCCTGTCACGACCATCGAAGCGCTTCATCTCGCCGCAATGGCGGAGTGTCTAGTTGCTCCCATCCATGACGAAATTGGCAAGTTTCACCAAGGGAGAGGAGTCGAAAGCCCCCTTGGCGAGTGGGTGATCAGGTGGCATGAATCCGGATTTGAGAAGGTCGAGCGCGCAAAGGTGGGTGGTGTGATCGCTCTGGACGTGGATAGTGGGCTGGCACGTCGAAACGAGCCAGAGAGCGGAACGTTCTGCAATCCATTCCTGAGCATCTCATCGGAAGAGCTTGTCGTAATCCAAGAGAAGCTGGAAGCGGCCATAAGGCTTGTAGACGAAGCCACTCCACATCTGGGTCTCCTGATTCGAACATTCACAAGGCGTGTGCTCGTGAGGAAGTCGATCGAGTCGGGTGATCAGGCTTCACCTCTGAATCTTGGATCCGAGTATCGACCGATTCATGCAGGTTGTATCCGAATCCTCAATGTTCACAGGCCGGAAATGACCGTGGATATCTGCGCAGAGGCCATTCTGCATGAGTCCGTCCACTCGTACCTCTCCGCCTATGAAGAGGTGCATGGGAAGTTCATGTCAGGTGCAATCAGAGTTCGCCCGGTTTCACCATGGTCAGGCAACTTCATTCCGAACCATTCACTGGCTCACGCGGTTTTTGTTTACTACGCCATCCACCAGCTTCTCGGGAGGTTGGTTGGTATCGGTGCTGGGATTGGAGAGGAAGCCGGGAGGAGAATGAAGCGACGACTGATGCACGTAGCAGGTGGATTCTTCATCGAACGGAGGATATCGACGCTATTCGTACTGGAGTCACCCGCCTCGTTGCAGCTGATGGCGCTCGTGGATGAAATTCAGGAGGAGATCAGGGCCGAGTACAGCCAAAGAGTGCCAGGGGAAATGCTGGAGAGCGCGGCATGAAGATTCCAACCATTGTTATCCACTCCGATCCGGAAGACGTCGTCGCAGCCGTGCTCGGGGATGTTCGGGGTGTGAGTGTGATCCATCTGGACGAGCTGACTCGAAATTGGCGCGTTCAGGAGGCTGAGATCATTGAACCCGTACTGGAAAAATCGATTCCGAGCATGTGTTCTGCCTACGTCATCAACAGAGTATTCGATCTCTCCTGCACCGAGATTGGCAAGCGTCTTCGTACATTCCGTCTGCATCAGAACTGGGCATACACGGCTTTGGGTTCGGTTTTGTCGCGAGCGCACGCACTGGCACACGGAATTGGTCCTCGCGGAGTGAGTAGATCGCTTCTCCCCTTGAATGTGCAGTGGAAGCTTATTTCCGAGCGTATCCCAGACATCAGAACGCCACAGTTCGCTTTTGGGTTCGGTCATCGAATGCCTGATATGTCGCATCTGGACAAGTTCGTACAGAAGTCAGTCTGGTCCTACTTCCGGTGGAATGGTGATTCTGATGTCGTAGAAGGGGAGCAGCAGTGGCATCCATTCTTCGTCGAACAACCGCAAGGCACCCCAATCATATGTAGCTATCACGGGGACGCGTTCACCCTGAGTTTCCCAAAGGGGCGACCCAAGGCGGATTTTGGGGTTTTTCCCGCTCTCGTATACGCATGCCGGGAACTGTTCGACAGCAGGATGGGGGAGATTCTGGTGTACCAGGAGGACGAAAGCCTGACCTTCTGCGCCTGCAGCCCATACATGGCTGGAGTAGGTGAGCTGAGAGAAAGAGAGCAACTTCTTCTACGAGGAGTTCCGTCGAGTTGAAGTTGAGAGCGCTGCAAAGGCCAAGGAGGGTACGTGCACGGTTACTACATCAAGATGGCGTTGATTCGATTCAGGCAGAGAATCGGCACTCATCTGGCAATCGCTCTCATGCTGGGTGCAGGGGTAGGGATCACAACTGTGATGCTCTCCATTGTTCTCCAGGCATCGTCCGATCCCGCGCCAGGCCGGAGCTCGGCATTGTTCCGCCCGTACCTTGACGCGCGTCCAGATGCACTGCGCAGTGGCTCTCCGGATCCTGGTCAGGCACTGACCTGGCCAGACGCGAAGGCGCTTCTGAATCAAGGCCGGACGTGGAAACAGGCAGCAATGGCAGGGGGGGCGGTGACGCTCTCCCGGCCGGGAGAGTCCAGCGCAAGACTGCGCGCCAGGTTCGCCACGTCCGAAGTCTTCAGTGTCCTTGGCATTGCCGTTGTTCAAGGGCGGGCATGGACTGCCGAGGAGGGACATGCTGCGAGTCGAATGGTGGTGCTGTCGCGTGCGCTCGCCCAGCGTGAGTGTGCACAGGATTGCATTGGTCATCCGTTGGAACTGGGCAGACGCACCTATACCGTTGCGGGTGTCGCAGAGGATTGGCATCCGGTGCCGATGTTTCAGGGAGATCTCACACGCCGGCCGTTTGTGGAGCCTGACGAGATCTACCTGCCAGTTGAAACCGCAATCGCGGACAAGTTGACTGTTGTGGACGGGACGGCGATCTGGGGGGGTGACCAGGACACGGATCTTGCAGGGGGCAACGTATCATGGCTTCAACTGTGGGCGTGGCTGCCCACCGCAGATGATGTCGCCGCTTACCGCGCGAGTCTGAACGCCTATGCGCAGGCAAAGGGCCTTCGGATCGAACCAGATACGCAGCAGGTGGCACTCTGGCCGTTGATGGATTGGCTGGACAGGCTGGGATTGGTTCCGGAGCGGGCCAGGATGCAGCTTCGGCTGTCACTGATCCTTCTCGGTGTGTGCGTCGTCAATGCGGCGGCACTGCTGAGCTTCAGTCTGGGGCGCCGTAGGCGGGAGCTTGCGATACGACGTGCGCTGGGAGCGCGACGCCGAGACGTGTTCGTCCAGCTCATGTGGGAATCCATCGCGGCGGGGGTCGCAAGCAGTGCACTCGCTGTCGTCACCTATGCGCTGGGAATCCGGGTGGTTGCTGGGGGAGACGTTCTGCCCAGCGCGATAACAGCGATGCATGCTGGGGCAATGCTGATGGCGGCTGCCCTGGGAGTCGTCACGACGTTGCTCTGCTCATTGGTCCCATCGTTTGAAATCTGCAGGGTCAGCTCACTGTCGAGTGCCTTCGCAAAGGGAGCTGCCTGAAATGTTCGAATCGATGAGGGAGACCCGACGACACTTGGGAAGCGCCGCACTGCTTGCAGTGCAGGCAGCGCTTGCAAGCCTGGCATGTGCGTTCGCACTGCAATCTGCGCTGGATAGCTTTGCCAGATTGAGCACCGGGAGCATCCGGGAGGCAGTATCGATTGGTGTGGTCAGGGTCACGGATGTTGATGAAGGCGCGGATGCTGCAGTGCTGCGGTCGGACCTGTCTGCGATCCAGCTGCCTGGTGTTCAGGATACGGTTGTGAGCGACTCTGTTCCGTTCGGGGGAAGAGCCCATCGATACGGCGTGTGCACCAGTGAGTCAGCCATGGCGTATTCGATGAACGCGGGCACGACAGAGGTTGCTGGATGTGATCGCATTCCCGTGGCAACTGCCAGCTCTGGCTTGCTGGCGATGCTGGGCGCGGGAATCGTCCTGGGACGGGATGCCACAGAGGACGACATGGCTGAAGGTGCTCCGGTAGTGCTGATCAGTGAAGCGCTGGCTGCCCGTCTGTTCGGAACGGAGAGTGCTGTTGGTCGCCACCTGTATTTCGGCCCCGGCAGCAGCCGGGTCATCGTGGGCGTATTTGCGTCTGTTGCAGGACCGGTACCAGGAGGCAATGAGCGGGACTCGCAGTGGGCGCTGCTTCCGGGCCTTCCCATGGGCGCCAGTCGCTATTATCTGGCGAAGTGGACGTCGGAGGTTGATCGTTCATCGCTTGATCGCATTGTCGATGCGCTGCAGCGGCCCTATCGGATCGTGAATCCGACCGGTGTCGAGACGCTGGCGGGATATCGCGACGCCTACGTCAAAGCTGATCGCTTCGCTACGACCGTGCTCGCGGTCATGACGGCCGTTGTTCTCGGTGTGCTGATGGCCGGAGTTTCCGGAGTCGTAGGCGCCTGGCTTGATCGGCGCCGGCACTCCATTGGGATTCGACGGACACTGGGTGCTCGCGGCTCCGTGATCTTTGCCGAAATCATGTTCGAAGTTTCACTGTTCACCACACTGGGCGCCCTGCTCGGCGCGTCGTCGTTGCAGTGGATAGGGCCGCCACAGGATGGCATCACAGGTTCACTGTGGTTCTCGATATCGATCGCTGTCGTGCTGGTGATGGCGGCCTGCTTGACTGCACTGGTACCCAGGGCCCTGCGAATCGCCAAGGAGCCGCCCTTGACCTTGCTGAAGCCCCTGTAGCCCATTCATCCTGTCATCCAGCTCCACCTGCGACAAAGTGAAGCAGCGCGTCACCCGGTCGCATCCCACCTTAACGAAATCCTCCTAAAGTGGTCCGGTATCCCACCCGTAGCCGGCAGGAGGCGTCCCTTGGACGCGTTGTTGTTGTCCCGGATCCAGTTCGGATTCGTCATCAGTTTCCACGTGCTGTTCCCCGCCTTCACCATCGGTACGGCCAGCTGGCTGGCCTTCATCGAATGGCGGTGGCTGCGCACGAAGTTGCCCGTCTGGCGCGAGCTGTATTTCTTCTGGCAGAAGATCTTCGCGGTGTCGTTCGGCATGGGCGTGGTCAGCGGCATCGTCATGGCCTTCCAGTTCGGCACCAACTGGCCGCGGCTGAGCGAGGTCGCCGGCACGGTGATCGGCCCGCTGCTGACCTATGAGGTGCTGACCGCGTTCTTCCTCGAAGCCAGCTTCCTTGGCGTGATGATGTTCGGCTGGGGCCGGGTCTCGCCGCGCCTGCATTTCCTGTCCACCTGCATGGTGGCGCTGGGCACGCTGTTCTCCACGTTCTGGATCCTGTCGTCCAACAGCTGGCTGCATACGCCGGCCGGCTACGAGATGGTCAATGGCATCGTGCATCCGGTGGACTGGTGGCAGGTGGTGTTCAATCCGTCGTTCCCCTATCGCCTGGCCCACATGGCGCTGGGTTCGTTCATCACCACCTGTTTCGTGATCGGTGGTGTGGGCGCGTGGTACCTGCGCAAGGGCACGCACGTGGAAGCCGGTCGGCGCATGCTGATCGCGGCGGTGGCGTTCGCCGCATTGACCGTGCCGGTACAGATCTTCGTCGGCGACATGCATGGCCTGAACACGCTCAAGCATCAGCCGATGAAGATCGCGGCGATGGAGGCGCACTGGCATGAAACCAGGGAAGGCGAGGGCGTGCCGCTGGTGGTGTTCGCGCTGCCGAACGAGAAGGAAGAGCGCAACGACTTCGAAGTTGCCATCCCGAAGCTGGGCAGCGTGATCCTCACCCATTCACTGGACGGCACCTTCGATCCGCTCACCTCGGTACCCGCCAGCGAGCGGCCGCCGGTGACGCCGGTGTTCTTCGCCTTCCGCATCATGGTCGGGCTGGGGACGTTGATGCTGTTGCTGGCCTGGGTCTCGGCCTTCCAGCTCTGGCGGAAGAAGCTGCTGGACTCGCCGTGGCTGCTGCGCGGCTGGAACTGGATGCTGCCGAGCGGCTTCATCGCGCTGCTGTCGGGCTGGTTCGTCACCGAGATGGGGCGCCAGCCGTGGGTGGTGTATGGCGTGCTGCGCACCGCTGATGCGGTGGGGCCGCAGAGCGCGTGGATGACCGCGCTGTCGCTGGGTGTCTACGTGGTCGGCTACGCCTTCGTGTTCGGTTGGGGCATCTGGTACCTGGTGAAGATCCTGCGCCATGGGCCGCAGCCGTATGCCGAGGGACCATCGCTGGACCATGGCAGCCACACCCCGGCACGCCCGCTGTCGGCCGCCGACGAACCGCTGGAGGAGCGCTGACATGGACCTGATGACCTGGTTGCCGGTGGCGTGGTTCGCGGTGATCGGCTTCGGCGTGCTGATGTACGTGGTGCTGGACGGCTTCGTGCTCGGCATCGGCATCCTTGCCCCGTTCGCCGAGGACGAGGAACAGCTGGACCTGATGATGAACACTGCCGCGCCGATCTGGGATGGCAACGAGACCTGGCTGGTGCTGGGCGGCGCCGGCCTTCTGGCGGCCTTCCCCAAGGCGTATGCGGTGCTGCTGTCGGCGCTGTACCTGCCGGTGCTGCTGCTGGTGGTGGCGCTGGTGTTCCGCGGCGTGGCCTTCGAATTCCGCTTCAAGGCGCATCGTTCGCGCCGGCTGTGGAGCGTGGCGTTCGGCCTCGGTTCGCTGCTGGCCACTTTCGCCCAGGGCGTGATCCTCGGCACCCTGGTGCAGGGCATCCCGCTGGTGGACGGTGTCTACCAGGGCGGCGCGTTTGCCTGGTTCAGCCCGTTCGCGATGCTGACCGGTGCTGCGCTGGTGGCTGGTTACGCGCTGCTCGGCAGCACCTGGCTGATCCTGAAGACCGAAGGGCGCGTGCAGGCGCTGGCGCGGCAGATGACCCGGCCACTGGTGGTGGCGGTGATCGCGGCGATGGGCCTGGTCAGCAGCTGGTTGCCGTTCCTCGATTCGCGCCTGATGGAACGCTGGTTCAGCGACGGCAACTTCTGGTGGCTCTCGCCGGTGCCGTTGCTGACCCTGGCGGTGGCTGCCGCGTTGTGGCGCAGTGCCACGCACCCGCGCCGTGACCTGCCGCCGTTCCTGCTCAGCCTGGCCCTGTTCGTGCTCGGCTTCCTCGGCCTGGTGCTGGGCATGTGGCCTTATCTGCTGCCACCGTCGATGACGCTGTGGCAGGCCGCCGCGCCGGCGTCTTCGCTGGGCTTCACGCTGGTTGGGCTGGTCATATTGCTGCCAGTCATCCTCGGCTATACAGCGTGGTCCTACCGGGTATTCCGCGGCAAAGTGCACGCTGACGCGGGCTACCACTGAGAATCCTGCGCGGGACCTGCGGCTGGCAGCTCCCGCGTTGTTGTTTGTGAAGACTGCATTCCCTGCGTTGGACGTGGTAGCGTGCGCTCCTTTCCGGCAGCCAAGGGGGTAGCCGGCAACGTCCTGGACGGACGCACGGCTGCAGGAAGGGGGAGCCGCGCGTCGCCTTGAGTGGCCCGTGCCTATCGTTCCCCCAGTGAAACACCACCGCTAGATGATTGAATTCTCCGTCGTCGACTGGGCCGCCTGGGCGCCTGGCCTGACCGAGCGCAGCCAATGGCTGCGCTGGGCCGATGCACCGTTCCTGCCCGTGGGCGAGGGCGCGCCAGCGCTCACCGAAGTCCCGGCGATGCAACGCCGGCGTATCGAACGGCTGGGCCGGATGGCGATCCAGGCCGCATGCTGGTGCGAGGACGCGAAGGGTGCCGACAGCCAGGTGCCGCTGGTTTTCGCCAGCCGCCATGGCGACGTGACGCGCTCGATGGATCTGCTGGCATCGCTGGCAAGCGGAGAACCCCTGTCGCCCACGACCTTCGGGCTGTCGGTGCACAACGCCATTGCAGCGTTGTATTCGATTGCCCGCGGTCACCGGGGCAACTACCTGGCGTTGGCCGCGAGCCAGGCCACGGCGGAAGCCGCCTGCCTGGAAGCGGTCGGCCTGCTGGCCGACGGCGCCCGTGAGGTGCGTGTGGTGGTGTACGAATCGCCCCTGCCGGGCATATACGCGCCGTTCGCCGACGAACCCGACGTGTTCTTCGCATGGTGCTGGCGTCTCACCCGGCCTCGCGAAGGCTGCCCGACCCTGTCATTGCGCTGGGAGCCGGCGAGTGCCGCCGAGGGCGTGCCGGGCCATCTGCCGCACGCACTGGACCTGCATCGCTTCCTGTTGTCGGGAATGCCGGCGCTTGAGCACGTAACGCAGGGACAACGCTGGTCCTGGGGCTGCCGTGGCTGAGGGCCCGCGCCGCCTCGATCACGCGTGGCGTGTGTTCGGCACGGCGCTGTGCTTTCTTGCTTTTGGCCTGGGCGGGCTGGTGCTGGGGACGGTGGTAATGCCGCTGCTGCTGTTGATGCGCGACCCACTCGCGCGCCGCCGCCGTGCCCGCCGTCTGGTCCAGCTCGCCTTCGCCGGCCAGCTGCGGCTGATGCGCAGCCTGGGTGTGATGACCTGCGAGATCGAAGGGCGCGAACGCCTGCAGCGCGACGGTCTGCTGGTGCTGGCCAACCATCCAACGCTCATCGATGTGGTCTGCCTTGTGTCACTGCTGCCCAACGCGGAGTGCGTGGTCAAGCGGGCGGTGGCCAGCAACCCGTTCATGCGCGGTGCGGTGCGGGCCGCCGGCTACATTGCCAACGACGATGGGCCTGGCCTGGTCGATGACTGCGTGAAGGCGGTCCGTGCGGGTGGCAGCCTGGTCATCTTTCCGGAGGGTACCCGCAGCGTGCCCGGGCAGCCACTGCGGCTGCAGCGCGGCGCCGCCAACATCGCCGTCCGCGGCGGTCTGGACATCACGCCGGTGCGGATCACCTGTACGCCGCCCGCCCTGGCCAAAGGGCAGAAATGGTATCGTATTCCCTCGCGTTGCTTTCACGTTCGGCTGCAGATCGGCGAAGATATCCCGATCTCGCCATTTCTGGTCGAAGACGACTCGCCAGGAGGGAATGCCCTGGCGGCACGTCGCGTCACCGAGCACCTTTCCCGTTACTTCGACCTGTCTGGAGACCCCACCCGTGCAAGCACTTGAGCACGAGATCAAGGTATTGATCATTTCCTCGCTTTCACTGGAGGACATCACGCCGGAAGATATCGATCCGGTTGCGCCGCTGTTCGTCGAGGGCCTTGGCCTGGATTCGATCGATGCGCTGGAACTGGGCCTGGCGCTGCAGAAGAAGTACGGTGTGAGCCTGTCATCCGACTCGGAAGAGACCCGCCGCCATTTTTCCAGCGTGCGCGCGCTTGGCGAGTTCGTCGCCGCCCATCGGTCGTAACCGGTGCCAGGAACTGCCATGACCAAGAATGAACTGTTCGATCGCATCGTTTCCATCCTCACCGACAGCTTCGAGATCGAACCGGCCCGGGTCACGCCCCAGGCCCGCCTGTACGACGATCTGGACATCGACAGCATCGATGCGGTCGATCTGATCGTTCAACTCAAGCCGCTGCTGGGTCGCAACCTGCAGCCGGAAGCATTCAAGGCCGTGCGTACGGTGCAGGACATCGTCGATGTGACGCATGGCCTGCTGCCGGACCAGGCGGCCGCCTGACCGCAGCGCGGGCGCCGTTCCCATGGCACGCGCACGCACGGTGGCGGTGGCTGCGATCTCGTTGGCCTATCCGCTGCTGGTCTATCTGGCGATGGGCCGTTTCGAGCCGCGCTGGTCGTCGTTGCTGCTGTTCGCGCTGGCCCTGCTGCGGGCACTGGGCACGCGGCAACCGGTGTGGTGGGGCGCGGCAGCGGGCGCCGGCCTGCTCGCGGTGCTGGCGACGGTACTCAACCAGGCGCTGCCATTGAAGCTGTACCCGGCGCTGGTCAATGCCGTAATGCTGGTCGTGTTTGCCGGCAGCCTTCGATTCGGTCCTCCCGTGGTCGAGCGCCTGGCTCGGTTGCAGGAGCCGGACCTGCCTGCATCGGCGGTGCCTTATACCCGTCGCGTCACCCAGGTGTGGTGCGGCTTCTTCGTCTTCAACGGCAGCCTGGCCCTGCTGACGGCGCTGTATGCGTCGGACCGGGTCTGGATGCTCTACAACGGTTTGCTGGCGTACGTGTTGATGGGAATCCTGTTTGCGGGTGAGTGGCTGGTGCGGCAACGGGTCAGGGCGGTGCACACGCATGGCTGAGTGGATTTCCCTGGATCGGCTGCTGCTGGATGCGCGGCCGCAACGCCCGGTCGGCGTCTGTGACGGTGTGCTGCTCGATCACGCCAGGTTCCGCCGGCGCGTGCTGGCGTGGCGCTCGGCCTTTGCCGCTGCCGAGGGGCGCGACTGGGCCCTGTACTTCGACGATGCCGTGGCCTTCGCCGCAGCGTTGTACGGTGCATGGCATGCCGGCAAGCGGGTGTTCCTGGCTGCCGACAACCTGCCGGCAACGCTGCAGGCCCTGCAGTCGCAGGTGAGTGGTTTTGCTGGCGATGTCTCCGCCGACTACCGCCCGCTGATGGCGGTGGATGCAGTGGCGGACGGCGCGTTGCGGATGCTGGACGAGCGCGCCTGCGAGCTGTGCGTGTTCACCTCTGGCAGCACTGGCCAACCCAGCGCGATCAGCAAGCGCCTGGACCAGCTGGCGCGCGAAGTCGACGCGCTGCAGGCTGCGTTCGGAGCGCAGCTGGAAGGGGTGGAGGTGCATGGCACGGTTTCGCACCAGCACATCTACGGGCTGCTGTTCCGCGTGCTGTGGCCGCTGGCCGCCGGTCGCCTGATTCATCCGCGCCGGTTCTTCCATGAAGATCTGGTGGCGGCGCTGTCCGGTACCGATACGGTGCTGGTGGCCACCCCGGCCCACCTCAAGCGCCTGCCCGAACAGCTGGATTGGTTCAGCCTGCACGGCCGCCTGCGCGCAGTGTTCTCCTCCGGTGGCCCGCTGCCTGAAGAAGCGGCGCGGCAGGTGCGGAAGTGGCTGGGTGTGGCTCCCACCGAGGTGTACGGCAGCAGCGAGACCGGCGGCATCGCCTGGCGTCGCTGGGAAACCGACCTGCCGCCGTGGCAGCCGCTGCCGGGCGTGCAGTGGCGGATCGAGGAGGGATGCCTGGCCGTGGCGTCGCCACACCTGGAGAACGCCGGCTGGTGGCGCACCCAGGACCGCGTCGAGGCGCTGGCCGACGGGTGTTTCCGCCTGCTGGGCCGAACCGACCGCATCGTCAAGATTGAAGAGCGGCGCGTCTCGCTGGATGCACTGGAACGCGCGCTGCGCGAAGACACCGAAGTGGAGGATGCACGCGTGCTGGTGCTGCCGGGCCAACGCGAGCAGCTTGCAGCGGTGGTGGTGCCGGCAGATCCCGCGTTGCTGGACGGTGGTGACGCGGCGCGTCGTGCACTCGGCCAGCGCCTGGGCGCGCGGCTGGCCCACAGCCACGACGCAGTGACCCGTCCACGTCGCTGGCGACTGGTCCCGTCGCTGCCATTCAATGCGCAGGGCAAGGTCACCCAGTCGGCGCTGGCGGCACTGTTCCAGCCGCTGATGCCGGTACCGCTGTGGGATCACCGCGATACGTCCAGCGCGACATTGCGCATGACCCTCGACCCGGCGCTGCGGCCGTTCCAGGGCCACTTCCCGCAGGCGGCGATCCTGCCCGGCGTGGCCCAGCTGGACTGGGCGGTGCGTTTCGGCCGCCAGGCGTTCGCGATGCCGGCGGGTTTCCTGCGCATGGACGCGGTGAAGTTCCAGCACGTCGCGCGGCCGGGGGACGTGCTGACCCTGCAGCTGGACTGGGATGCCGCGCGTGGCGTGCTGGGTTTCCGCTATACCTCCAGCCACGGGATGCACTCCAGCGGAAAGGTGGTGTTTGCCGATGCGGATTGATCCCTCCAGTGCCAGTGCCGCGTTCGCGCCATTGGTGGTGATTCCTGTCTACGACCACGAACATGCGATCGCGGCGGTGGTCGACGGCGTGCTGGCTTCCGGCCTTCCATGCCTGCTGGTGGACGACGGCTCACATGACGCGTGTGCGGCCGTGCTGCGTTCGCTGGCACAGCGCCCGGGCGTCGACCTGCTGCGCCTGGACATCAACCAGGGCAAGGGCGGGGCGATGCTGGCCGGCTTCGCCGAGGCCCACGCGCGTGGCTACAGCCACATGCTGCAGATCGATGCCGACGGCCAGCACGATACCGGCGACCTGCCACGTTTCATCGAGGCATCGCGTGCCCATCCGGATGCGGTGATCTGTGGTATCCCGGCCTACGATGCCAGCGTACCGAAGGCACGCCTGTATGGCCGCTACGCCACCCACATCTGGGTCTGGATCAATACGCTGTCGCTGCACCTGCGCGACACCATGTGCGGTTTCCGCGTGTACCCGCTGCCACCGGTTCTGCGCCTGATCGGCGAAGAGACCATCGGCCGGCGCATGGATTTCGATACCGAGGTGATCGTGCGCCTGTACTGGCGGCAGGTGCCGGTCGAGCACCTGTCCACGCGCGTGACCTATCCTTCCGATGGCGTGTCGCACTTTGATATGTGGCGCGACAACGTGCGCATCACCCGCATGCACGCCCGCCTTTTCTTCGGCATGCTCTGGCGCGCACCGCGCCTGCTGCGCCGCCGCCTGCGGGGGCAGCGCTGAAATGGCGACCCCGCAGGGTGCCCCGCACTGGGCCGATATCGGTGAATCCACCTCGGTGGCCGGCGTGCTGGTCCTGTACTGGGTACACCGCTGGTTCGGGCGTTGGCCGTTCCGCATGTGCGTGTGGCCGGTGGTGGCCTGCCACTGGCTGGGCAACCGCGTTGGCCGTGAGGCCTCGATGCAGTATCTGCAGCGCCTGCAGGCCCACAGCGGCGTGTTGGGTCGCGCGCCGACCCGGCGCGACAGCCTGCGCCACTTCTTTGCGTTTGCCGACACGATGCTGGACAAGATCCTCGGCATCGGCGGGCGCTATCCGCCCGAACGCATCCACCTGCATCGCACCCCGGTGCTGGAGAGGATCGCGCAGCGCGAAGGCGGGCTGATCCTCACCGCGCACATCGGCTGCCTGGAACTGTGCCAGGTCCTGGCCGAGCGGGTTCCCGGCCTGTGCATCACGGTGCTGGTGCATACCGCGCACGCGCAGCGTTTCAACCGCCTGCTGCGTCGGCTGGATCCGTTGGCAGCGGTGGAGCTTGTGCAGGTCACCGAAATGGGGCCTGCCACGGCGATGATGCTGGCTGACAAGGTCGCCGCCGGCGGATTCGTGGCCATTGTCGGCGATCGCACGCCGGTCGGCGGCGGGCGCAGCATCAGCGCCGATTTCCTCGGGCAGCGTGCGCCGTTCCCCATCGGCGGGTATGTACTGGCCGCCGCACTGGGCTGCCCGGTCTACACCATGGCCTGCCTGCATGAGGGCGAGGGCTATCGGGTCGTGTTCGAGCCGTTCGCCGATCGCATCGTGCTGCCACGCGGGTCGCGTGATGCGGCATTGTCCGATCAGGTGCAGCGCTATGCGGGCTGGCTGGAACAGCAGGTCATCCAGTCGCCGCTGGACTGGTTCAATTTCTTCCCCTTCTGGGATCAGGCTCCGCATGACGACTGACGCCGTACCCGTGTGCCGCTTTGGCGATGCACCCTTGACCATCGAAGACGTGGTTGCCCTGGCCCGGCGCCGTTGCGAAGCTGCGCTGAGCGAGGCACCGGCGTTCCGTGCGCACATCCAGCGCGGTGCCGACTTCCTTGACCGCCTGCTGCGCGAGGACGGCGTGATCTACGGTGTGACCACCGGCTACGGCGACTCATGCACGGTGAACATTCCGCCGGCGCTGGTGGCGGAACTGCCGCATCATCTGTACACCTACCACGGCTGCGGCCTCGGCCGTTACCTCGACCCGGTCGAGACCCGTGCGGTGCTGGCTGCGCGCCTGGCGTCGCTGGTGCGTGGCATGTCCGGTGTCAGCGTACCGCTGCTGGAAGGTCTGGCTACGCTGCTGCAGCACGATGTACTGCCACTGATTCCGGCCGAAGGTTCCGTCGGTGCCAGCGGTGACTTGACCCCGTTGTCCTACGTGGCGGCGGTGCTGTGTGGCGAGCGCGAGGTGTTGCACGACGGCCGCGTGCAGCCGGCGGCCGAAGTGCTGGCGAAGATCGGCATGGCGCCACTGAAGCTGCGGCCGAAGGAAGGCCTGGCAATCATGAACGGCACTGCGGTGATGACCGGCCTGGCCTGCCTGGCCTGGCAGCGCGCCGACTACCTGGCACGCATGGCCACGCGCTTGACCGCCTTCAATGTGCTGGCCAGCGACGGCAACGCGCACCACTTCGACGAAGACCTGTTCGCGGCCAAACCGCACCCGGGCCAGATGCGCATTGCCGCGCGCCTGCGCAGCGACCTGCACAGCGAGCGCCCGCCGCGCAATGAACAGCGCCTGCAGGACCGTTATTCGCTGCGCTGTGCACCGCATGTGATCGGCGTGCTGGAAGACAGCCTGCCGTTCCTGCGCCAGCTGATCGAAACCGAACTGAACAGCGCCAACGACAATCCGCTGATCGATGCCGATGGCGAGCGCATCCTGCACGGCGGCCACTTCTACGGAGGCCACATCGCGCTGGCGATGGATACCCTGAAGAACACGGTAGCCAACGTTGCCGACCTGCTCGACCGCCAGCTGGCGCTGGTGGTCGATGCGCGCTACAGCCATGGACTGCCGGCCAACCTGTCGGCCGCCACCGGCCCGCGTGCGGCCATCAACCATGGCCTGAAGGCACTGCAGATCAGCGTTTCGGCGTGGACTGCCGAGGCACTTAAGCAGACCATGCCGGCCAGCGTGTTCTCGCGGTCCACCGAATGCCATAACCAGGACAAGGTCAGCATGGGCACCATCGCCGCGCGCGACTGCCTGCGCGTGATCGAACTGACCGAGCAGGTGGTGGCCGCGATGCTGATTGCTGCCCGCCAGGGACTGGCGCTGCGCGAACGGGTTGGCCTGAACGCGCAGCTGCATGGCAGTCTGGCCGATATGTACGCCGACCTGGGGCAGCGCATCGCCCTGGTCGAAGAAGACCGCGCGCTGGATCGCGAACTGCGGGACCTGCTGGTGGAGATCCGCGCGCAACGTTGGGAGCTGTATGCCGGTGAATGAAGCAATCGAACGGGTGGCCGAAGTTGCGCTGGCCCCGGCCTTCCATGACTGCGACCCGATGAACGTGGTCTGGCATGGTCATTACTTCAAGTACTTCGAGATCGCGCGTTGTGCACTGCTGGGTCGTTACAACTACGACTACCCGCAGATGCTCGAATCGGGTTACCTCTGGCCGGTGGTCGATGCACGGGTGAAGTATGTGCGCCCGCTGCTGTTCAACCAGCCGCTGCGCGTGGTCGCGCGCCTCGTGGAATGGGAGAACCGGCTGAAGATCGACTATGAAATCCTCGATGCGCAGAGCGGCCAGGTGTTGACCCGCGCAATGACCATCCAGGTGGCGGTGGACGCGGCCAGCAGGGAAATGCTGTACCAGTGCCCGCCGGTACTGTGGGAACGCCTGGGAGTACCTGCACCATGAACCGAGCCAACCGTTTCGCGCGTGCGCTGCTGTGCGCGGTGTTGTTGCTGGCCGCACCGCTGGTGCAGGCCGCCGATCCGGCCATCGACGCGATCACCCAGGCGGTGGCGCGGCCGGACGTACTGCGTGGCCAGTTCACGCAGGAAAAGCAGGTCAGCGGCTTCAAGAACCCATTGCGCTCGCAGGGCCGGTTCGTGGTCGCGCGCCAGCATGGCGTGATCTGGACCACGCTGAAGCCGTTTCCCTCCGAGGTGGTTGTCACTGCCGACCGCATCCTGAGCCGCCAGCGTGACGGCAGCACCCGCGTCGAGCTCGATGCGCGGCAGCAGCCGGCGATGCGCTCGGTGAACGCGATCATGTTCGCGCTGATGAGTGGCGACGTGCAGGCGCTGTCCGGCCCGTTCAGCGTGACAGTCAGCCGCGAAGGACAGGGCTGGCGGCTGCAGCTGACGCCGAAGTCAGCGATGCTGGCCAAGGCGTTCCAGTCGCTGACCCTGCAGGGCGATCGTTACGTGCGCCAGGTCGAGATTGTCGAGGCCAGCAAGGACCGCACGCTGATCCAGTTCAACGCGCTCAGCGAGGCTCCGGCCGCGCTCAGCGCAGACGAGGCGCGCCGCTTTGAGTGAGGACGTGGCGTTGAATGCACCGGACCGGTTGCGCCGCTGGTGGCATTGGCTGGGCATCGCCTGGCTGGTGCTGCTGCTGGCGCTGGGCGTGCAGCAGTGGCACCTGTGGAGCCAGCAATCGCGGATCGACACCGACATCCTTGCACTGCTGCCGCAGGACGCGCACGACCGTCTGTTGAGCGACGTCACCCGGCGCATCGCCGATGGCAGCTCGCGGCAGGTAGTGGTGCTGCTTGGCAGCAAGGACGGCGCTGCCGCCAAGCGTGCGCAGGCCGCGTTTGCTGCGGCCATGGCCAAGGACGCCGATCACACGTTGCTGGTGCCCAGCGGCTCGATCGAAGGTTGGTTCGATGAGGCGCGCGCGTTCTACGCGCCGTACCGCGACCGCCTGCTGACCCCGGCCCAGCGCGAGCAGCTGCAGGGCGGCGAACCGGGCGCGTTGGCCGAGCAGGCGCTGGCCGCGCTGTACGGCCCGATGGGCGCCCCACGTCTGACCGAATGGCGGCAGGATCCGCTGTCGCTGTGGCCGCAATGGTGGCAGCAGCAGGCGCAGGGCTCGGGCCTGCGGCTGGGCGATGATGGCCTGCTCGACGCCGAAGGCAGGCACTGGGCTGCATTGCAGTTCGATACGCCGGGTTCGGCGTTCAAGCTTGATGGCGAGCGCCATCTGGATGGATTGCTGGAACGTGCCGGGCAGGCGGCGAAGGCGGCCGCTCCGGATCTGGAGATCCTGCATGCGGGCGTGCCGCTGCATGCCGAGGCTGCGGCGGTGCAGGCCAACCGGGAGATCAATACCATCGGCTGGGGCTCGCTGGCGGCGGTGCTGCTGCTGGTGTGGCTCGCGTTCCGCTCGCTGCGGCCGATCCTGCTGGTGGCCACGTCGCTGCTGATCGGCTGTGGCGTGGCGCTGGCGGTGACCGTGCTGGTGTTCGGCAACGTGCACGTGTTGACCCTGGTGTTCGGCGCATCGCTGGTGGGCGTGGCCGAGGACTATGGCATTCACTGGTTTGCATCGCGCCAGGCCGAACCGGCTGATCGCCGCTGGAAGCTGCTGAGGCACCTGCTGCCTGGCCTGTGGCTGGCGCTGCTGACCAGTGCGCTGGCCTACCTGGCGCTTGGCCTGACGCCGTTCCCGGGCCTGCGCCAGATGGCGCTGTTCTCGGTGGTCGGCCTGGCGGCCGCGTTCCTGACGGTGATCTTCTGGTTCCCGTGGCTGGATGGTGGTGAGATCCGCCAGACCCGTTTTTCGCAGTGGCTGGGCAGCACGCTGGAGCGCTTCCCGCGTCTGCATGGTCGCCGTCCGGTGACGCTGTTCGTGGTGATCACGCTGGCGCTGTCTGCGATCGGCATCGCCCGCCTGCAGAGCAACGACGACCTGCGCAGCCTGCAGTCCTCGCCGCCGGCATTGATGGCACAGCAGATCCGCCTCAGCCAGCTGCTGGGCATGCCCAGCCCGGCGCAGTTCTACCTGGTGCAGGGTGCGGATGCCGCGCAGCTGCTGCAGCGTGAGGAAGCACTGACCGAGCGCCTGCGTGTATTGGCCAACGACAAACGCATTGGTGGCTACCGTGCGATCAGCGATTGGCTGCCGTCGCCGTCGCGCCAGCAGGCCGATGCCGCACTGACCGCGAAGGTGGAACCGGGTGTGCTGTCTGCCGTGTCGGAGGCGGTCGGTGAACCGCTGCAGCGACCGCAGTTCGCGAACGCGCCGCTCACCGCCGAAGCCTTCCTGGCCTCGCCGGCCTCGCAGCCGTTCCGCCACCTGTGGGTGGGCGATGTGGGCGGGCAGATGATCAGCGTGGTGATGGTCGATGATCTGTCGCGTGCCGATGCGTTGGCCACCCTGCAGGGCGCGGCCGAAGGCCTGCCCGGCGTTCGCTGGGTCGACCGCACCGCCGATTTCTCGCAGCTGCTGGGTCACTACCGCAAGCTGATGGGTGGGCTGCTGCTGGTCGGTATCGTGCTGGTGTTCGGCGCGCTGTGGCTGCGCTACCGCCGCCAGGCCTGGCGAGTATTCGCGCCGACGCTCATTGCCGGTGCGCTGACACTGGGTTTGCTGGGCCTGTTCGGCCAGCCGCTGCAGCTGTTCAACGTACTGGCGCTGATGCTGCTGCTCGGCATGGGCATCGACTACGGCATCTTCCTGATCGAGCACCGCGGCGATGCCAGCGCATGGCTGGCGGTGTGCGTGGGCGCGGCCAGCACCTGGTTGTCGTTCGGCCTGCTGGGGTTGTCGCAGACCCCGGCGCTGCGCGCCTTCGGCCTCACGCTGCTGTTCGGCATCGGCCTGGTCTGGCTGATCTCGCCGTTGTTCCGGCCGTCGCCGCATGCATTGCCGCCGTCCTGAATCGGAGTGCGTGCGCCACCGCCCGACGCTGGCGCGGCGACCACTTCGGGAACATCATCTACCCCCCTCGACCCGTATCCGGAAGGGCGTTACATGAACAATTCCATCGACAGCGGCTGCCCCACACGTGTGCTGGAGGCCGCGTGCCACAGCTGATCGTGCGCAGCATTGCAGCGCTGCTGCTGTGCGCGCTGCTGTCCGCCTGCGCCGGGCGCATGCCGAGGCCGCAGGTCGAGCTGCCGCCGCTGCGGTTGGCCCCGTCCAGCCTGCCGACGCCACTGGCGCTGCAGCAGCAGCTGCATTTCCGCTTCGGGCGCCACGAACGTGATCTCGACGCCCTGCTGGAAGCCGATGCGCAGCAGGTGCAGCTGGCGGTGCAGGCCATGGGCCAGACCGGCGTTCGTCTGCGCTGGGATGGTCGGCAGTTGACCGAGCAACGTGCATCGTGGTTGCCGCCGCAGGTTCGCGCGGAGCGTGTGCTGGACGATCTGCAGTTCGCGCTGTGGCCGACGGCCGCGATCGCCGCCGTGTTGCCGGCTGGCTGGCAGGTCAGTGATGACGGCCACCAGCGCAGGCTGTCGCGCGAAGGTACGGTGTGGCTGCAGCTGCAGCGCCTGCAGGACGGCAGCCTGCAGCTGGACAACCGTGCAGAAGGCTACGCGCTGCGCATCGAATCGATCGATATGGCTGGACAGGATTGATGGACACCGCCGTTTTCCTCAACGATCTGGGCATTGTCTGCGCGCTGGGTGATGGTCGCGCGGCGGTGGCGGAGGCGATGTTCGCCGAGGTACCGGGTGGGTTGAGCAACAACGACAGCCTGTTGCCGGGCCGGACCCTGGCGCTGGGGGAGGTGTGCACGCCGCTGCCATCGCTGGACGAACTCCCGCTGGCCCTGCGTGGGCGCAACAACGCGCTGCTGGCGGTTGCGCTGGCGCAGATCGCGCCTGCGGTGGCCGCGGCCATCGCCCGCTATGGCGCTGAGCGCGTGGCTGTGGTGATGGGGACCAGCACGTCGGGTATTGGCGAAGGTGAGCGGGCCATGTGCTCCCACGCCAGCAGCGGTCATTGGCCGGCGGACTACGATTACGCGCAGCAGGAAATGGGAACGGCCGCGCAGTTCGTACGGCTTCGCAGTGGTGCGCAGGGCCCGGCATGGACGCTGTCCACGGCATGTTCATCCAGTGCCAAGGCCCTGGCGTCGGCTGCGCGCCTGTTGCGCGCCGGGGTTGTCGATGCGGTCATCGCCGGCGGCTCCGATTCCCTGTGCCGCTTTACCGTGGCGGGTTTCAGCGCGCTTGAGTCGGTGTCCGCGCTGCGCTGCAACCCGTTCTCGCAACATCGATCCGGCATCAACATCGGGGAAGGAGCCGCGCTGTTCCTGCTCACCCGCGAGATCGGTCCGGTGGTTCTTGCTGGCTGGGGTGAATCGTCCGACGCCCACCACATGTCCGCGCCCGACCCGCAAGGCCAAGGCGCCATCGATGCGCTGCAGCAGGCACTGAAGCGCGCTGGCTGGTCGCCCGCTGATGTCGATTACGTGAACCTGCATGGCACCGCCACCGACCACAACGATGCCATGGAAAGCCTGGCGGTTTCGGAGGTGCTCGGTACCGACGTACCGGCCAGCTCGACCAAGCCGCTCACCGGGCATACGCTCGGCGCCTCCGGCGCGATCGAGGCGGCATTGTGCTGGATGATGCTGGCCGAGAACCCGCTGCAGCGGCTGCCACCGCACTGGTGGGATGGCGCCGTGGATGAGGCGCTGCCGGCACTGTCACTGGTGGCGCCGGGCACCCGCCTGGAACGGCCGCTGCGACGGATACTGAGCAACTCGTTTGCCTTCGGCGGCAGCAATGCGGTGTTGGCACTGGAACGCCGATGAATCCTCTCTACGCGATCGAGGAGGTGGTGCCGCATCGCCAGGACATGTGCCTGCTGCAGCGGATACTGCGATGGGACCAGGACAGCATCGAGGCCGAACTGGTGGTACCCGCGACGGGCTTGTTCATCGAAGAAGGCGAAATGCCGGCCTGGATCGGCATTGAGTACATGGCACAGGCAATTGCCGCCTGGGCAGGCTGCCGCGCGCGCGCGGCCGGCAGCGTGCCGCAGTTGGGGTTCCTGCTTGGCAGCCGGCGCTACAGCAGCCAGCGCAGTGGTTTCCCCAGTGGCTCCCGGCTGCGCGTGCAGGCGCGTCGTGAACTGCTGGGCGACAATGGGCTGGGGTTGTTCGCCTGCCGGATCCTGGCGGGCGAGGAAGAATGGGCGGTTGCCAACGTGTCGGTGTATGAACCGGCCGACGCGAAGGCCTATCTGGAGAGTGGACAGGCATGACTGGGAATCGATGCGTGCTGGTGACGGGCGCCAGCCGGGGAATCGGCCGCGCCATTGCGCTGCGTATTGCCCATGATGGATTCGACGTGGCGGTGCATTGCCGCAGCCGGGTGGAGGAGGCTCAGGCCGTGGTGGCCGAGATCCAGGCGCTGGGCGTGCAGGCGCGCGTGCTCACCTTCGACGTGTCCGATCGTGATGCCGCGCGCGCGGCGCTGGAGGCCGACGTGGACGCGCATGGCGCGTATTACGGCGTGGTCTGCAATGCGGGCATCGCCCGCGATGGCGCTTTCCCGGCGTTGTCGTCGGAGGATTGGGATCAGGTCATCCACACCAACCTGGATGGCTTCTACAACGTGCTGCATCCGTTGATCATGCCGATGGTGCGTCGGCGCAAGCCGGGCCGCATCGTCACCCTGTCGTCGGTGTCCGGCATTGCCGGCAATCGAGGCCAGGTCAACTACAGTGCGGCCAAGGCCGGCATCATCGGCGCCACCAAGGCCCTCGCGCTGGAGCTGGCCAGCCGCCAGATCACGGTCAACTGCGTGGCTCCCGGCCTGATCGAGACGGAGATGCTCAGTGCGGACGTGGTGGAGCACGCCCTGAAACTGATTCCGGCCGGCCGCGTCGGCCGTCCCGATGAAGTGGCGGCGACGGTGGCCTTCCTGCTGTCCGAGCCGGCCGGCTACATCACCCGGCAGGTGATTTCGGTCAACGGAGGCATGCTCTGATGGGCATCGACCATCGCGTGGTGGTGACCGGTGCCGCCGCCATCAGTCCGCTCGGCCACGACTGGCCGACCATCCACGCGCAGTTGCGCAGCGGCCGCAACGCCGTGCGCGCGATGCCCGAGTGGGATGTCTATGCCGGGCTGAACACCAGACTGGCCGCACCGGTGCAGCCGTTCGAGCTGCCGCCAACCTACAACCGCAAAAGCACCCGCTCGATGGGCAAGGTGGCGATCATGTCGGTGCGTGCCACCGAAATCGCGCTGCACGAAGCGGGGCTGCACGACCATCCGGTGCTCCGCAGTGGCCGCACCGGAGTGGCCTATGGCTCCTCCTCCGGCAGCCATGAGGCCATCGGCGAACTTGGCCGCATGCTCAACGAGTTCACCACCGAAGGCATCAGCGCCACCACCTACCTGAAGATGATGAGCCACACCGCGCCGGTCAACATCGGTGTGTTCTTCGGCCTGTCCGGGCGCGTCTACACCACGTCCAGTGCCTGTACATCCGGCAGCCAGGGCGTCGGCGCGGCCTATGAGGCGATCCGCAGCGGCAAGCAGACGGTGATGGTGGCCGGCGGTGCCGAGCAGCTGGACGCGGCCGCGGCCGCCGTGTTCGATACCCTGTTCGCGACCAGCGTGCAGAACGACGCCCCGCAGTCGACGCCCCGCCCGTTCGATGCCGGCCGCGACGGCCTGGTGCTGGGCGAGGGCGCGTGCACGTTGATCCTGGAAGATCTGGAGCACGCGCAGGCGCGTGGCGCGACCATCCTTGCCGAGGTGGTGGGGTACGGCACCAACAGCGACGGCCAGCACGTCACCCAGCCCAGTGCCGACACCATGGCCCAGGCCATGCGCCTGGCGCTGGAGGATGCCGGACTGGACGCGGCGCAGATCGACTACGTCAACGCCCACGGCACCGCGACCGATCACGGCGACATCGCCGAGACCCAGGCTACCGCGCAGGTGTTCGGCTCGCGGATGCCGATCAGCTCACTGAAGAGCTACGTCGGCCACATGCTGGGCGCCTGCGGTGCGTTCGAGGCCTGGGTGAGCATCGAGATGATGCGTGCCGGCTGGTTTGCCCCGACCCTGAACCTGGTGGAGGTCGATCCGCGCTGCGGCCAGCTGGACTTCATCACCGGCCAGGGCCGCGAACTCCAGGCCGAGTACGTGATGAGCAACAACTTCGCATTCGGGGGCATCAACACGTCCCTGGTGTTCCGTCGCTGGGGCGAGTGATCCCGCAGCCGTCAGGTGTGCGTGTGGCTGAACGCCGCCGCCACATTGCTGAACCCCGCAGGGGAAACGCCGCCGATCGCGCCGCCATCGTCGGCTGACGGCTTTCCCCGGTGTCGGCTTTCCGACACAATCATGGCTCTTCCCGGGTTATCGTCCCGCGGACATGCACGCCTACGTCTATAAAAGCCAACTCAAGCCAGACACCTACGTCTACGTTCCCCGACGCGATGATTTCAGCGCGCTGCCCGCGCCGCTGCTCACCTCGCTGGGTACGCTCACCTTCGTCCTGGACGTGGCCCTGGATGCCCAGCGCCGCCTGGCCCTGGCCGATCCGGACAAGGTCCGCAGCGAAATGAGCGAACGCGGGTTCTACCTGCAGGTGCCGCCGTCGGTGGCTAGCCTGATGCCGCGGCACTATGACTGACGTCTCCCGTCCGCGCGTGCTGTCGATCGCCTTCGCCGTGGGTGCCGTACTGGCGCTGGGCGCTGCCGTGGGTGGCGTTCCAGGTGCGATCCTTGCCGCCCTGGCGCAGCCTGCGTTCGCGCTGGGTGTGTCGTGGTGGCGCCGCAGCCGCGCGCTGCTGCCGCTGAAGGTGGTCGCACGCCAGGACCTGCCCGCGTTGCTGGCGCTATGGGCCGCCGCACCGCTGCTGCTGGCGCTGCTGCTGGCCTGGCCGCTGGCGGCGCTGCGCGACAGCGGCAGCCTGGCCGCTGTGCTGGGCCTGAGCGTGCTGGTCAGTGCCGGCCTGCTGGCGGCCTGGCGTACCTGGCCGTTGTGGAACGACGTTGAACGCCTTGACGGCAGCCTGGCCCAGCATTGGCAGGCGCTGGCCGGGCGCGACCTGACCGCCTGGCGTGGCCTCGGCGTGGCCGCGCTGGTGATCGCACTGGCTGCACTGGTGGTGTTGCCGGCCTGGCCAGGCCTGCTGCCGGAGAGCGCACGCTGGCCTGCCACGCTGGCAGTGCTGGTGCTGTCGCCGCTGCTGCATCTGCTGCTGCAGCGGGTCGCGCCAGCGCCGCTGGTGTCGTTGCGCTCCAGCCCGTTGGCCACGGCCAGCAACGAGCACGAACCGATGTTCGCCGCCGCGGCCGAAACTGCGCCGCTGGAGGCGATGGCACCGCAGGAACTGACCCCGGCACTGTATGAAGCCGCCCGCCATGGCCGCATCGACCGGGGCCTGCAGCTGCTGCAGGCCGGTGCCGATCCGTATGCGCTGCCGGACCCGAACTGGCGCGACCAGCGCAGCCTGGCGGTGCTGGCTGCGGTGCTGCCGGACCTGCGCCTGCTGCGCGAACTGATCGCCCGCGGCGTTGATGTGAATGCGCCGCACCGGGGCATGACCCCGCTGCTGGCCGCCACCCGCGACAGCTGGCACGGCCGGCCCGAAGCGGTGATGACCCTGCTCGCCAACGGCGCCGACTCGCGTGCCATCGACAGCGATGGCAACACCCCGCTGCACCATGCCGCGCGCAGTTCCGACCCGGGCGTGGCCGCGCTGCTGCGCGATGCCGCCGCCGAAGTCGATGCGTTGAACAGCGAAGGCTGGTCGCCGCTGGCCGTGGCCTGCCAGGTCGGTAACTGGCGCCTGGCCCGCTTCCTGCTCGAACGCGGTGCGCGCAGCGAACCGGCCGAGGGCACGCCGGTGCTGCTCGCCGCCGCTGCCACCGAAGATGACGATCCGGCCGGGGTGCAGCTGCTGCTCAAGCACAAGGCGCGCGCCGACGCCCGCGATCGCCAGCGCCGCAGTGCGCTGCATGAGGCGGCGCTTGCCGGCCACGTGGAGATCATCGGCGTGCTGCTGGGCGCCGGTGCCAATCTGGAAGCGCGCGATGCGCTGGGCCGTACGCCGTGGCTGGAAGCAGCCCGTGCCGGTCGCGCCGCCGTGATCGAACACCTGCTGCCGCACAAGCCGGACCTGGTCGCAGTGGACGGCGAAGGCCGCAACGCGGTGCAGCTGGCAGCGATGGCCGAGGATGTCTCGCCGTTGCTGATCAAGCGCCTGGTCGAACTGGGCATCGCCGCCGATGCCGCTGATCCGGTCGGTCGCCGCGCGGTGGACTACGCCGCCGAAGCCGGCCGCTGGGCGATCGTGGCCCTGCTGGACCCGTCCTATCCGTTGCCGGCCGCCGTCAGTGATGGCCTGGCCGAGCGCGGCGAAGCCGCCAGCGCCAGCAGCCTGCTGCCGGACCGTCCGCCGTTGACCCTGCTGCGCGAAGCGCTGGGTTTCGGCAACACCGAAGGCATGGCCGCGCTGGCCAAGCTGTGCCAGCCGGAAGAGCTGGGTGGCCTGCTGCTCGATCCGGAACTGGCGCTGGAGCCGCGTGCGGTCGATTGGCTGCTGGCCCACGGTGCCGATCCCTACGTGCGTGACGCCTGTTCCGACACGCCGATGTTCGCGCTGTTGTCGCGAGGCATCGACGCGGTGCCTGCATTGCAGGTGATGCTGCAACGTGGCTTGTCGCCGGCTGGCCGCGGTGGCCTGGCGCGCTTCCTGGCGGCCTGCGCACAGCACGACCAGGCCGCCCGTGGCCTGGAACAGCTGGCACTGGAACTGCTGGAACGTGGCGCCGACCCGTTCGCCGCATCGCCGGCCGGTGATCCGCCGTTGTCGCTGGCGGTGCGCCTGGGCTGGCTGCGCCTGCAGCAGGCCCTGCTCAAGGCCGGTGTCGATCGCGAAGCGCGCGACAGCCATGGCATGACCGCATTGCACCTGGCCACCGCATTGGCCCGCGAAGGCGCGCTGAAGCTGCTGGTGCAGCACGGTGCCTCGCCGGAAGCACGTGCCGCCGACGGCCAGACGCCGCTGGGCGTGGCGCTGTCGATCGGTCGCCGTGATCTGGCCGACTGGCTCGACTGGCGGGTATGGCCGTTGCCGCGCCGTACGCTGCGCGAGGCCGATCTGCCGGCCGCCGCGATGGCCGGTGACGTCGATGCGGTGCGCCGCCTGATCGACCTGGGCTTCGCCGTCGACGCGGTCGACGCACAGGGCTGCACCGCGCTGCTGCGTGCAGCCGGCGGTGGTCACCTGGCGGTGACCGACCTGCTGCTGGCGCGTGGCGCCGATCCGCAGCACGCCGCGGCAAGTGGCGCGACGCCGCTGTCGGCGGCGGTCAGCATGCGCCAGGTGGATATCGTCTCGGCCCTGCTCGACGCCGGCGCCAAGCTGGAACATCGCCTGCCGGGTGGGGTGACCGTGCTGATGCTGGCCTCGGCGCTGGGCCTGCCGGACATCGTCGCGCGCCTGCTCACTGCGGGTGCCGACGTGCATGCCGGTGACGCGCAGCAGCTGGGCCCGCTGCACTGTGCCGCGCTGTACGGTTTCAGTGCCCGCGACCGCTCGCGCCTGCTGGCCCTGCTCGACACCCTGCTGCTGGCCGGTGCCGAACCGGACCAGGCCGCGGCCGGTTCGGTCACGCCGCTGCTGCTGCTGCTGGGCGCCCGCGCCGAGCCGGGTACCGCCTGCGACGAGCAGGTGGTGATGGCGGCGGTGGAGCGCCTGCTGGATGAGGACGTCAGCCTGGACGTGCGCGATCCGCGTGGCTTCGGCCCGCTGCATCTGGCCGCGCTGCATGGACTGCCGCTGCTGGTGCAGCGCCTGCTGCGCGCCGGTGCCGATCCGGAAGTACGCGACAGCCTCAACCGCAGCCCGCGCGAGATCGCGGTGATGCGTGGCTTCATCGACGTTGCCGGCGAGTTCGAACCGCGCGTGCCGGGCGTCTCGTCGATGGCGCGGTTCCTGCGCGACAACGGCTGATCCTTGGAAATGGGTAGTGGCGGGGGGGGGGGGGGCCCCCCCCCCAGACAACCGGGGGCCCAGGGGGGGCGCCCCCCGCGCCGCCCA
>NZ_JBJNRH010000006.1:125013-150412 GCF_045809185.1 Nocardiopsis yanglingensis | reverse complement strand
TGGGTAGTGCCGGCCGCTGGCCGGCAACCTCATGAGACCTCCGGGATCCCGAGGCTGCCGGCCAGCGGCCGGCACTACCGCAATCTGTGGTGGGTGCCGACCGTTGGTCGGCACGCCTACTTGCCGTCGCTTTCCGCGTCGGCCTCGAACAGGTGCATCAGGTCGTTGCGTGCGTCGCGCGAGGTCTGGATCACCGCCGCCTCGTCGTCGTAGACCAGGTACTGGTCGCGCAGCAGCTGTTCATCGTGCTCACGGAAGCGCTGCACGTGGCGTTCGGCCACGTCCGCCGCCACGCCCAGCGCGGTCAGCACGCGGCCGCTCATCTCCAGGCTGGTGCCGAACACTTCGCGGAACGGCTCGGCCGACATGTCCATCAGGCGCCACGCATGCTGGCGGTTGCGCGCACGCGCCAGCACCTTCGCGTCCGGGTACAGCCGGCGCACCATGCGCACCGCGCGCAGGTTGGTCTCCGGATCGTCCACGGTGATCACGAACACATCGATGTGCTCGCCGCCCGCCGCACGCAGCATCTCCGGCCGGGTCGGGTCACCGTAATACAGCTGGTTGCCGAAGCGGCGCAGGTCGGCCACGGTGTCCGGATTCGCTTCCAGCGCCACGAACGGCACCTTCTGCGCGGTCAGCAGGCGCGCGATGACCTGGCCGAAGCGGCCCATGCCGGCAATCAGCACCTTCGGCCGGTTGTCCGGCGCCACCTTGTCGGCCTCGGCCGCCTCGCGCGGCGCCGCCTTCTCCTGGCCGAGCAGCTTGAGCAGCGCGATCATCAGCAGCGGCGTGATCGCCATCGACAGGCCGACGATCGCCACCAGACGGTCATGGTTGGCGTTGCCCAGCAGGTGCGCGCGCTGCGCTTCATTGAACACCACGAAGGCAAACTCGCCACCCAGCCACAGCACGCTGCCCAGCAGCAGCGAGTGCCGTGAACTGAGCTTTGCGATGCGCCCGATCACGTACAGCAGGCTGAATTTGACCACCAGCAGGATTGCCACGCCGGCAGCGATCAGCCACGGCTCGGCAACGATGCGGTCGAGGTCGATGCCCATGCCCACCGCGATGAAGAACAGGCCCAGCAGCAGCCCCTTGAACGGCTCGATCTGCGCTTCCAGTTCGTGCCGGAACTCCGAATCGGACAGCAGCACGCCGGCCAGGAACGCACCCAGGCTGGGGCTGAGGCCGGCTTCCTGCATGAACCAGGCGGTGCCCAGCACCACCAGCAGGGCGGTGGCGGTGAACACTTCCGGGCTGCGGGTGCGCGCGATGATGCTGAACACCTTGCGCAGCACCGGTCGTCCGCACAGGATCACCACGGCCAGCGCGCCGAGGGCCACGGCGGCGTCTTCCCAGCGCAGGGTCTCGTTCTTTACCCCGCCCAGCAGCGGGATGGCCGCCAGCAGCGGAATCGCGATCAGGTCCTGGAACAGCAGGATGGCAAAGCCCAGCCGGCCATGGTCGCTGTTGATCGCCTTGTGCTCGGACAGCAGCTGCAGGCCCACCGCCGTGGATGACAGCGCCAGCGCCACGCCCACCACCAGCGCGCTTTTCCATTGGAAGTGGTCGAGCAGCAGCAGGCCGCCCAACACCAGCCCGGACAGCGCCACCTGCGCCGCACCGGCGCCGAACACCGAGCGCCGCATGACCTTCAGGCGTGCCGGCGACAGCTCCAGCCCGATCACGAACAGCAGCATCACCACACCGATCTCGGCGGCGCCGAGGATGCGGTCTGCGTCCTGCACGAAGCCCAGCCCGTCCGGGCCCAGCACCACGCCGGCCGCCAGGTAGCCCAGCACCGCACCGAAGCCGAATTTCTTGAACACCGGCACGGCGATGACCGCCGCCAGCAGCAGCACCAGGGCCAGTTCCAGACCACCGCTATGCATGGGAATACCTGGTCATCGGGGAAGCCCGCAGTGCGTCCGTTCGGGTGGGGGAAAGCGTGGCGAGCGCCACCACACCATTATGCGCGCCGGTCTGTGTACGCACGAGAACAACCGGCCGGGTCGCGCCGCAGGGCTGCCGGGTTGACCTGCATGGCCCACGGGTCCAGACTGCCCGCCGCTGGCGGCGCGTCCGCCGGCACACGCATCCCGGAGTCCCCAACCCATGTCCAGCGACAGTAGAAGTCGACCTCGTTCGACGCCAGCGATGGCCACCGCCTGACATCGGGACGGTTTGCCTGCGTTGGCGTTGCGCGAGGTCGCACCCCCACAAGGCAAAACCGATGAACCAGAAGCAATTGTTGCGCCCGGTGGCCGATGCCGCCGCACTGGCCGCACCGCTGGCGAACTACAACACCGCCGACGCGGTGGAATTTCTCAACACGCTGGAACTGACCCGCGCCGCGGAAACGCTGGCTGCGCTGCCGTTGCCGCGTGCAGTGAAGATGCTCGAAGCGCCGGAGCTGCACCGCAGCGGTGAGCTGGTGGCCGCGCTGCCACCGGCGCGGGCTGCGGCTCTGCTGGGCCTGATGGCCGACGACCGCGCCACCGACATCGTCCACGAGCTGGACGAAGAAGAGCGCGCGCGGCTGATTCCACTGCTGGGCACCGACGCCCGCCAGGCCATCCAGAAGCTGCTCAGCTACCCACCGAACACGGCCGGCGCGCTGATGACCACCGAGTATGTGGCGGTGCCTGCCAGCTGGACCGTGGCGCAGACCCTGCAGCACATCCGCCAGGTCGAGCGCACCCGCGAGACGGTGTACGCGATCTACGTGCTGGAGCCGGCCAGCCAGCAGCTGCAGCAGGTGGTGACCATGCGCCGGCTGATCACCGGCCTGCCCGAGGAATCGATCCTGGACGTGGCCCAGGTCAATCCGCCGGTGACGGTGGACGCGCTGATGGACCAGGAAGAAGTGGCGCGGCTGATCCGCCGCCACGATCTGCTGGCGATTCCGGTGGTCGATGCGCAGCAGCAGATGCTCGGCATCGTCACCGTGGACGACGTGCTCGATGCGCTGATCGAGGAATCCACCGAGGACGCGCACAAGTTCGGCGGCATGGAGGCACTGGACAAGCCCTACATGCAGATCGGCTTCTTCGAAATGCTGCGCAAGCGCGCCGGCTGGCTGAGCGTGCTGTTCCTGGGTGAAATGCTGACCGCCAGCGCGATGCAGCACTACGAGGACGAACTGGCACGCGCGGTGGTGCTGACCCTGTTCATCCCACTGATCATGAGTTCGGGTGGTAATTCCGGTTCGCAGGCCACCTCGCTGCTGATCCGCAGCCTGGCGCTGCGCGAACTGCGCCTGCGCGACTGGTGGAAGGTGGCCCTGCGCGAAGTGCCTACCGGCATGGTGCTGGGCGCGATTCTCGGCTGCCTGGCCATCGTACGCATCGTGATCTGGCAGCTGGGCGGCCTGCACGACTACGGCGAGCACTGGATCCTGCTGGCGATTACCATCGGCGCCGCGTTGGTCGGCATCGTCACCTTCGGTTCGCTGTCCGGCTCGATGCTGCCCTTCATCCTGAAGCGGCTCGGCTTCGACCCGGCCAGCGCCTCGGCCCCGTTCGTCGCCACTTTGGTGGACGTGACCGGCCTGGTGATCTACTTCAGCATCGCCGCGATGATCCTGCACGGTACGTTGCTGTAGGCCGGATTCACCGTGCTCCGGTAGGTGCCGACCTTGGTCGGCACGCAGGGGTCAGAGCCCATCGCTGTGCGAAGGGATCCGACCCCGGAGACCGGGGGCTTGCGCTGGATCATGCGCCCGATGCGCCAGTCCGTGTACCGTAGGCGCATGAGTACCTACCACCTGCAGTCCGTGTTCCGTCCGCAGTCGGTCGCGGTGATCGGCGGCAGTCCGCGTGAGCGCTCGGCGGGCCGCGCGGTGATGCGCAACCTGCGCGGCACCGGCTTCCCCGGCAAGGTGGCGTGGATCAACCCGCGGCATGCCGAGATCGACGGTATCCGCACGATCAAGCGGTTGAAGGACCTGGACTGGGTGCCGGACCTGGTGGTGATCACCGCACCGGCGGCGATCGTGCCGCAGGTGGTGCGTACCGCTGCAGAACGTGGCGTGCAGGCGGCAATCATCCTCACCGCGCACCTGGGCGAAGGCCCGGGCTCGCCGTCGGCACAGGTGGAGGCGGTGGCCCGCAAGCATGGCCTGCGCATCCTCGGCCCGCACTGCCTGGGCGTGATCGCACCGCATGCACGTCTCAATGCGAGCATCGCCGCGCACTTCCCGCAGGCCGGTGACCTCGCGCTGATCTCCGAATCCTCGGCCATTGCCGCCGCGCTGGTGGAATGGGGCGTGGCGCGCTCGGTCGGCTTCTCCGCCGTGGTCTCGCTGGGCGATACGATGGACGTCGACTTCGGCGATCTGCTCGACTACTTCGCCACCGACTACCGCACCCGCGCCATCCTGCTCTATGTCGAGCAGATCAAGGACGCGCGCAAGTTCATGTCGGCCGCGCGTGCCGCCGCCCGCGCCAAGCCGGTGGTGGTGGTGAAGTCCGGCCGCGCCGAGCGCGTGCAGCCGGGCAGCCGCGATACCCATGTGCAGGTCCTGGCCCGCGCCGACGATGTCTACGGTGCGGCGTTCAACCGTGCCGGCCTGCTGCGCGTGAGCGCGCTGGACGAACTGTTCACCGCTGCCGAATCGCTGGGCCGGTTGGGGACGTTCCCCGGTCGTCGCCTGGCCATTCTCAGCAATGGCGGTGGTGTCGGCCGCCTTGCCGTGGACCAGCTGATCGCATTGCGTGGCACCCTGGCCAACCTGTCCGAGAGCACCATCGAGAAACTCGACGCGGTGCTGCCGCAGGGCTGGTCGCGCAGCAATCCGGTCGACATCGTGGTCGACGCCGATGGTGACCGCTATGCCGCGGCCATCGAAGCGCTGCTCGCCGACAACGAGAACGACGCGGTGATGGTGGTGAACGTGCCGACCGCGTTCACCTCATCGGCGGACGCCGCGCAGGCGCTCACCCGCACGCTCGGCCTGCGCCCGCGCCATCATCGCGACAAGCCGGTGTTCGCGGTGTGGCTGGGCAACGACGACCAGGCTACCGCCACGCTCAACGCGGCACGCGTGCCGACCTATCCGACCGAGGCCGAAGCCGTACGTGGCTTCCAGCACCTGGTGCGCTACCGCGAAGCGCAGAACGCGTTGATGGAAACGCCGCCCAGCCTGCCGCAGGACTTCAGCGTCGACACGGCCGCCGCGCGTACGCTGGTCGATGCCGCACTGGCCAACGGCCAGCAGTGGCTGGACCCGCTGGCCACGCATGAACTGCTCAAGGCCTATGGCATTCCCTCCGCGCCGGTGATGCACGCGCGTGATGCGCACGAGGCGATGGACCTGGCGCAGCCGCTGCTGGAGCGCGGTGCCACGGTCGCACTGAAGATCCTCTCGCCGGACATTCCACACAAGTCGGAAGTGGACGGCGTGCGCCTGAACCTGTCCACGCTGCCGGCGGTGCAGAGCGCGGCCAACGCGATCCTGTCGCGTGCGCGCCAGCTGCGGCCGGATGCGCGTATCGATGGCCTGCTGGTGCAGCCGACCATCGTTCGCCCGAAGGCGCGCGAGCTGATCGTCGGCATTGCCGATGACGCGACGTTCGGCCCGGTGATCGTGGTCGGTCGTGGCGGTACCGCCGTCGAAGTGATCAACGACAAGGCGCTCGCGCTGCCGCCGCTGGACCTGCGCTTGGCCCACGAGCTGATCGGCCAGACCCGTGCCTCGCGCATCCTCAAGGCCTACGGTGATGTGCCCGCCGCCGACGAGCGTGCACTGGCATTGGCGCTGGTGAAGCTGGCACAGCTGGCCGCCGACATTCCCGAAGTGCGCACGCTGGACATCAACCCGCTGCTGGTCGACGGCAAGGGCATCCTCGCCCTCGACGCGCGCGTGGCAGTGGCGCCGTCGCGCATCCTGCACAAGGGCCGCGGCCACCCGCGTTTCTCGGTGTTCCCATACCCGAAGGAGTGGGAGCGCACCATCGAACTGTCCGATGGCGGCCGCGCCTTCGTGCGTCCGGTGCGGCCGGAGGACGATGCGCTGTTCCGTGCGTTCTTCGCCCGCGTCAGCGACGAGGACCTGCGCCTGCGCTTCTTCCAGTCGGTGAAGCACTTCAGCCACGAATTCATCGCGCGCCTGACCCAGCTCGACTACGCACGCTCGATCGCGCTGGTGGCGATCGAGCCGCGCAGTGGCGAAATGCTGGGCGCGGTGCGCCTGCACGCCGATGCCGATTACCACCGTGGCGAGTACGGCATCCTGATCCGCTCGGATCTGAAGGGCCACGGCATCGGTTGGCGGCTGATGGCGATCATGATCGAGTACGCCAAGTGGCTGGGCCTGGACGTGGTCGAAGGCCAGGTGCTGCGCGAGAACAGCACCATGCTGGCGATGTGTCAGAGCCTGGGCTTCAAGACCAAGCTGGACCCGGATGACCCGACGGTGATGATGGTGACCCTGCCGGTGCAGCAGGTCGAGGTGCCCGAAACCCCTCTGTAGCCGAGCCCACGCTCGGCTGCCTTACATCACACGGGCACGCCTGAGCCGAGCATGGGCTCGGCTCTACAACCTCACCGCAGCGGTTCCACCACCACCGCCGTGCCATAGCACAGCACTTCGGTCAGTCCGGTCATCACATCGGTGGCGTCGTAGCGCATGCCGATGATCGCGTTGGCGCCCAGCTGCCGCGCGTGCTTGACCATGTCGCGGTAGGTTTCCTCGCGAGCCTGTTCGCACAGTTCGGTGTAGATGGTGATGTTGCCGCCGAAGAGCGTCTGGATGCTGCCCAGGAAGTTGCCGACGATCGAACGCGAGCGCACGGTGATGCCGCGGACCACACCCAGATTGCGCACGACGCGATGGCCGGGCAGCTCGAAGGCGGTGGTGACCAGCGCATCGTCGAAGCGCAGCGCCGGCGGGGAAGGGGTGCCGCTGTTGTAGGGGTCTGCCATGGTCGCGTTCGTGTCGCTGCCTTCTGTAGAGTCGAGCCATGCTCGACTGGCTGTGCTCGACTCTACAACGCAATCGCCCGTTGCGGCATGGTTCCGTCACCGTGCTGGCGCGACAATAGCCCCATGACCGACCGTATCCCCCTGTTGCTGCTGCCCGGCCTGCTCAACGATGCCGAGCTGTGGCGCGCGCAGCTGGCCGACCTGGCCGATATCGCCGACTGCACCGTGGGCGACCAGACCCGTGGTGAGACCCTGCAGGCGGTGGCCGAAGACGTGCTGGCGCAGGCACCGGAGCGCTTTGCGCTGGCCGGGTTCTCGCTGGGTGGCTTCGTGGCCCAGCAGATCCTGCGCATCGCGCCGGAGCGGGTGCTGCAGCTGGCGCTGATCGACACCTCGATCCACGCCGACTCACCCGAGCGGGCCGAGCAGCGCCGCAGCCAGCGCGCCAGCGTGCGCCTGCCGGGGAAATTCCATGGCTTCGGTGATGTGCTGATGCGCAGCTACATCGATGCTTCGCGGCTGGACGACTACGTGCTGGTGCAGCGCGTGCGCGACATGACCGCCCGCCTGGGCGCGGAAGTGTTCCTGCGCCAGAGCGCGTTGGAACGCCGCGATGGCCATGACGTGCTGGCCGGTTACCGCGATCCGTTGCTGATCGTATGCGGAGCGAATGATCGCATCACGCCGCTGGTGGTGAGCGAGGAAATGCACGCGATGGTGCCGCACTCGCAACTGGTGGTGGTACCCGATTGCGGGCACCTGGCACCGATGGAAAAGCCGGACGAGGTCAGTGCGGCCATGCGTGGGTGGTTGCTGCAAGGCGAGGGATAGCTCTGCCTTTGGTAGGTGCCGACCTTGGTCGGCACGATGTGTCATCGACTGACCAGAGGCCAGCGCCGACCAAGATCGGCACCGACCTGTAGAGCCGAGCCATGCTCGGCTCCAGGGAGACGGCAGCCGAGCGTGGGCTCGGCTCTACAACAACAGGGCCTCAATCCCAGGCCGGCGCAATGCCTTCCGGGTTGGCCAGGCGGTGCCCCCGGTCCAGCTTGGCAATCTGCGCCATGTCTTCGTCGGTCAGGCGGATCGCTGCCGCTTCCAGGTTGCCCGAGAGATTCTCGCGCTTGGTCGACGACGGGATCACCGAGAAGCCCTGCTGCAGCGCCCACGCCAGCGCGATCTGCGCCGGAGTGGCCTGGTGACGGCCGGCGATGGCCTGGATCACCGGGTCCTTGATCACCTCGCCATAGGCCAAGCTCATGTAGGCGGTGATGTGGATGCCGTTGTCCTGCAGGAACTTCACCAGCAGGCGGTTCTGCAGGTACGGATGGATCTCGATCTGGTTGGTGGCGATGGCGTCGGCACCTAGGATGCTGATCGCCTTGCGGGTCTGCGCGATGGTGAAGTTGGAGATGCCGATCTCCTTCGTCAGGCCCTGTGCCTTGGCCTCGGCCAGTGCGGCCAGGTACTCCTCCATCGGCACGTCGACCTTGTCGTTCGGCGACGGCCAGTGGATCAATGCCAGGTCGACGTGGTCGGTGCGCAGCTTCTCCAGGCTGGTACGCAGGCTGGCCAGCAGCGCATCGCGCTTGAACTCGGTGATCCAGACCTTGGTGGTCAGGTAGATCTCTTCGCGCGGCACGCCGGAATCGGTGATGGCCTGGCCGACCTCGGCTTCATTGCCGTAGATCTGTGCGGTATCGATGGCGCGGTAGCCGACATCCAGCGCGTTGCGCACAGAGTCGATCACGGTCTGGTCTTTCAGGCGGAAGGTGCCGAGACCGAAGGCGGGGACAGTCATGGGGAGCTCCAGCAGAGGGGGAGGGACGCAAATATCCGGCAAAGAGTAGGCCAGTGGCCGCATGCGTGCCGGCAACGGTGCATTGCACCACCGTACCGGCAAGGCGCCGGCACGGCATGACATCTCTCAATGCGCGGCCACGGCGATGCCATCGGCGCGGTCATCGATGCCGTCGCGGCGGTCCAGGCGGCCGCTGAGCACGGTCAATGCATACGCGCCCACCACCACCAGCGCGCCCAGCCACGGCGTGTGCATCAGGCCGATGTTCTCCACCACCAGGCCGCCCAGCGAGGCGCCCATGGCGATGCCGACGTTGAACGCGGCGATGTTCAGGCCCGAGGCCACGTCGGTGGCCTGCGGTGCATAGCGCTGCGCCTGCTTGACCACGTAGACCTGCAGGCCGGGCACGTTGCCGAACGCTACCGCACCCAGCGCCAGCACCGTCAGCAGCATCAACCAGGTGTTGTAGGCGGTGAAGGTGAGCACGAACAGCACGACGGCCAGCAGGGCGAAGATGCGCTTCAACGCGGGCACCGGGCCCATGCGGTCGGCCATGCGTCCGCCCCACAGGTTGCCGATCGCCACCGACACGCCGTACACCAGCAGCACCAGGCTGACCGCATTGGCGGAGAAACCGGTGATGTCCTGCAGGATCGGCGCCAGATAGGTGAAGGCCAGGAAGGTGCCGCCGTAGCCCAGCGCGGTCATCGCATAGACCAGCAGCAGGCGGGGCTGGGCGAGCACAGCCAGCTGCTGGCGGAAGCTGGCCGGCGCACTCTGCGGCACGCTGCGCGGCACGAACAGCAGCGCACCGAGCAGGGCGATCACGCCGAGGCCGGCCACCGCCAGGAAGGTGGCGCGCCAGCCCAGGTGCTGGCCGATGAAGGTGCCCAGCGGCACCCCGGTCACCAGTGCCACGGTCAGGCCGGTGAACATGATGGCGATCGCGCTGGCGGCCTTCTCCTTCGGCACCACCGCGGTGGCGATGATCGAACCGATCGAGAAGAACACACCGTGGGCGAGGCCGGTGAGGATGCGGGCGATGATCAGCGAGGTGTAGCCCGGCGCCAGGAAGGCGATGACGTTGCCGAAGGTGAACAGCACCATCAGGGCCACCAGCAGCGACTTGCGCGGCACGCGGCCGGTGAGCGCGGTCAGCACCGGCGCACCGATGGCCACGCCGAGGGCATACAGCGAAACCAGCAGGCCTGCGGAGGGCAGGCTGACCTGAAGATCGGCGGCAATGGTCGGAATCAGGCCGACGATGACGAACTCGGTGGTGCCGATGGCGAAGGCACCGAGGGTCAACGCCAGCAGGGCGAGGGGAATGCCACGGATCATGGCCGGCTCCGGAGGGAAGGAAGGTGCGCAGTGTGCGCGGCGCACCTTTGCCGAAAAACCGGTCTTCACGCCAATCACTATTGCCGCTCAGTCAATAATGGCGGCATGAAGACCACTCTTGACGAAATGCAGGCCTTCCTCGCGGTGATCGACAGCGGGTCGATCAGTGCCGCTGCCGAGCAGCTGGGGCAGACGCCCTCGGGCGTGAGCCGTGCGCTGGGGCGGCTGGAGGACAAGCTGGGGATCACCCTGCTGACCCGCACCACCCGCCGCCTGCACCTGACCGCCGAGGGCGAGGCATTCCTGCGCCATGCACGGGCGATCATCGACGCGGTGGAATCGGCCGAGGAACAGATGGCGGCGCGCCGCGAGCGCCCGGCAGGGCGCCTGCGCGTGGATGCGGCGATGCCCTTCGTGCTGCACGTTATCGCGCCGCTGGTGAGCGGTTACCGTGCCCGTTACCCGGAAGTGCAGCTGGAACTGAACAGCTCCGACCGTTACATCGACCTGCTCGAACGGCGCACCGATCTGGCGATCCGGATCGGGCCGCTGGCCGATTCCACCCTGCATGCGCGGCTGCTGGGGCGGTGCCAGCTGCGGCTGGTGGCCAGCCCGGCTTACCTGGCCAGGCACGGGGAACCGGCCAGCGTCGCCGCACTGGGCCAGCACATACTGCTCAGCTTCAACGAGCCGGAGTCACTCAACCGCTGGCCGTTGCCCGGAGAGTCGGATGGGCTGCTGCTGGTGCGGCCGGACATCGCCGTGTCCAGTGGCGAGACACTGCGCCGTCTGGCGGTGGAAGGCGTCGGCATCACCTGCCTGTCCGACTTCGTCACCGATCGCGACCGCGCTGCCGGCACGCTGGTGCCGGTGCTGGCAGCGCAGACCCTGGATGTGTACCAGCCGATCCACGCGGTGTACTACCGCAACACCGCCGTATCGTCGCGGATCAGCTCGTTCGTGGATCACCTGGCCGATGCGATGGCGCAGAGCGATTACGTGCGCTGAGGTTGCCGGCCAGCGGCCGGCACTACCGCACGCTCCGGTGGGCGCGGCTGCTCTGGTGGGTGCGGACCGTTGGTCCGCACTGATCCTGCCGTCGCCCGACCAACGGTCGGGCGCTACCCATGTGGCGGCGGCAACCGGATCCCTCAGGCCGCGCGCGCCAGCCCGCCCTTCGCTGCCGCCGTGGTTGACAGATCGAACACATCCACCGCATCGATCAGTCGGTTCGCCTGTTGTTCCAGGCTGCGTGCCGCGGCGCTGGCTTCCTCCACCAGCGCGGCGTTCTGCTGCGTGGTGCCATCCATCTGGATCACGGTCTGGCTGACCTGCTCGATCCCCGCGCTCTGCTCCTGCGAGGCAGCGGAAATCTCGGCCATGATATCGGTCACGCGCTGCACCGAGGCCACGATCTCGGCCATGGTGTCGCCGGCCTCGCGCACGCGCTGCGCTCCGTGCCCGACCTGTTCTACCGACGCTTCGATCAACGTCTTGATCTCCTTCGCCGCAGCGGCTGAACGCTGCGCCAGCGTGCGTACTTCACTGGCGACCACCGCGAAGCCGCGGCCCTGCTCGCCGGCACGCGCGGCTTCCACCGCAGCATTCAATGCCAGGATGTTGGTCTGGAAGGCGATGCCATCGATCACGCTGATGATCTCGGCGATCTGCCGTGACGAGGTTTCGATAGCGCCCATCGTCGTCACCACCTGACCGACCACGCTGCCGCCGTGGGAGGCAACGGTGTGTGCGCCGATCGCCAGCTGGTTGGCTTGGCGCGCATGCTCGGCATTCTGGCGCACGGTGGAGGTCAGCTCCTCCATGGAGGCGGCGGTCTCTTCCAGGTTGGCCGCCTGCTGTTCGGTGCGGCGTGACAGATCGTTGTTGCCGGCGGCGATCTCCGCCGCCGCCGTGTGGATGTTGCCGGAGGCGTGCTTGATGTCGGTGACGATGGTCGCCAGCTGTGCGGCGGTGGTGTTGGCATCACCGGCGATGCGTGCGAATACGCCCTGGAAATCGCCGTGCATGCGCGCACCGAGGCGGCCATCGGCAATCGCGCGCAGCATGCTGGAGACCTCGCCCAGGTTCAGCTCGGTGGTCTGCATCAACCGGTTCAGGCCGTCCACCATCGCGCGGAAATCATGCTCGAAACGCGCGCTGTCGCCGCGCTGGCTGAAGTCACCGGCAGCCGCCGCTTCGGCCAGGCGGCGGATCTCGCCATTGATCAAGCCGAGGTTGTGCTTGGCCATGTCCAGCGCCTCGGTGATCACCGCCTTCTCGCCGGGCAGGCGTTCCATGTCCTGGCTGAGGTCACCGATGGCGTAACGCCCCATGATCGCAATCGCACGCAGCTTTACCTGGATGTGCGCATCAACCAGTGCGTTGCTGTCGGCGACCATTTCGCCGAATGCGCCGGGGAAGGCACTGGCGTCCATGCGGTGGCTGATGGTGCCGGCTTCATGCGCCTGTGCCATCGCGGCCTGCGCCTCCAGCACGCCGCGCAGCGTGGACTGTACGGCCTGCATGGCCTGTGCAAGGCGACCGATCTCATCGCGGCTGCGCACCTGCACCACATGCTGCAGATCACCGGCAGCTACTGCGCGCGCAGCGGCTTCCACCGCCAGCACCGGCTGCACCACCGCACGCCGCAGCCACCAGGCCAGGCCGATCAGCAGCAGTACGGCGGCCAGCACGGTCAGCGCCGCGCAGAGCAGCAGGGTCTGCCGCGCCTGTTGCGATCGTGCCGTCACCGCCGCTTCGGCCACCTGAGTAGCATGCGTGCTCAGCGCATCCAGTGCCGTCGCCACCGGGCGATCCTTGCCGCGCACCAGATTGTCGCCGGCGGCAGGATCGTAGCTGGCCTCGGCAAACGCCTGCAGCGCCGCGTGGTAGTCCTGCTGCAGCTGCGCGTGCAGGCCGATGAACGCCTGCGCCAGTTCACGCGTGCGCGCATCCGGGCTGCTCACCAGACCTTTGGCCAGTTGCTCGACCAGACGGCCTTCGCTGTCGAACGCCTCCAGATGGCGCTGACGCAACGCGTCGTCGTGGCCGCGCAGCAGCACGTTCTTCCATTCCTGCACCTGGCCGCGGAACTCACGCTGCAGGCGTTCGGCATCGCGGCTGTGCGCGACTTCGGGCGGAACCTCGGTGGACAACTTCAACCAGGCGGAGGCCAGGCCCGCCAGAGCGCACAGCAGGACCACGGCCAGACCAACAGAAACCGCGCCGAGCAGCTTGGACTGCAGGCGCGGAGCACGGACAGACGCATTCATGGGAAAGAACTCTCGGGAAGGGGCACTGCGGTATCGACCCGCCACGCACGCGCTGAAGTGCGACACACATCACATTCGCGTTTCGTTTAGCGATGTGAAGAATTCATTTCATAGGACAAATGTGTCCATATGGAACGAATGCGGACCCTCGACAGGGGATTTAAATGTAACTATTGTTGTTACATGAAATCCGCAAACCCGCTCTCCGATGCCCTGCATGTGATGGCGCACCTGGTCGGCCATGCCGCCCCGCGTACCTCCGAGCAACTGGCATCGTGCCTGCCCACCCATCCGGTGGTGATCCGACGCCTGCTGGCACAGCTCCACAAGGCCGGCCTGGTGCGCAGCACCCGCGGTCATGGGGGCGGCAGCCAACTGGCCCGCGATGCCGCAACGATCACCCTGCATGACATCTATCTGGCCGTGGGCGCACCACCGCTGGTGCAGGTCGGCGCGCGCGATTCCGGCGGCGGCTGTCCGATCCAGCAGTTGGTCAACAGCGCCCTGCTCGAGGGTGCACGCGAGGCGCAGCGTCTGCTCGAAGCGCGGCTGCAGGCAGCCACGCTGGACCAGCTCGGCGCCGACTTCGCCCGCCATCTCGCCCATCACCGTTCCCTGGAAGGTCACCATGAATCCTGATGTGCTCATCGTCGGCGGCAGCTATGCCGGCATTGCCGCCGGCCTGATCCTGGCCCGTGCCCGTCGCCCGGTCACGGTCATCGACGCCGGTTCGCCACGCAATCGTTTCGCCAGCCATTCGCACGGGGTGCTGGGGCTGGATGGCATCAGTGGCGCCGAGCTGTTGAAGACCGCCCGCCAGCAACTGCTGGATTACCCCAGCGTGCGCTGGGTGCACGCCGAGGCGGTGCAGGCCACCGCCAGCGCCGATGGCGTGGAAGTGCGCACCGCCGATGGGCAGGTGCTGGCCGCGCGCAAGCTGCTGCTGGCCAGCGGCATCGCCGACCAGCTGCCGGAACTGCCCGGACTGGCCGAGCGCTGGGGCAGCACCGTGCTGCACTGCCCCTACTGCCATGGCTATGAAGTGGGTGGTGGTGCCATCGGCCTGCTCGGCGGCCATCCGATGTCCGCCAGCAAGGCGCCGCTGTTCGCCGACTGGGGCAATGTCACCTTCTTCAGCCAGGGCTTGCCGATCACCGACGAGGAACAGGCGGCCATGCAGCAGCGCGGCGTGCAGATCGAGACCTCGCCGGTGCTGGGCGTGCAGGGCGACCAGCCGACGTGGCTGGAAGTGGAGCTGGCTGACGGCCGCCGTATCGCACAGCGAGCGTTGTTCGTGCCGGCGACCCAGGCGATGGCCACGCCGCTGGTGCAGCAGCTGGGCTGTGCGCTGGCCGAGAGCCCGCTGGGCGTGCTGATCGAGGTCGATGCGATGAAGCAGACCTCGGTGCCGAACGTGTATGCCGCAGGCGATGCGACGACGGTCGGCAACATCACCCTGGCCACCGCCGAGGGCGTGCGCGCAGGGATCGGCATGCACCATGCGTTGGTGACCGAGGACAGCGTGCCGCGCTGAACGTCTCGGGGTCGGATTCCTTTCGCAGAAAGGGCTCTGACCCCCGGCATGCCGTGCTGCTCTGGTAGATGCCGACCTTGGTCGGCGCCGGGGTCGGATCCCTTTCGCAGAAGGGGCTCTTACCCCGATGGGACCGCATCCACGCATGGCGTGGATCTACTGCAGAGCGATCGGGCACGATTGAGGCGCGGTGGGTGCCGGCCGAGGCCGGCACCGTTCCATCATCCCTTCACGCACAGCACCTGGCGCAGCGTGTGCACCACGGCGACCAGGTCGAGCTGCGCGGCCATCACATCGTCGATCGACTTGTACGCGGCCGGCGACTCATCCAGCACGCCGCTGTCCTTGCGGCATTCCACATGCGCGGTGGCCTCGCGGTGCTGGGCCAGCGTGATCTGCTGGCGCGCAGCGCCACGGCTCATCACCCGGCCGGCACCGTGGCTACAGCTGTGGAAGCTGTCCGCGTTGCCCCTGCCACGCACGATGTAGCTGCGCGTGCCCATGCTGCCGGGAATGATGCCCAGCTCGCCCTCGCGCGCACTGACCGCACCCTTGCGCGTCACCAGCAGCTCCTGGCCGTGGTGCGTCTCCTTCTGCACGTAGTTGTGATGGCAGTTCACCGCCATCGTTGCCAGCTGGAACTTCGGCAGGCGATGGCGCATCTCGGCCAGCACCCGCGACATCATCGCCTCGCGGTTGTGCCGGGCGTAATCCTGCGCCCACGACACCGCTTCAACGTAGTCATCGAACAGCGGCTCGCCTTCCATGAAGAACGCCAGGTCCTTGTCTGGGAGGTGGAAGCCGAGCACACGGCGCGCAAGCTCTTCGCGCGCTCTCTCGATGAAGTAGGTGCCGATCAGGTTGCCGGTGCCGCGCGAACCGCTGTGCAGCATCACCCACACTGTATCTGTTTCATCCAGGCACAGTTCGATGAAGTGATTGCCACCGCCCAGCGTACCCAGCTGGCGGTCCAGCTTGTCGGTGCGGATCCGGCGGTGCTTGTCCTTGATCTTCTCCAGGCCGGCAGCCAGCCCGGACCGCACCAGCCGGGTGTGGATGCTGTCGGGCATGCGGTGGTGCTCGCCGCCGCGGCCGTTGCCGACCGGAATGCTGCGCTCGATGCTGTTGCGCAGCTGACGCAGGTCATCGGGCAGGTCATTGGCGCGCAGCGTAGTGCGCACCGCGGCCATGCCGCAGCCGATGTCGACGCCGACCGCGGCCGGGATGATCGCGCCCTGCGTCGGGATCACCGAGCCCACGGTCGCGCCCTTGCCCAGGTGCACATCCGGCATTACCGCCACCCACGGCCCGACGAACGGGATCGCGGCGATGTTGCGCAGCTGCTCATGCGCCTGCGCTTCCAGCGGCACACCGTTGACCCAGCCCTTGATCGGCGTGGTGCCCTCGGCGTGCAGCCATTGATAGTTCTGTTGAGTGTCCATGTCTTCTTGAATGTCCTTGATGGGCCGGTGGCGCGTCCCTGCGCCACCGCGACCCCCTACCTGATCGTCACCAACTGCTTCAGCACGCCATCCAGGCCGCCGAACACGGTGAGCTTGTCGATCTTCTCGGTGACCTTCTCCAGTGCCTCCAGCTCCTTCAAGCGCATCAGCACCGGGTTGTCCTCGATCAGCTTTGCGGTGTTGAGCTGCGAACGCGTGGCGTTGGCCTCCTCGCGGCGACGGATCACGCTGGCCTGGGCCTGCTTTTCGGCCAGCACCACGCCGTTGAGGATCTCCTTCATCTCGCCCGGCAGGATCACGTCCTTGATGCCCACGCCGAGCAACCGCACACCGTGGCCCTCGATCGCGGACTGCACATGGGCGGCGATCTCGCCGTCCAGTGCTGCCTTGTCGCCCAGCAGCTCGTCCAGGCTGCGCGCGGCGATCGCCTGGCGCAGGCCGAACTGCAGCTGCCGGTAGACGAACTCATCGGCATTGCTGAGCGTGCGGTGCGCACGCACCGGGTCGACCACCTGCACGGTCGCGGCCAGGTTCACCCGCAGGGTCACCTTGTCGCGGCTCAGCAGTTCCTGGCCGGACACGTCCAGTGAACGTGCACGCAGTTCCACACGCTCCACCGACACGTTGCCGTTGAAGTTCCAGAATGCGTGCAGGCCGGCGTCCAGCGTCTGCCGCAGCGTGCCATCGATGAACAGCAGGCCCACCGATTCGCTCGGCACGGTGCTGATCACCGCCACACGCGGCAACACGCCCAACTGGCCCAGGCGCTGCTGCACGTCCGCCGGAATGCGCGGCTCGTCACCCAACGCCATTACCTGCACCTGGGTATCGACCGAACCGCGCCAGTACAGACGGCGGCTGCCCGGCGGCAGGACTTCATCGATGCGGCCGTTGCGCAGCAACAGGCCGACCTCGCCGGCGCCGACGTTGGCCAGCACGAAGTGCGTGTCCAGCCGTGCGCCCAGCGTTTCGATCAGGCTGTCCTGGTCGCTGCCGGTATAGGCCGCGCCCTTCGATGCAGTGTGGATGTCCACGTGCGGGCGGCCGCCGAACGGCGACAGGCGGTGCACGCCCGGCAGCAGAATCTGCTGGAAGCGACGGTTGCGATACACCAGGCCGCGCTCGCCGTCGCCGATCACGACCTTGATGGTCCAGAACATGGGAGTCTCTCCTTGTATGGCTCTGGTGGTTCGACCCGTTGCGGATGAATCGCCATGACCCGGGTCGATCAGGTCGTGGCGAGGCCGCCTGCACACCACGTGCAGGCAGCGGAAGAGGGCGGCCATCGGCGGACGGTCCGCGCGCGGAGCCTTCGGTGCACCGGCTCTGCTGCCATCGTCGTTCCCGGCAGGCAGCGCCGGTGCGGAACGTGGCTGGCAGTGGCGGCGGGCCGGGGCCCGGCGAGCGGTCCGTTGCCTTCCACGTTCCTGCCCGAAGGCGGTGTCCGTGGATGGCGACGATGGCCGCTGGGGCTTGCGCCCCGGGTGTTGCTTCAAGTCATGACGTGACAGGTCATGTGGTTTGGAGTGGGAATCGAACCCACGACAGACGGATTAGGGATCCGTTGCTCTGACCAAGCTGAGCTATCCAGTGGTGAACCGCGCGGAATCGAACCGCGTACCGGCGAACCGGTGCCTGACTCCAGCAGGCGATCCAGGCGATGGCATGTCCGCGACCTCCGGCATACGCCACGGCAACGCCGCGCGCACCAGCCCGTGGTGGAAACGGGACCGTTGGAGAATCGAGGGTGCAGGCCACCGACATTATCGCGAGCGATAATGTTTGGGTGCGATGCAGATAATGTCCAGGCGTCGCCACTCGCGCGAAGTAAATCCTTCGGCGGGGCGGAAATACCTGGGTCAGTGAGCGGCGGGTTGCCGCGCGGGGTGCAGTTCTGGCATCGCGGGTCCTTGTGCCGACGCAAACGAAAACGCCCCCGGGACTTGCGTTCCGAGGGCGTCGTCAGGCCTCGGAGATCGGGGTGGCCGATCTCCGCAGGGCGGGTATCAGGCCGTTGTCAGCTGGTCTTCCTTGCCGAACGCGCGCGCCAGCACGTCCATGCGCAGGCATGGCAGCAGTTTGGCGATGGCGACGGAATGCGCGTTCAAGGGAAGTTTCCAGTGGTTGTTGAAACGAGGTGCGCACGATAAACCACGATTTACTCGTGCGCAACCACTTTGTTCAATTATTTTCTTCGGTCCTGTGCAATGCCGGCCAGCGGCCGGCACTACCCGGTCTCATGCTTCCGTGCTGGCGGCGTCGAGTTGCGCGACATCGTGCACGCTCAGCGACACGTTGGCCGCTGCAAGCAGATCGTGCAGCTGCTCGACGCTGGTGGCGCTGACGATCGGCGCGGTGATCGACGGTCGCGCGATCTGCCACGCCAGTGCGATCTGCGCGGCACTGGCGCTGTGCTTGCTGGCCACGTCATCCAGCGCCTGCAGGATGCGCAAGCCACGCGGATTCAGATAGCGCTTCACCACGTTCTCGCCACGCGCCGGGCTCTTGGCCGCATCGGCCGGCGTGCGGTACTTGCCGCTGAGGAAGCCGCTGGCCAGGGCGTAGTAGCCGATCACGCCGATCTGTTCGCGCTGCACCAGCGGTTCCAGCTCCTTCTCGTAGCCGGCGCGGTCGTACAGGTTGTACTCCGGCTGCAGGGTTTCGTAACGCGGCAGTTTGTAGTCGGTGGACACCTTCAGCGCATCGGCCAGGCGCGTGGCGCTGTAGTTGGACGCACCGATCGCGCGCACCTTGCCGGCTTCGATCAGGCGCCCGAACGCGGCCAGCGTCGCTTCCAGCGGCGTGGATTCATCGTCTTCATGGGCCTGGTACAGATCGATGACATCGGTCTGCAGGCGGCGCAGCGAATCTTCCACTGCGGCATTGATGTTGTCCGGGGTCAGGCCGGGGCGTTCGGCCCACTTGGCCACCTTGGTCGCCAGCACCACCTTGTCGCGCTTGCCGCTGCGGGCGAACCACTTGCCGATCAACGTTTCCGATTCGCCGCCGGCATTGCCCGGCACCCACGCCGAATACACATCGGCGGTGTCGACCAGATTGAAACCGGCGTCGACGAAGGCATCGAGCAGGGCGAAGCTGGCCTTTTCATCGGCGCTCCAGCCGAACACGTTGCCGCCGAAGGCGAGCGGACGTACATGCAGGCCGGAACGGCCCAGTTCGCGGGTTGCCGTCATGGGCACGGACTCCTTGGGGGAAGTGCTCCAGAATAAAACGCGTTGTGTGACCGTGCTGCGGCGGTGACCACAAAACAGTGTTCCGCGATACGCACGCAGCTAACGTTTTGTGAACACCTGGGACGCCGCGGCTGCTAGTCTCGCCGCATCTTCCGCTGGAGTCGCTCCGATGATGCCTGCTTCGTCCCTGCGTGGTTGCCGCCTGCTGCTTGCTTCGGCCCTGCTTGCCGCTGTTCCCGCGTTCGCCGCACCGGCCACGGTCGCACCGGCGAAGATCCAGGTCTCACCGGCCGTCGACGCGGCAGTGAAAGCGCCCACCCGCGATGCCAACAACGTCAAGCGCGATGGCTTCCGCCATCCGGCGCAGACGCTGTCGTTCTTCATGGTGACGCCGGAAAAGACCGTTATCGAGATCACCCCCGGAAACGGCTGGTACTCGGAAATCCTGGCGCCGCTGTTGCATGACAAGGGCCACTACGTTGCCGCCGTTGTCGATCCGATGGCCGTTGCCGAAGGCCGCGGCCGTGACTACCAGCAGCGCAGCCGCGACAGCCTGGAAAAGAAGTACGCCGCTGCACCGGCACAGTTCGGCAAGACCGCCGTGGTGGCCTACGATCCGGCCAAGCCGGTGTTCGGCCCGGCCAGTTCAGCCGACGTGGTGCTGACTTTCCGCAACGTGCACAACTGGCGCAAGGCCGGCCAGGCGCAGGGCATGTTCCAGGGCTTCTTCAACGTGCTCAAGCCCGGCGGCGTGCTGGGCGTGGTCGAGCATCGCGCCAAGGCCGACGTGGCCGACGACGATGACACCGGCTATGTCGGCCAGCAGCAGGTGATCGCCATGGCCGAGGCCGCCGGCTTCAAGCTGGATGCGCGCAGCGAGGTCAACGCCAACCCGCGCGATACCAAGGACCACCCGAACGGCGTGTGGACGCTGCCGCCGACCAACCAGCACGACAAGGCCGATGATGCGAAGTACCAGGCGATCGGCGAAAGCGACCGCATGACCCTGCGCTTCATCAAGCCGTAAGGCAGTAGCGCCGGGCTGGTGCATCTTGACTCTGTAGAGCCGAGCCCATGCTCGGCTGCTGTTGCGTTCCGCCGCGCTGTGCGCGATGAGCCGAGCATGGGCTCGGCTCTACAGCCGAGTGGCGCCTGGCGCGGCGTGGGACACTATCCCACCCGCCGCCTGCCGCTACCGCAATGCTGATCGCCTTCAACAAGCCCTTCAACGTGCTCTGCCAGTTCACCGACCGCAGCGTGCCGCCGCGGCCGACCCTGGCCGGGTTCGGCCTGCCGCCGCGCGTGTATGCCGCCGGTCGCCTGGACCATGACAGCGAGGGCCTGCTGCTGCTGACCGACAACGGTACGCTGGCGCACAAGCTGACCCACCCGAAGCACAAGGCCGACAAGACCTACTGGGTGCAGGTGGAAGGCATGCCCAGCGACGAACAGCTGCAGCAGCTGCGCACGGGCGTGGTGCTCAATGACGGGCCGACCCTGCCGGCGAAGATCGAGCGCCTCGATCCGGCGCCGTCGCTGTGGACGCGTGATCCGCCGGTGCGTTTCCGCAAGACCGTACCCGACAGCTGGCTGGCGATCACGATCCGCGAGGGTCGCAACCGGCAGGTGCGGCGGATGACCGCGGCGGTGAACCTGCCGACGCTGCGGCTGGTGCGGGTGTCGATGGGGCCTTACCGGCTGGACGACCTGCAGCCCGGGCAGTGGCGGCAGATCGGTTGAAACAGAAAGGGCCGGATACATTTCGGTATCCGGCCCTCGTGTGGCGGACGGGGTCAGAGCCCTTCCTGCGGAAGGTATCCGACCCCGGCAGACTCAGGCGTCGCTGCCGATATCGCTGTGCTCGTCCACCACGGTGTCGTTGCGGCGGTCGCGTGCGCTGATGCGCTGCGCCTGCCCATTCACCACGTGGCCATTGGCGGCCTTCTTCTTCTGCTGCTTGCGGTACAGCGCATAGCCGAGCAGGCCGACACCCACCGCGGCAGCGGCCACGGCCACCGCCGGATTGCGGCGCACGAACTTGGTGGCGGCCTTGCCGCCGGTCTTCACTGCGCCGATGGCGGCACCGGTCTTGATCCAGTCCGCATTGCGCAGGCTGCCACCGGCGCTCTTCAGGCCATCGCCGGCGGTATGGGCCAGCTCCAGGGCGCGCTCCAGAGCGCGGTCGGTGATTACGGTCAGCTTGCTCATGCGGGGGTCCTTTGCCTCGGGTCGAAGTCCAGTGTCGCGTGTTGCCCGTAAACGGTATGTCAGTCGAGGTCACACGTGGCGTGACTTTACCGCAGCCATTCAGGATCAGGCAGGGTGGGGTCGGATCCCTTTCCCTTGCAGAAAGGGCTCTGACTCCAATCACCGCGCCCGGGGTCAGAGCCCTTTGCGTTGCAAAAGGATCCGACCCCAGCAATCAGGTTCCGCGCGGCTTGGCCCGGTGCGTGGCCGTGGCCGTCCACGGGTCATCCGGCCACGGATGCCGCGGGTAGCGGCCCTTCATTTCCTTTTTTACTTCAGCGTAGGTGTTTTCCCAGAAGTTGCGCAGGTCCTGGGTGACCTGCAGCGGGCGGCCGCCGGGGGAGAGCAGGTGCAGGGTCAGCGGCACGCGGCCATCGGCGATGCGCGGGGTGTCGGCCAGGCCGAACAGTTCCTGCAGTTTCACCGCCAGCACCGGCGGCAGCGGTTCGCCGCTCTCGCTGTCCAGCGCATAGGTAATTGGCCGCTCCAGTCCAGACGGCACGGTAATGCGGGTGGGCGCATGACGTTCGACCAGCTGCCGCTGCGACCACTCCAGCGGCGACTTCAGCGCCTCGCCGAAGCTGGCTTCGTCCAGCGCATCCAACCGTGTCTTGCCGGCGAACGCAGGTTGCAGCCACTGCGCGCGGTTGACCAGCAGAGCCACATCGCTGCAGTAAGGCAGATCCAGCTCCGGCATCCAGCGCCGCAGCGACTCCACCCGTGCCTGCCATTGGCGCAGGCCTTCGGTCCACGGCAGCGCCTGCAGGCCGAGTTCGGCCACCGCGTCGGTCAGCGCCTGCGCGGCGTGCTGCGGATCGACCCGCCCGGCCGAGCGGCTGTCCAGTACGATGCGGTCGAAACGGGTCTCGCGCAGTGCCACCAGGGCGCGACGCTCGCTGTCCCAGCGCACGGTGTCCTCGGTGACGAAGCGCTGCGGCCATGCCGTGCGCAACGCGTTCTCATCCACCGGCGCGGCGCGCAGCAGCAGGGCATCACGTGCCTCATAGCGCAGCTCGCTGACCACCAGCCACGGCTCGCCGCGCAGGTCGCTCAGTTCGTGCAGGCGCGCGCTGCGGCCGTTGGCCAGCAGGTAGCGCAGCGGATCGCTGGGGTGCTGGAAACCGATGCGGTCGGGGAAGGCATGCGCGAGCAGGTCCCCCAGTTCGTGGGCCTCGATGCTCGCCGGCGGCGTGGCATCACAGCGCAGGCGACGTCGCCACTGCTTGGCGGCCGCATCGATGGCGGCCAGGCCGCTGCGGTTGGCATCGGACGGTGCGCGCCCGTTGCGGAACGCCGCCAGCGCACGCCAGCGTGCGGCGAGCGCATCGCCGCCCTGGCGCAGCGGATCGCGCGCTTCGATCAACGCGGCAAGATCGGCGGCCAGCGCCTGTGCGCGCGCATCGGGCGCCGCCAGCAGCATCGCTGCCATGCGCGGGTGGGTGCCCAGTGCCAGTACGCGGCGGCCGAGTGCGGTGATCGCGCCGGTGTCCGACAGTGCGCCCAGGCGCTGCAGTAGTTCGCGTGCGGCGGCCATCGGGCCGGACGGCGGTGGATCGAGGAAACGCAGGTCGCTGCTGCCCCAGGCCGCCAGTTCCAGTGCCAGCCCGGCCAGTTCCACCTGGTCGATCTCGGCGCGGCGCTGCGGCTCCAGCCGCTGCGACTGCGGCCACAGCCGCCACGCCACGCCCTCGGCCACGCGTCCGGCACGGCCGGCGCGCTGGTCGGCCGACGCCTGCGCGATGGCCACCACGTCCAGCCGGGTGAAGCCGCTGTTGGGGTCGTAGCGCGGCTCGCGCGCCTGGCCGCTGTCGATCACCACGCGCACGCCGGGCAGGGTCACAGAGGACTCGGCCACGTTGGTGGCCAGCACCACGCGGCGGCGGCCATCGTTGGCGGCCTGCAGCACGCGTGCCTGCTGTTCCACCGGCAGCTCGCCGTGCAGCGCCAGCACCTCGACGCTGCCGTCCAGCGATTCCTGCAGGCCCGCCTGCACCCGCGCGATCTCGCGCTGGCCGGGCAGGAATACCAGCAGGTCGCCGGGATGCTCGGCCAGGGCCTGCTGCACCGCGCGGCGCACCTGCAGTTCCAGCGCCTCATCGCGGCGCGCCGGGAAGTGACTGACTGTCACTGGATAGCTCCGGCCCTCGCTGCTCAGGCGCGGCGCATCGAGGAAGCGGGCAAGCCGCTCACCATCCAGCGTGGCCGACATCACCACCAGGCGCAGGTCGTCGCGCAGCTGCGACTGTACGTCCAGCGCCAGGGCCAGGCCGAGGTCGCCACTGAGGTGGCGCTCATGGAATTCATCGAACAGGATCGCGCCGACCGTTTCCAGCATCGGGTCGTCCTGCAGCATCCGGGTCAGGATGCCCTCGGTGACCACCTCGATGCGGGTGCGCGCGGATACCTTGTTCTCGAAGCGGATGCGGTAGCCGACCGTGCCACCGACCTCTTCGCCCAGCTGCCGCGCCATGAACAACGCGGCGCTGCGTGCGGCCACACGGCGCGGTTCCAGCAGGATGATCTTCCGCCCCTGCAGCCACGGCGCATCGAGCAGGGCCAGCGGCACCTGGGTGGTCTTGCCGGCGCCGGGCGGCGCTTCCAGCACCAGCCGCGGCTGCGCGGCCAGGTGCTGCTGGATCTGCGGCAGCAGCGGGGAAATCGGGAAGAGCGGGGTGTTCATGTGCAAAGGATAAGGGGCCACGGCGGGCGCAGGTACAATGCGTGGGCACTTTTCCCCCGCGATGACCATGCACCTGATCGATATCGGCGCCAACCTGACCCACGACTCCTTCGATCGCGACCGCGATGCCGTGCTGGACCGCGCGCGCCAGGCCGGCGTGGTGCAGATGGTCATCACCGGTGCCAGTCGCGAGCACTCGCCACTGGCCCTGCAGCTGGCGCAGCAGCACCCGGGCTTCCTGTACGCGACCGCCGGCGTGCACCCCCATCATGCGGTGGAATACACCGAGGAATGCGATGCCGAGATGCGCGCGCTGCATGCCCATCCGGAAGTGGTGGCGGTGGGTGAGTGTGGTCTGGACTACTTCCGTGACTTCTCGCCGCGCCCGGCCCAGCACCGTGCGTTCGAGCGCCAGCTGCAGCTGGCCGCAGACAACGGCAAGCCGCTGTTCCTGCACCAGCGCGATGCGCATGCCGATTTCATGGCACAGATGAAGAACTTCGAAGGCCGCATCGGCCCGGCGGTGGTGCATTGCTTCACCGGTGAGCGTGACGAGCTGTTCGACTACCTGGACCAGGACTGGTACATCGGCATCACCGGCTGGCTGTGCGACGAGCGCCGTGGCGCGCACCTGCGCGAGCTGGTGAAGAACATCCCGGCCAACCGCCTGATGATCGAGACCGACGCGCCGTACCTGCTGCCGCGCACGCTGAAGCCGATGCCGAAGGATCGCCGCAACGAACCGATGTTCCTCTCGCACATCGTGGAAGAACTGGCGCGTGACCGGGGCGAAGACGTGGCAATAACCGCAGCCAATGCGACTGAGGCGACGCGTACGTTCTTCCGCCTGCCCGACGCGGGTTGATGGTAGTGGCGGGCGCGGGGCGGGCCCCCAAAAAGTTTGGCCGCCCCCCCCCCGCCCCCCCCCCACACAATACCC
>NZ_JBJNRH010000006.1:119031-125003 GCF_045809185.1 Nocardiopsis yanglingensis | reverse complement strand
GGGGGGTTTTTGGTTGGGGCGGCCGGGGGGCGGCCCGGGGTGGGGGGGGCCCCCCCCCCCCCCGCCACTACCACATCAGATGCCGCAAGGTTGCGAAGCGGCCAGCGCCCGCAGCCCTTCCCGATACGTCGGAAACTGCGGTCTCCACCCAAGCGCTTCACGCGTGCCACGACTGTCGATGCGCTTGCTGCTCTCGTAGAAGCGGCGCAGCGTCTGGCTCAGTGCAGGGTCGTCCCAGGCCACGGCAGGTGGCATCGCAAACCCGCCCAGCTGCGCTGCGAAGGCCAGTACGTGCTGCGGCGGTGCCGGCTCGTCGTCGGCCGGCAGATACAGCCCATTCACGCACGGCCGCTGCATCGATGCGATAACGACCGTTGCCAGGTCATCCACGTGCAGTCGGTTGAATACAAGCCCAGGACGCACTACGTGGCGCGCACGTCCCTGTGCCAGCTGCAGCAGGGCATTGCGCCCGGGACCGTACAGGCCGGGCAGGCGGAACAGCGCCGATGCGATACCGCGTTGTTCGGCCAGTGCACGCCACTGTGCTTCGGCCCGCAGGCGCTGCACGCCGGCTGCTTCAATGGCATCGGCTGCGCTGCGCTCGTCGACCCAACCGCCGGCGCGGTCGGCATACACCGAGGTGGACGACAGATAGCCTACCCAGCGCAATGCCGGGCTGGCCTGCAGAGCGGGCAACAGCAGACGCAGTGCCGGGTCACCCTCGGCATCGGGCGGCACGCTGCACAGCACGGCCTCGGCCTGCGCGATCTCACCGAGCAGAGCGGGCGATGGCGTGGCGTCGGCACGTAGCTGATGGCGCAGCAGACCATCGCGTGGTGCCGATGCTGGATCGCGTACGGTGCCGGCGACGTGTGCGCCCAATGCCTGCAGATGTTGAGCCAGCACACAGCCGCTCCAGCCCATGCCAAGGATCAGCACCCGCGAGGGCAGGGTGCTGGCCTGCAACGTCTGGCTCACGCGCTGCGCAGCGCCTGGTAGGTCTGCAGGCTGCTGTAGGCGACCTGCAGCAGCAGGGCTTCCTGGTCGGCCTTGCGTGCGCGCGCCAGCATGTCGCCGACGATCTGTTCTGCCTCCACCTGCTGGCCGGCTTCCAGATCGCGCAGCATCGAAGCCTTCAGTGCCGAGCCGGCCTGGGTCAGGGTGCCGCGTGCGGTGTCCTGCGCGGCATCAGGAATCGGTTCACCGGCAGCCTCGGCCACGGCCAGGCATTCGTCGTACAGGCCGCGCACGATTGCCTCGCCATCATCGGTGGCGACGATGGTGCCGATATCCGCGCGCAGCAGGCAGGTGGCGGCGGCCAGCGCGGTCAGGAAGGTGTACTTGATCCACTGTTCCTGGCCAATGTGCTCGCTGACCAGGTGATCGAGGTTGGCCTGCGCGCAGGCGGCGGCGAAGGCACGTACACGTGCGGAAGCCGCGCCGCCATCGCGCTCGCCGAAGGTGAGCTTGGCCGGCTTGCCCAGATGCAGCACGGCGCCATCGGGTGCCTTGGTGGCGCTGATGAAGCACAGGCCGCCCAGCACCGCCTCGCGGCCGAAGCGCAGATCCAGCGCGTTGTAGTGATGCAGGCCGTTGAGGATCGGCAGTACGGTGGTGTTCGCGCCTACGGCCGGAGCAATGGCATCGATCGAGCTGTCCAGGTCATAGGCCTTGCAGCTGAGGATGACCAGATCGAACGGCTTCTGTGCGGCAAGCGCGGGCAGGGCGTCGGCGGTGACGTGCTGCACCGGGAAGCTGGCATCGCCGAGCGGGCTGCGGATGACCAGGCCATCGTGGTCCAGCTGGGCGGCGCGTGCGGGGCGCACGAGGAAGGTCACGTCCACGCCGGCCTGGGCCAGGCGACCGCCGAAGTAACCGCCGGTACCGCCGGCGCCGAGGATCAGGATGCGCATTGCACGTTCACCGTTTTCTGGGGAATCAGGAGTGCGATTGTGCCGGAGATTGCGGCCAACGGCGGTGCCCCTCGTGGTGGTTCGCGCAGTTGGTTTCATGAGTTGGGTCGTGTGCGCTGGGTTCGCGGGGGACGCCGTGAACCCGTCCATGGGGGCTTAGCCGCGCCATCCATGGCGCGGATACCCCCGCGAGCCCATCGCACACGACCCCTGACAGTTTCCGGGTGCGGCCACCACGGAAAGCAGATCAAGAGCGGAAGCGGGTCGCTCGCTGCGCTCGCTCGTGTAGAGCGGTGCTCAGGGTAGTTGTTCGCTGAAGTCTTCGGTGTAGCCCAATAGCAGTGTGGTGCGGTTGGCCAGCGTTGCAGCCAGTTGTGACCACGTGTCGTGCGTTCCGGCCGCGTAGACGCGCTGCAGGTCCGCGACCAACGCGCCCGCCTCTGCAGACGACGGTGCGCGGTCGCGCTGGAAACCGAGCCACGATGCGCCGAGTCCGAACAGGCGGTAGTCGTAGTGCTCCTGCAGATGCCGTATGAGGGCGTGGTTCTGGAAGATGTCCCAGTCCGCGCTGAAGTAGCCGTTGGGCAGGGCGGCGATCAGCAGGTCATCACGGGTCACGGGCACCTGCTGCACGCAGACCACGTCATCGATGATGAGATCCGGTGTCGCATTGGCAGCGACCAGCGCCTCGATGTCTGCGTCATTGCATAGCAAGGTGCCCGGCAAGGTGGTCCATTCCAGCCGATGCGTGGAATGCTCAAGCTGCGCGACCACATGCGCCAGCAACAGCCCGCGTGCCGCCAGCGCGTCTTCCGGCGTCGCCGGGTCTTCGTCCTCGTATAGCGCGATGCGTTCGTCATCGGACGCATGCATGCTGGTGTAGCGGCACTGGCCGACATCATCGAGCGTGCACAGGTAACGATGAAGGGGATCAGCCGTCTGCAGCGAGGCCAGGCAATCCAGCACCTCATCCAGCGTGGGCGAATCGCTCAGCAGGACATGGCTGAAGGCATCGATGGGGCCGTCCGACACGGCCTTGTCCAACGCAATGGAAGTGATCTTCATCGCCACAGCCTAGCCGTAATCCGAAACGAAAAGAGCCAAGCATCGGCTTGGTTCTACAGGGAACGCTTCATCCACGCATGGCGTGGATCTACCGTGTCGACCAAGGTCGACACCCACCAACAGCAGCGGGAACCTGTCGAGGGCGGGGTGGGTCCGGTTGCGGGGGCGTGAGCCGCATGGATGCGGCGACCGAGCTTACATGGACGTACTTGCAGCGGCCCCCGCAACCGGACCCACCCCGCCAACCCAAGGAATTCCAGCTTTTGACGTTGACGTTGACGTTGATTCGGCGGGTGCAGGGCCGCAGGCCCTGCAGCTACCTCTCAGCTGCGCATGCCCACGCCGCGGCGCAGCAGCCACAGTGCCAGCGCCGTCAGCGCCACCACGAATCCGATCATCAACCCGTAGGCCACCGGCAGCGGCACGTCACTGCTGCCCAGCAGGCCATAGCGGAACGCATTGACCATGTAGAAGATCGGATTCGCATGCGTCGCCGCCTCGGCCCAGCCCGGCAGCAGCTTCACCGAATAGAACACGCCACCCAGGTAGGTCAGCGGGGTCAGGATGAAGGTCGGCACGATCGCCACGTCATCGAATTTTTTCGCATACACCGCGTTGATGAAACCGGCCAGCGAGAAGATCGTCGCGCCCAGGATCACCGTGGTCAGCATCACCAGCGGGTGCGGGATGCGCACCGGGGTGAAGAACATCGCGATGATCAGCACGATCACGCCCACCATCAGGCCGCGCAGCACGGCACCGGCCACGTAGCCCCACAGGATTACCCAGTTCGGCATCGGGCTGACCAGCAGCTCTTCCACGTGGCGGCCGAACTTGGCACCGAAGAACGAGGAACTGATGTTGCCGTAGCTGTTCTGGATCACGCTCATCATCACCAGGCCCGGCACGATGAACTGCATGTAGGTGTAGCCGCCCATGTCACCCACGCGCGACCCGATCAGGTTGCCGAAGATCAGGAAGTACAGGGTCATGGTGATCGCCGGCGGCACCAGGGTCTGGCCCCAGATGCGCATGATGCGGGCGACTTCGCGGCGCACGATGGTCATCAGTGCGATGCGGTTGCGCTGGCCGTCGGTCAGCTCGGTGGTGCTCATGCAGGCTTCTCCAGGTTGCCGGTGAGGCGCACGAACAGCTCCTCCAGGCGGTTGCTCTTGGTACGCATCGAACGCACGCGGATGCCGGACTCGTTGAGCGTGGCAAACACGCGGTTGAGGTCCATTGCGCGCGGCATGTCGATGTCCAGCGTGTGCGGGTCCGGCGCGGTCAGGGTCGCGCCCTCGATCACCGGCAGCTGCGCCGGCAGGTCACCGTCGATGTCCAGCAGGAAGCCTTCCACGTCCAGCTTGGCCAGCAGGGTGCGCATCGGCCCCTGCTCGACGATCTGGCCATGGTTGATGATCGCCAGGTGGCGGCACAGGTACTCGGCTTCTTCCAGATAGTGCGTGGTGAGGATGATCGTGGTGCCGGCGGCGTTGATCTCCTTCAGCACGCGCCACATGTCGCGGCGGATCTCGATGTCCACGCCGGCGGTCGGCTCGTCCAGGATCAGCAGGCGCGGGCGGGTCATCATCGCGCGGGCGATCATCAGCCGGCGCTTCATGCCACCGGACAGCGTACGGCTCATCACCTGTGCCTTTTCCCACAGGTGCGCCCGCTTCAGTTCCTCTTCGGCACGCTGCTCGGCTTCCTCGCGCGGCACGCCGTAGAAGCCGGCGTAGTTGACGAGGATGTCGAAGGGCTTCTCGAACAGGTTGAAGTTGATTTCCTGCGGCACCAGCCCGATCAGGCGCATGGTGGCGCTGCGGTTGCGCACCAGGTCGCTGCCGAACACTTCCACCTGGCCCTCGCTGAGGTTGACCAGGGAGCTGATGATGCCGATCAGGGTCGACTTGCCGGCACCGTTGGGGCCGAGCAGGGCGAAGAAGTCGCCCGGGGCCACTTCCAGGGAAACCCCCTTCAGGGCCTGGGTGCCGTTGTCGTAGGTCTTGCGCAGGTCGCGCACGCGCAGGGCGGGCGCCGTATCGTTCTGGGATGCCAAGCTCGAAGCCTTCGCGCCCATGGGCTGGCGCTGGAGAGGGGCGGGGAGGGGCTATTATAGAAGACCCCGAGGGCTTGCCCCGGCTACACACTGTCCCGAAAAGTCGTGCCTGTTCAATTCCCCCTCAAGCTGGTCGGCTGCCGCATGCTGGCCCCGACCGTCGGCCACTACCAGTTCGTGCGTGACGATGGACAGCCGCTGGATTTCCAGCCCGGCCAGTTCATCCAGGTCCATTTCAGCTACGCCGACGGCACCGAAACCAAGCGCAGCTACTCGCTGGCGACCATCCACGACCACGCGCTGGGCCCGGGCGAGGCGGTGGATATCGCGGTCAGTTTCGTGCCCGGTGGCGCCGCCACGGCCCTGTTCGAGGCGCTGGAGCAGGGCGGGCAGATCAGTGCGTCCGGCCCCTATGGCCGGTTCTGCCTGAATCCCGGTGATCACAATGCCCGTTACCTGCTGATCGCCACCGGTACCGGTGTTACCCCGTACCGCTCGATGCTGCCGCTGCTGGAAAAGGCCATGGCCGAACGTGGTGTGCAGATCGTGCTGCTGCAGGGCGCGCGCAGCCCGGGCGAGCTGCTGTACAGCGAAGACTTCTACAGCTTCGCCGAAAAGCACCCGAACTTCCGTTATGTTCCGTGCCTGTCGCGCGAACTGCCGGCTGATCCGCACCCGGACGTGCAGCACGGCTACGTGCAGCAGGCGCTGGCCGGCTTCACGCCGGACCCGGCCACCGACATCGCCTACCTGTGCGGCAACCCGGACATGGTCGATGCCTGTGCAGAGCTGCTCAAGGCCGCCGGCCTGGGCAACCCGCAGATCCGCCGCGAGAAGTACGTCAGCAGTAAGTAAGTCAGGGTAGTGGCGGGCCCGGGGCGGCCCCCCCCCCAGAAGCCGGGTAATTCCCACCCCAGGCGGCAGACCCCCCCCCC
>NZ_JBJNRH010000006.1:65795-119021 GCF_045809185.1 Nocardiopsis yanglingensis | reverse complement strand
CACCCCGACTACCCGCCGCTTGATTTCCTACTGCTTTAATTATGTCTGGTTTGGGCCGGCCGGGGGCCGCCACCCCCCCATGACGCCTTGAAATGCCCACCGGAGGCGGCATCACGCCGCCCCGGTGTCCTGCCTCAGTACGCGATCCAGGCGTCGCGCCAGGCAAAGCCGGTGCCCGGGCGGTAGGCATCGGCGTTGATGTTGCACCACGCACCTTCCGGGAACGGGCGGCAGGCGTACAACTTGCCGTCGGTGCCCTTCACAACGGTCTGGCCGGGCACATAGCTGCCGAGGCCGGCCGGGTACACATGGTCGTAGTCGTCACCCGGCGGCGGATCGACCGGATCGACCGGGCCCGGCAGGCGGGTATCGATCTGGAACAGGTTGCCCGGCTTCAGGTAGACGCGGTTCTCGGTGGCCGAGGCGACCGGTGTGATCACGCCGTTCTTCATCACGCCCACGCGCGCCTGCTGCGCACTGGCGTTGACCTTGCGGGCCAGCGCCAGCGGCCACTGGTTCGCAGCGGTCTGACCCGCAGCCAGGGTGATATGCGGGCTTTCCAGATCATTGCCCTGGGCGTTGAACACGCGCAGCGTCAGGGTGGTGCCTTCTTCCAACGCACCGCGGGCGGTCACCGCGCCGGCATCCTGCCACTGCGGCGGCGGTTCGACGCCACCACCGCCTTCGAAGCGCACGTCCGCGCAGGTATAGAACGCTTCACCGGAATCCGAGCGCTGCCAGGTGTTGTAGATGATGTGCTGGCCGCTGCGCTTGGGCAGCGGGCAGTCCAGTTTGTAGACGTCGCCGGAGACCGGCACGTTGCCCAGCGTGCAGAATTCCTGCAGATCGGCCCAGCGCAACGGGCTGCCCGGCTGCCAACCGTCGCGGGTGACGTAGAACTTCCACTCGCGGGTGGCATGCGGGGCCGGTGCCTTGAACTCGAAGGTGTAGCGGCCCCGAGAATCGGCGCGGATCGGCGAGGTCGGCCAGTCACTGCGGTTCAGATCGAGGCCGCGGTACTTGCTGTTTCCGCCGCTGCACAACTCGCCATCTGGAACCACCGCTTGATGGTTGCCGTTGGCGTTGGCCTGGTTGACGCCGGCCCAGTCGTAGAACGGTTGCGCACCGCCGATGGCCTTGGCCGCGGCGCAGGCCGGGTTGGTCGGGTTTTCCGGATTGCCTTCGTGGCACTGCTTCACGCGGCTGAGCGGCTTGGACAGGGTGCCGTGGGCGAAGGCGCTGCCGGACAGGGCCAGGCCGGCAACGACGGACAGTGCGAGGACTGCCCGGTGGGACAGATGCATGCAGGAACTCCTTTGCGAAGTGTGGGAAACCTCGCGCAGTCTTCACATGCAGGGTCGTCGGCAACATCGGACAAGTTTGAAATCGATCAAGGCCGTGATCGATCTGCAACACGGTGCTCACTGTGCCGCACTCCAGGCAGAAGGCGGCGCACTTTGCACCGCCTCCCATATCGCTGCGTCAGTAGGCGATCCACGCATCGCGCCAGGCCGCACCCACGCCCGGCCGGTAGGCTTCGGCATTGACGTTGCACCACGCACCTTCCGGGAATGGGCGGCAGGCATACAGCTTGCCGTCGCTGCTCTTCACCACGGTCTGGCCCGGCACATAGCTGCCGATGCCGGCGGGGTATACGTGGTCGAAATCACCGCCCGGCGATGGCGTCCCCGGGTCCGGCACCTTGGTGTCGAGCTGGAAGCGGTTGCCGTCCTTCAGGTATACGCGATTGTCGGTGGCCGACGCCGACGGCGTGATCACGCCGTTGTTGAGCACGCCCACGCGCGCATGCTGGGCACTGGCATTGACCTTGCGGGCCAGCGCCAACGGCCATTGCGCGGCCGCGGTCTGGCCGCTGGCCAGGATCGCTTCCACGCGTTCGACATCATTGCCGTTGGCATTGAACACGCGCAGCGCCAGGGTGGTGCCGACCGGCAGCTCGCCGCGTGCGGTGACCGGGCCAGCATCCTGCCATTGCGGTGCCGGTGTGGTACCGCCGCCGCCTTCAAAGCGCACGTCCATGCAGGTGTAGAACGCTTCGGTCGAATCCGAGCGCTGCCAGGTGTTGTAGATCACATGCTGGCCGGTGCGCTGCGGCAGCGTGCATTGCAGCTTGTAGGTGCCATCGGCCGACAGTGACGTGTTGCCCAGCGTGCAGAATTCCTGCAGATCGGCCCAACGCAATGGGCTGCCCGGTTGCCAGCCGTCGCGGGTGACGAAGAAGCGCCAGTCACGCGTGGCATGCGGCGCGGTTGCCTTGAACACGAAGGTGAACTTGCCATTGGCATCGGCATGGATGGGCGTGGTCTGCCAGTCGCTGCGGTTTACATCCAGCCCACGGAAGGTCGGGTTGTTGCCGCTGCACAGCTTGCCGTCGGGCACCACGGCCTGGTGGTTGCCGTTGGCGTTGGCCTGGTTGATGCCGTTCCAGTCGTAGAACGCCTGCGAACCACCGACGGCCTTGGCGGCGGCGCACGCGGGGTTGGTCGGATTCTCCGGGTTGCCCTGGAAACAGGCATAGACGCGGCTGATCGGCGTGGTCATGGTGCCGTGGGCCAACGCGCTGCCTGCCAGGCAGAGGCCCGCAGCGGCGAACGAGGTGGCCAGCAACAGCGGTGTGGATCGGAATGACATGGCGCTTCCTTGTGGTCGTCGAAAGAGAACGGTGACCGCAGGAGCTGCGCTGCACGGCGGACTTTCGGCGGCACCACGGCGAGTATCGAGTCGCGATGCAGGCTGAGGAACCACGGAAGCGCCGATCCGTGACTGGCGGTGTGAAGCCCTTCCCGCAGGCTTCACGCGGGACTGAACGGATGCGTTGGCCATCACGTCTTCGGCGAGGCATCGATCACGTCGTGGAGATCCTGCTACGTCGGCGCCATACCCACCCGATCTGCCTGGCACGAGAAGCAACCGTGGGCCGCGTTGTGCAGCTGCACGAAGGCCACGGCAGGGTCGGCAAACAGCGCGTCCAGCCGGGCGGAGACATCATTGCCTGCGCTGATCTCTGCGGCCAGCATCAACGCAGCCTGGTCATAGGCGCGCAACGAGATCGTACGGCGCTGTACATAGGCGGGTACCTCACCGGGCGGAAGCACGCAGCGTGTTACGCCACGCTGCACGAAGATCGGGCCCGAGGCGTGATAGGGCGAGTGCAGGGGCAGGTGCACATGGGACAACAGCAGCAGCTCGCTGCCACGGGGTGGATCGCTCAGGCTGACCCGGCAGGGGTGTCCTCCTGTTTCGCCGGCCCAGCGGCGCTGGATGCCCAGCGCGGCCAGCGCGGTGTCGCTCTTCTCGAACAGGTGCAGGAACGGGCGGTGGTCGATGCCACCGAGGTACCACGCATGCATGGGCGTCTCCTTGGTTTTCCGCGGATTCTGCGCATGCGCCGGTCACCGTGCTCGCCGTTTTCGGACCCCGCATCGCCATCGTGCCAGGCAGTGCCACGGGGATCGCACCACAAGGCGCTAAGATGCGCGCGCCGCCCCGGCCGATGAGCGCCGCATGTCCCTGGATTTCCCCACCATCACCGTGCTTGGCTTCCTGCTCTGCATCGGCATTGCCGTGGGGTTCTCGTTGCTGCTGGTCGTGCTGCGCGGGCAACCGGTGCTGCGCCAGTGGACCGCAAGTCTGTGGCTGCTGACCCTGGGCGTGACCCTGCTGGCGCTGCGACCCTACCTGCCGTTGGCACCGGCCATACTGGCCGGGAATGCAGCGATGGCCGGCTGCGCGGTGCTGATGCTGCGCGGCGTGGCACTGCATCTGGAACGGCCGCTACCGCTGTGGCGGCCATTGTTGATGGCGGCCGCGTTCATGGCCTGCATCTTCGCCTTCCTGGTGCTGTGGCCGGACCTGGGCGTGCGCCTGCAGGTGTTCAGTGTGTTCACGCTGCTGGTCGATGGCTGGATCGCGTGGCTGCTGCTGCGACATGCCCCCCTGCAACAGCGCACCAGCTGCCGTCTGGCGGCGGCGGTGTTCCTGGCCGAGGCGGCACTGTACGCGGTGCGCCTGTTCCTGCCGGTGGCACCCGATGCCGGTGAGGACATCATGCGCACCGGCACACCGATGTTCGTCACCTACATTGCCGGTGTGATGCTGGAACTGGCGCGGTGCTTTGCGATGGTGCTGCTGCTGGTCGAGCGCATGCTGGTCGATCTGCGGCGTACGGCGCGTACGGATGGCCTGACCGGTCTGCTCAACCGCAGCGCGGTGCTGGCCGATGGCCAGGCACAGTTGCAGCGGCTGCGTCGGCAGGGCCGGCCACTGGCCCTGTTGCTGGTCGACGTCGATCATTTCAAGCAGATCAACGACCGCTGGGGCCATCTGGCCGGAGACCAGGTGCTGCGCCACTTCGCTGCGCTGCTGCAGCACGATCTGCAGGGCGACGACACGCTGCTGGGACGCTACGGTGGTGAGGAGTTCGTGCTGGTGCTGGCCGGCAGCACGCAGGGTGAAGCGATGGCGCGGGCTGCGGCCATCCGTACCGCTCTGCAGCAGAAGCCGGCGCGGCTGGGCACCGGACCGGTGACGGTCACCGCCAGCATCGGCCTGGCGATGGACGATGGCCACGGCGACCTGTCCGCGCTGCTGGCAGCGGCGGACGCGGCGCTGTACCGGGCCAAGGCCGCGGGCCGCGATCGCCTGGCCTGCGCCACGCCGGCGGAGATTTCGCGTCTGCCCATCGCCGACGACGCCGTGCCCGTGTAAGTTGAGTCACATCTTCCGCGGCAGCCCGTCGTGGTTGCCAGGAACGTCCTCCAGGGGAAACGAGCACGATGCAAAGACACCACCTCGCGTTGGCCGCAGCGTTGGCCAGCCTGATGCTTGCCGGTTGCAGCCAGTCACCGTCACCCGGCACGGAAAGCGCCAGCGATGCGCCCAGCCGCCGTTTCGGCACGATCGACTTCCAGCCCTGCACGCTGTCCACCGAAGGCGCCAGCGCCAACGTGGAGGCGCAGTGTGCCACCCTGCAGGTGCCGGAGGACCGGGCCCAGCCCGATGGCCGCCGCATCGGCCTGCGCATTGCCTGGCTGGAATCGGGCAGCAGCGGCTCCAGCCAGCCCGACCCGGTGTTCTTCCTGGCCGGCGGCCCCGGCCAGGCGGCCAGCGAAGTGGCGGTCATCGTCGATGCCGCGCTGCGCCAGGTGCGCAAGCAGCGTGACATCTTCCTCGTCGACCAGCGCGGTACCGGCGGCTCCAATCCCCTCAACTGCCTTGGCACGGATGGCAAGGAACTGGCCATGGACGAGGATGCCGCACCCACTGAAGCATCGTTGCGCGACTATGCCGAGCGCTGCGCGGCCTCGCTGCAGGGGCGCGCCGATGCCCGCTTCTACACCACCACCGAGGCGATCGCTGATCTGGATGCGGTGCGTGGTGCGCTCGGCGTGGATCAGGTCAACCTGGTCGGCGGTTCCTACGGTACCCGCGTGGCCCAGCGCTATGCCGGTGCCTATCCACAGCACACGCGCAGCATCGTCATCGATGGCGTGGTACCGAATGAGCTGGTGGTGGGCGGTGATTTCGCCACGACGTTCGAGGATGCGATCGCCCTGCAATCGGCGCAGTGCCGCAAGGATGCCGCCTGCAGCAAGCGCTTCCCGACCGACACCCGCGCGCAGCTGCGCAGCGTGGTCGAGACCCTGCGCCATGCGCCGGTCTCGGTGGAATATCGCGACCCCGGCACCAACCAGCCCCGGCAGGATGTGCTGAGTCCGGACAGCGTGATCGGCCTGGCGTTCGCCTTCTCCTATGTGCCGCAGTATTCCTCGCTGCTGCCGCTGGTTCTCGATGAAGCCGCGCATGGCCGCTATGCACCGCTGGCATCGCTGGCACGGGGTGCGAACCGCAGCATGGATTTCCAGATCAATCGTGGCATGCAGTGGTCGGTGATCTGCAGCGAAGATGCGCCGCGCTACCACGCACCGGCCGAGGATTCCGAGCGCCTGTTCGGCAACGACGTGGCCAGTGCCTTCTTCGCCGCCTGCCCGGTATGGCCGCACCGGCCGGCACCGCCCGCCAATGCCGTGCCGCTGCGCAGTGACGTACCGGCGCTGCTGCTGTCCGGTGAACTCGACCCGGTGACGCCACCGCGCTATGCCGAGCAGGTCCTCAAGGGCCTGCCCAATGGCCGTGCGCTGGTCGCCCGTGGCCAGGGCCACGGCACGCTGACCGCCGGTTGCATGCCGCGCCTGCTCGGCCAGTTCATCGACAAGACCGATGCCAGGGCGCTGGATGCCGGCTGCCTGGACACGCTGAGCTACGTGCCGGCGTTCACCTCGTTCAACGGATGGGAACCATGATCGTCGCCGACAACCTGCACAAGGCCTTCGACACACGCACCGGCCGCATCCAGGCGGTATCCAATGTCGGCTTCCGTGCCGAGGACGGCCGCATCACCGGCCTGCTGGGCCCCAATGGTGCCGGCAAGACCACCACCATGCGCATGCTGTACACGCTGATGACCCCCGACCAGGGCAGCATCAGCGTCGATGGTGTCGATGCCGCACGCAATCCGGTGGAAGTACGCCGCCACCTTGGCGTGCTGCCCGATGCGCGCGGTGTCTACAAGCGCCTGACCGCGCGCGAGAACATCGCCTACTTCGGCGAACTGCATGGTCTCTCGGCCGAGCGCATCCGCGAGCGCATCGAAGTGCTGTCGCACGCGCTGGACATGGGTGACATCCTCGACCGCCAGACCGATGGCTTCTCGCAGGGCCAGCGTACGAAGACCGCGATCGCCCGCGCGCTGGTGCACGACCCGCGCAACGTCATTCTCGATGAGCCGACCAACGGTCTGGACGTGATGACCACGCGCGCGCTGCGGCGATTCCTGCTGGGCCTTCGCGAAGAGGGTCGCTGCGTGATCCTGTCCAGCCACATCATGCAGGAGGTGGCCGCGCTGTGCGACCACATCGTGATCATCGCCAAGGGCACGGTGATGGCGGCCGGCAGCGCCGACGAGCTGCGTGCGCAGGCCGGCGAGGCCAACCTGGAAGATGCGTTCGTGAAACTGATCGGCAGCGAAGAGGGCCTGCACGCATGAGCATGATGTCGACCCTGATGACGGTGATGCGCAAGGAACTGCGCGACCTTTCCCGTGATCGCCGCACACTGCTGCTGACCCTGCTGTTCGGGCCGCTGCTGTACCCGGTGCTGCTGCTGGGCATGGGCAAGCTGGCCGAGAGCCGGGTGCGCACCCAGATTGAACAACCGCTGCAGATTCCGACCATCGGTGCAGACAACGCCCCCAATCTGGTGCGTTTCCTCGCCGCGCAGGGGCTGAACACCGCACCGGCACCGAAGGACCTGGCCGAGGCCATCCGCAGCCAGGAGATCGACGTGGCGCTGCGCATCAGCGATGACTTCGGCAAGGACTGGGCCGATGGCAAGCCGGCGCTGGTGGAGGTGATCAAGGACAGTACCCGTCGCGCCGCAGAAGTGCCCAGCGCACGCCTGGAGGCGGCACTGGCGACCTACAACGGCCAGGTTGGTGCGCTGCGCCTGATGGCGCGTGGCATCGACGCGCAGGTGGCGCGGCCGCTGGACGTGGCGCGCCAGGATCTGGCCAGTGCCGAGGCCAAGCGCGGCATGATCCTGTCGATGCTGCTGCCGGTACTGCTCACGTTGACCTCGTTCATCGGCGGCGCCTACCTGGTGATGGACGCCACCGCCGGCGAGCGCGAGCGGCAGTCACTGGAACCGCTGCTGGCCACGCCGGGCTCGCGCAGCGCCATTGTCAGCGGCAAGATCGCCGCCGCCTGCGTGGTCGGGTTCGTATCGCTGCTGCTGACCCTGGTGGCGTTCAAGGTGAGCGCACAGATCGCGCCCGGCAACATCGGTCGCCAGTTCAACATGAATGTCGGTTCGATGCTGCAGATGCTGCTGGTGATGTTGCCGATGCTGATGATCGGCACCTCGCTGCTGACTTTCCTGTCGGCCGCAGCCAAGAGCATGAAGGAAGCGCAGAGCCACATGACCTGGCTGATGCTGCTGCCGATGATGCCCGGTTACGCGCTGGTGGCCTATCCGCTGAAGAGCGAGCTGTGGCAGTACGCCGTGCCGTTCCTGTCGCAGAACCAGATGCTGCTGAAGGTGATCCGCCACGAGACGATCACACCGGAGGTGTGGGCGATCTATCTCGGCGCCAGCCTTGGCCTGGCCGCAGTGCTGTGGTTCGCCGCGGTGCGGCGTTACCACAACGAGCGTCTGGCGATCTCCGGTTGACATGCAGAAAAGGGGACGGAGGGGATTAAGTCGTTTCTAGCCCTCCCGTCCCCTCTTTGCGCGGGCGCCCACGCTTGCGCAGCATCGCAGGTCGTCCAAGTGTCTGCTCTACCATCCGCAGGTACGCTGTGCTTCCCAATGGATGCTGCGCAGCACTGTGGTTGCGGATTGCCGGCAGGTCAGCGGACGCGTTCACGTCCCGCAGGAACTGCGCATAGAGCGTCGCCCGCTGTCGCTTGGTCGAGGCCAGTGCCTGAAAGGCGGGGTGTTCTGTCAGCATCGGATCATCGCGGCGCTGCAGGTTTCCATGCACGCTCGACCATGGGTGATCTTCCGGGGCGCCTGTCATGCCTGCACGAACTGGATTGAGTTCGATGTAGCGATAAACGCTGAGCAGATAGGCGTCGCTGTCCACCATTGAAGAATGGAAGCGACCCTGCCAGAGCGGTCCGCTGCGCTCATGTCGCTGATTGAAGGCCTGGACGTAGTTGTTGCCCTGCATCCTCATCGCGTTGGCTAGGCCCACACCCGTGGAGGGTGTGGCCAACAGATGAACGTGATTGCCCATCAATACGTAGGCATGCAGCGCGACCTGATGCTTCAGAAACGCACTGTGCAACAGGTGCAGAAACAACTGGCGGTCGATATCGTCAACGAAGATCGCCCCCTTGTTCACACCGCGCTGGGTCACGTGGTACGGCTGGCCGGCCAGCATCAGGCGTGCTTGTCGAGGCATGGGAGTTCAGGAATTCAAGGAGTCGCCAGCCTGCCGCCAAGCGGGCTGTGGTGAACATCAGGCGATGCCGCGAGAAGGTGTGGGGTAGGGCAGAAGCGACTTAATCCCCTCCGTCCCCTTTTCCGTAGCGCGCAGGCGTCACCCCCATCTCGCGCTTGAACACGGCGATGAACGCACTGGGCGTCTCGTAGCCCATCGACAGCGCGACGCTGATCACCGGCTCGCCGGACAGCAGGCGTGGCAGCGACAGCAGCACGCGCAGGCGTTGCCGCCACTGGCTCAAGGTCATGCCGGTCTCGGCCAGCCAATGGCGGGCAAGGCTGCGGCCGGAAAGCCCGCTGCTTGCGGCCCACTCCTCGATGCTGCAGCCGTCTTCAGGTGCGCGCGCCAGTGCGGCGGCGATCTTCTGCAGTCGCCGGTCACGCGGTTGTGGCAGGGCAAGCGGCAGGGGCATGCTGGCGGCAATCTCATCGGCGATCACACCGGCCAGTCGTGCCTGCGCAGCGTCCAGCGGCTGATGGGGCCATCGCAGCGCACGTGTTGTCGCCGCCTGCAGCAGTGCATTGGGCTGGAAAATGCGCGGTGTGGCGGGCAGGCCCAGGCAGGCCTCGGCATTGAAGTACAGGCTCCAGCCATCGAACCCGTCTGCGCTCAGCAGCGCATGGGGTAGCAAGGGCGGTATCCACGCGACGTGACCTGCGGGCAGCAGCCAGTGCAGGTCGTCGGCGGCGATCCGCAGCAGGCCCTGGTGCGCACCCAGCAGCTGGCCGCGGGCGTGCTGGTGGCGGGCCGTGCGACGCATACCGCGCTGGCGTAGCCGGGCCGCCAGCACCACCGGTCCGTCAGCGGCATCGGTCAACGCGGGGTCGAGCAATGCGGTGGTTGTCTGATCTGCCATATTGCTTGGCAGTTATACGGCAGAAACGTCGCGTTCGGGCCCCGACACTGGAGCCCACTTCAACCGAGCGCTTCCCCCATGCGACCACAGGACATCCTTCCCGACCACCAGAACGACGTGCAGGTGAACGGCGTCACCGTGCGCAAGGGCAGTGTCGGTGCCTTTCTGGCCAGCGTTCGTGACTGGCAGGATCCCGCCAGCAATGACGCCACCCGCGCCGCCGCCGAGGCCGACCTGCGTACGCTGCTGCCGGGTCTGCACGCACTGGGCCTGTTCCGTGTGCTGGCTGCGCGTGATCCTGCACTGCAGGACTTGATCGAGGGTGTGGCCTGAAACGGCCAAGGCCCGGACATGCCGGGCCTTGGCGTCATCAAGGGGCGGGAACGACTTAATCCCCTCCGTCCCCTTTTGTGATCAGCCGCCGCCCGGGGCGAACACCAGCGTGCGGCGGGTGGTGACCGGTGCGCTGACCGGTTCGAAACGCCAGCGCTTCACGGCGTTCAGGGCTTCGCGGTCGAAGACGCGGCTCGGTGTCGCACGCAGCACGCGGGCGTTGATCACCGAGCCGTCGGTGCCGACGGTGATCTCCACCAGCACTTCGCCCGAGGTGCCCGAACGCAGTGCTTCGCCCGGATAGCGCGGTGCCGGCGTACTGACCGGGCGCAGCGTGGGCGCAGCGGCGGCGGCTGCCTGGCGTGCGGCGCTGGCCTGCTGGGCCGCCGCCTGCTGCTGCTTCTGTTCGGCTTCGCGGCGGGCGGTGGCCTGGCGCTCGGCTTCCTGGCGTTCGTTGTCGCGGCGCGTGGCGTCCTGCTGCGCGGCAATCTGCTTGGCCGCATCGGCTTCCTTGGCGCGCTGCTCGGCCAGGCGCTGCTGTTCGGCCTGCTGCTTGGTCCGGTCTTCGGCGTCCTTCTTTGCCTTCTCTGCTTCGGTCTCGGTGCGCTTGGCCGCGTTCTCCACGCCCTTGGCCAGGCCTTCCTTCAGGCGCGGCAGGGCAGGGGCGGAGGCGTCCACCTTCTCGATCAGCGCTACCAGGCGCTGCGCCTCGGGGTAGTCCTCACGGCCCAGGTGCTGCTCGGCGGCGATCAGGGTGTAGGGCAGCAGATCGGTCAGCGCACTCTTCACCGAAGCGTCGTCCGGCGTCTTGTCGCGCAGCGCCAGGTAGTACTCGATGGCGTTGTCGCCGGCCGGCGCATACATGCGGTTCTCGCGCAGCGCCTGGCTGGCCGACTCGCGCAGCTGCTCGGTGCCCATCGACTGCACCTTGGCAGCGACCACCGGTGCGGCGGGTGCGGCGGCCGGGGCCGGTGCTGCGGATTCTTCCTTGCCCGAGCAGGCGGCCAGCGCCAGTGCCAGGGCAACCGGCAGCCACCGGCGCGCGGCGGTGATCGTTGAGACGTGCGACATCCTGCTCCCCTCTAGAAGACGACGTGACGTAAATCATTGATATGCATGGCCGGGACCTGCGGTCCGGGCACGGAACGATGACGTTTCCCGACGCCACCGCCGGCAACGGCGAGGGTGCAATCTAGCATCCCGGCCACCGCCGCGCGCAAGGGGCGGTGGCCGGAATGGGCAACGGCATCATGCCGCTGCTGGCAACGATCTCAGTGGTCGTGCGCCTTGTCGTGGGGCTTGCTGTGGCCGTTGGACATCAGCTTGTCGGTCCAGGCGATGCCGATCGCCGACAGGATGAACACGCAGTGGATGATGGTCTGCCACAGCACGCCGTCCTGGGTCAGCATCGAGCAGCGGGCGACACCGATGTTGGCGGCGGCCACGCTCATCTGCTCCGGCGTGCACAGCGGGATGCCGCCCAGCGCGCCACTGGCGATGAAGGTCTTCAACAGGTGGATCGAGGAGATGCCGATGATCGCCATCGCCAGCTTCACCTTCAGCACGCTGGCGTTGACGTGGCTCAGCCACTCCGGCTGGTCCGGATGGCCTTCCAGGCGCAGGCGCGAGACGAAGGTCTCGTAGCCGCCGACGATCACCATCACCAGCAGGTTGGAGATCATCACCACGTCGATCAGGCCCAGCACGATCAGCATGATCTGCTGCTCGCCCATCGAGGCCGAATGCGAGATCAGGTGCCACAGTTCCTTGCCGAACAGGAATACATAGACGCACTGCGCCACGATCAGGCCCAGGTACAGCGGCAGCTGCAGCCAGCGCGAGGCGAAGATCAGCGTGGACAGCGGGGAGAGCGGCGGGCGGTTTGCACTCATGCGGAGGATGCTGCGTTGCGGGGGAGAGGCGAGGTTACCGGCCTGCCGTGACGGTGCCAACCCAACTCTCGCACTAGACTTCAGGTTCCTTTCCGCACCCCGAGCCGCCGCCATGATCGACCTGTATTACTGGCCCACCCCGAACGGCCATAAAGTGACCCTGCTGCTGGAAGAAGCCGGCCTGGAGTACCGCATCCACCCGGTCAACATCGGCTCGGGCGACCAGTTCAAGCCGGAATTCCTCGCCATCTCGCCCAACAACAAGATGCCGGCCATCGTCGACCACGCCCCGGCCGATGGCGGCGCCCCGCAGAGCGTGTTCGAGTCCGGCGCGATTCTGCTGTACCTGGCCGAAAAGACCGGCCAGTTCCTGCCCAGTGACCCGCGCGGCCGCGTCACCACCCTGGAGTGGCTGTTCTGGCAGATGGCCGGCCTGGGCCCGATGAGTGGCCAGATGGGGCATTTCAATGTGTATGCGCCGGAAAAGATCCCGTACGCGATCGAGCGCTATGACAATGAAGTGCGCCGGCTGCACGGGGTGATGGACAAGCGCCTGGCCCAGCACGCCTTCCTGGCCGGCGACGAGTACACCATTGCCGACATGGCCAGCTACCCGTGGATCGGCGCCTACGACAAGCTGCCGGTGGATTTCGCCGCGTTCCCGAACCTCAAGCGCTGGCACGACGCCATCGCCGCGCGCCCGGCCACCCAGCGCGCCTATGCCCTGCGCCAGCAGGTGAACCCCAACGCTGGCAAGCCGCTCAGCGACGAAGAGCGCAAGCACCTGTTCGGCCAGCGCTGACCCAGTACGGTGGGTGCCGACCGTTGGTCGGCACTCCTTGCCGGCACTCCTTATGGGCAAAAGGTCATGCTGCCTTCCTGCACGGGCTTGGTTAGGATGGGGAACGACCGCCCCGTGCTCCGAGCCGGGGTGGACCTGCCGTTTGCCGGGATCCTCCATGCGCCACCTGTTCGCTTCGCTCGCCCTCATGCTCGCCACCACAACCGCCGCCCACGCTGAAAAGCTGACCCTGGAAGCCATCACCGGCCCGCTGCCATTGTCCGGCCCGACCCTGATGAAGCCGAAGGTGGCGCCGGACGGTTCGCAGGTCAGTTTCCTGCGCGGCAAGGACAGCGACCGCAACCAGCTGGACCTGTGGACCTACGACATCGGCAGCGGCCAGACCCGCCTGCTGGTCGATTCCAAGGTGGTGCTGCCCGGCACCGAGACCCTCAGCGATGAGGAAAAGGCACGCCGCGAACGCCAGCGCATCGCCGCGATGACCGGCATCGTCGATTACCAGTGGTCGCCGGACGCGCAGCGCCTGCTGTTCCCGTTGGGCGGCGAACTGTACCTGTACGACCTCAAGCAGCAGGGCCAGGCGGCGGTGCGCCAGCTGACCCACGGTGAAGGTTTCGCCACCGACGCCAAGCTGTCGCCCAAGGGCGGTTTCGTCAGCTTCATTCGTGGCCGCAACCTGTGGGTGATCGACCTGGCCAGTGGCAAGCAGCTGCAGCTCACCCGCGACGGCAGCACCACCATCGGCAACGGCGTGGCCGAGTTCGTCGCCGACGAGGAAATGGACCGCCACACCGGTTACTGGTGGGCGCCGGACGATTCGGCGATCGCCTTCGCCCGCATCGATGAAGCACCGGTGCCGGTGCAGAAGCGCTACGAGGTCTACGCCGACCGCACTGACGTGATCGAGCAGCGTTACCCGGCTGCCGGCGATGCCAACGTGCGCGTGCAGCTGGGCGTGATCGCACCGGCTGCCGATGCGCAGCCGCGCTGGGTCGATCTGGGCAAGGAACAGGACATCTATCTGGCCCGCGTCGATTGGCGCGATGCGCAGCACCTGAGCTTCCAGCGCCAGTCGCGCGACCAGAGGCAGCTGGATCTGGTGGAAGTGGCACTCGATTCCAACCGCCAGCGCGTGCTCGCCCACGAGACCAGCCCGACCTGGGTGCCGCTGCACAACAGCCTGCGCTTCCTTGAAGACGGCAGCGTGCTGTGGTCGTCCGAACGCACCGGCTTCCAGCACCTGTACCGCATCGACAGCAAGGGCAAGGCCACCGCGCTGACCCACGGCAACTGGCCGGTGGACGAGCTGCTGGCGGTCGATGAAAAGGCCGGCAAGGCCTACTTCCGTGCCGGCATCGAGACCTCGCGCGAAAGCCAGATCTACGCGGTGTCGCTGCAGGGCGGTGAGCCGCAGCGCCTGTCGAAGGCACCGGGCATGCACAGCGCCAGCTTCGCCCGCAACGCCAGCGTCTATGTCGACAGCTGGTCCAACAGCACCACGCCGCCGCAGATCGAACTGTTCCGCGCCAATGGCGAGAAGATCGCTACCCTGCTCGAGAACAACCTGGCGGACCCGAAGCATCCGTATGCGCGCTACCGAGATGCGCAGCGCCCGGTCGAGTTCGGCACGTTGATGGCTGCCGATGGCAAGACTCCGCTCAACTACAGCCTGATCAAGCCGGCCGGCTTCGATCCGTCCAAGCGCTACCCGGTGGCCGTATACGTCTACGGTGGCCCGGCCAGCCAGACCGTCACCGACAGCTGGCCTGGCCGTGGCGACCACCTGTTCAACCAGTACCTGGCCCAGCAGGGCTATGTGGTGTTCTCGCTGGACAACCGTGGCACCCCGCGACGTGGCCGTGACTTTGGTGGTGCGTTGTATGGCAAGCAGGGCACAGTGGAAGTGACCGACCAGCTGCGTGGCGTGACCTGGCTGAAGCAGCAGCCGTGGGTGGACCCGGCGCGCATCGGCGTGCAGGGCTGGTCCAACGGTGGCTACATGACCCTGATGCTGCTGGCCAAGGCCTCGAATCAGTACGCCTGTGGCGTGGCCGGTGCGCCGGTCACCGACTGGGGCCTGTACGACAGCCACTACACCGAACGCTACATGGATCTGCCGGCGCGCAATGAAGCGTGTTACCGCGAAGCGCGCGTGCTGACCCATATCGACGGCCTGCGTTCGCCGCTGCTGCTGATCCACGGCATGGCCGACGACAACGTGCTGTTCACCAATTCGACCAGCCTGATGAGCGCGTTGCAGAAGCGTGCACAGCCGTTCGAGCTGATGACCTACCCGGGTGCCAAGCATGGTCTGTCCGGTGCCGATGCCCTGCATCGCTACCGCGTGGCCGAAGCCTTCCTGGGACGTTGCCTGAAGCCCTGATCCGCAGCCGGGAAGGAGCCCGCCGATGACCCTGCCACCACCGATTCCCGCCCATCGACAGACGTCCGCCGGTTGGTGGTGCCGTCATTGGCGCTGGGCGATGCCGTTGACGGTGGTGCTGGTGCTGGGCGGCGCCGGTGGCGTGGTGACCTGGAGCGTGTTGCGCTGGAGCGAGGCGGCACGCGAAAGCCCGCCGATGCGCGAAGCGTTGCGCCGCGCGGGCTGCAGCATCGAACTGGTGGAAGCCTTCGGCGAGCCGCTGCATATCGAATCGATGCCGCTGGGCAGCATGCAGACCGCGATCAACGGCCAGCGCGATGTCGGCCTGACCGTGGCCCTGGAAGGACCGCACGCGCACGGTCGGCTGTTCGTGAAAGGCACCCGCAATGACGACGTGTGGGACTACCCGGTGATGTATGTGCTGGGCGAGGACAAGCAGACCTTCGACCTGACCGCACTGGATGATGACGAGGCCGCACAGGAGTGCGAGCTGCAGGCCTGCCGCGAACGCGGCGACTGTCCACTCACTGCCGCGCTGTGACCGCACGACCGCCGAGACCGAGGCTGTCGTGATCCGCCACAGTTGAATTCACTTGCCGATCGGGCCTCGGCTGAGCGCGGCATGTCTGGTGTGAGGCCAATCAGTGCCGACACCACACGACGCTGATGGACCGGTTCGCGAGTGGCGAAGCCTTCAATCCTCACTGCTTCGATAGCGTGGATTGATAGTGCGAACGACGTTCCGGATTGCTGGCACAGGTTCCCTCCAATGATTGAGCGGTTGCAGCGCAGATCCGACTGCAACGATTCACTTCATACTGGAAGGAGCGTGCAATGCGAACGTATGCAATCAGGACCATGGTAGTGCTGACAGTGTTTGCGCTGCTTTCGATTCCCCCCGGCATGGCTGCTGAGCCCTTCGTGGAGGTACTCTCGGACACACCATTGGCAGGAGCAGAACAGCAGCTGCGCAGAGCAGGCGATGATGTGGACTGGGTACGTCGGGTTCGCGTGAATGAGGTCGCCCTGGCTGCCGATGAGATCACCGTTGATCTCCACGACATGGTTCTTCACCTTGTCCGCGATCCTTCCGAACCCCTGTTCGAGAGCGTCCAGAGTGTGATCTACCGGCCTGCGGGTGACGAAGGTGCACAACGAGAGGCGCGCTCGATCCCTGGTATGCAGTGGGTGGGCAGGGTGAAGGCCGTTTCGCTGGATGTTGAAGGGAAGCCTGGGCCGCCCCCGTACGTGCGAATCTGGTCGGACACTTCAGGAACACATGCGAGATTCAGCCATGGGTTCTGGCATTACACGCTGGACGGCGATCGACTGGTAAAGCGTGATGTGCGCCGCGCTCTACGGGACGAGCGAGACGATGTGAGGGACCGGCGACCAGACCGGCCCGCTCCAGATCTTCCTCCAGGAATTGCCGCCGGAGGGAACGGCGAAGGTCGCGATGTGATTCGGGTTGCGTACGGCTTTGCGGCCGGTGCGTTGGCGGACGGGCTGGATCCGGCAATCGAGCAGGTCAGGGCTGCGGTGATCGAGGCCAATGCCGGCTTTGCAGCAAGTGGTATTGAACTGGAGCTGCAGACGGCGGCCAACGCACTTCCGGGATACCGCGAAACCACGCTTGATCGGACGCTCGATGACATCGCAAAGGGCAGGCAAGGCCCCCTCTGGCTGCTGCACGTGGCGCGGGAAGGCGAGCGAGCCGACGTAATGGTGATGATCATCGATACACATTCAGGCGCTTCCGCATGCGGATTGGCCCAGCAGGTTCTGGCGACCCGGGAAACCGCCTTTCTCGCCGTCGAGCGCAGATGTCTGGACCACCACACCCTTGCACATGAGATGGGCCATCTGCTGGGAGCAGATCATGATCCCGAGAACGCGGCACTTGATCCTCCAAGATTCGCATACGGGCATGGCTATCAGTTCAACGCGGAAGACGTGCCTGGCTGGCGTACCGTCATGGCCTTGGAGTGCGGCGACCGGGCCTGCCCGCGGGTGAACATCTGGTCATCTCCGCTCATCCAGCATGAGGGTGTGCCAACCGGATCCGTTGATCTTCACGACAACGCAAGAGTCCTGCGCGAAACGAAGGGCATCGTAGCCAGCTTCCATCCGGATCCGCCATTGCATGATCCCGATGTCCCAAATGCGGTCGCCGTGACCTCCAGCCGATTGTCGCCATCGCCGTGAGCGCGTAGGGTGCGGGCAACCCTTTGCTGGAGTGTCCCATGAAGCCGATTGCGCTCGCTGTTGCCCTGGCCCTGACTGCCGCCCCGTTGCTGTCCGCACCGCCGGCCCTGGCCGCGCCGGCCGCCAAGGCCGCGACTCCCGCCAGCCCGGCCTGGGTGGCACGCAGCAACGCCCTGGCACAGATCCTGCTGGATGCGCAGGGGCCGTTCCAGCCGGAAGAAACCGGCTTCTTCGGCGTTCCCGGTTATGACGACAAGGTGGCCGACCTCGGCCCGGACAATGATGCGCGCTACCGCGCCGCGATGGCCAAGGCCCGCGACGAGCTGAAGGCGAAGCTGGCCGCCGAAAAGGATCCCAATGTCCGCCAGGACCTGGAGATCATGATCCATGCCGCCAGCCAGAACATCGAAGGCAGCGAGCTCAACGAGAAGTACCTGCTGCCGTGGAGCGATGCGCCGCAGACGGTGTTCAGCGGCCTCAACCTGCTGCTGTCCGACCAGGTGCCGGCTGAGCGCCGGGCCAAGGCGGTCGACCGCCTCAAGGCCTATGCCGGCCTGCAACCGGGCGGCACCGCCTTCACCACGCTGGCCCGCCAGCGCTACGAGGAACGGCTGAAGGACAGCAGCCTGCTGCAACCGACGAAGATCGAAGTGCAGCAGTCGCTGGACAACGTCGAGACCTACATCACCGGCATCGAGTCGCTGCTGAAGAAGTACCAGATTGCCGGCGCCGATGAAGCGATGAAGGCCCTGGCCGGGCAGATGAAGGACTACGCCAGCTGGACGCGCACCACCGTGCTGCCGAAGGCGCGCTCCGACGCACGCCTGCCGGCGCCGCTGTACGCCTATCAGCTCAAGCAGGTCGGCATCGACATCGACCCGAAGCTGCTGATGCAGCGCGCGCAGCTGGAATTCATGGAAACCCGCTCGGCGATGCAGCAGCTGGCGCCGCTGGTGGTGAAGGACAAGGGCCTGAAGGTGGCCGACCCGAGCGACCCGGTGGCGGTGATCCGTGCACTGAAGGCCGACAAGATCGCCGACGATCATCTGGAAGGCCACTACCGCAAGGTGATCGATGCGATCGATCCACTGATCCGCGAGCACGCGATCGTCGACGTGCCCAAGCGCGCCATGCAGATGCGCCTGGGTTCGGCTGCCGAGAGTGCCGCCAGCCCGGCGCCGCATTTCCTGCCGGCGCCGCTGGTCAACAACACCGGGCAGCAGGGCACCTTCGTGCTGCCGCTGGGCAACCCGGCCGCCGGCCCGGGCGCACAGTACGACGATTTCAACTTCGGTGCGGCGGCGTGGACGCTGAGCGCGCATGAAGGCCGTCCCGGCCACGAGCTGCAGTTCACCGCGATGGTCGAGCGCGGCATCTCGCTGGCGCGCACCATGTTCGCGTTCAATTCGGTGAACGTGGAAGGTTGGGCGCTGTACGCCGAAGCCGAGATGGTGCCGTACGAGCCGCTGGACGGGCAGATGATCGCCCTGCAGTTCCGCCTGCTGCGTGCCGCGCGCGCGATGCTGGACCCGATGCTCAACCTCGGCCTGACCGACCGTGCCAACGGCGAGCGCGTGCTGATGGAGCAGGTCGGTCTGTCCAAGGCGATGGCCACCCAGGAACTGGACCGCTACATGGTGCGCATGCCGGGCCAGGCCGGCAGCTACTTCTATGGCTATACCCGCATCCTGGAGCTGCGCATGCAGACCGAGCTGGCGCTGGGCGCGAAGTTCGACCGTCTGGCCTTCAACAACTTCCTGCTCGACCAGGGCCTGCTGCCGCCGGACCAGCTGGCCGATGCGGTGAACAAGGTGTTCGTGCCGAAGTACAAGCGCTGAGCATCATCGGGTAGTGCCGGCCGCTGGCCGGCATTCTCTGGGCGTTGGACAGGTTCCTGAGGTTGCCGGCCAGCGGCCGGCACTACCCGCGGTGACCCGAGAGGGTCACCGCTGCGGTTGCGGTGTGATCACCTGTGTCGGCAACCGCGCCGGCGGTGCCGGATTCGGCACCCAGATCGCGACGCCGGCGGCGCGCTTCTGCGTGGTCGGAATACCGATGCCGACGCCACCGCCCACATGCGAGCCGAACGAACCGGCGCCCACCGACATGCCCACCGGCGAACCGCTGCTGCCGACACCCATCAGCACCACACCATTGGCACCCAGCGCCGCAGCCTCGCGCTTCAGGCGTGCCACGGCGGCATCAGTCTGGCCCTGGGTGCCGAAGCCGACGGCCGACGCCGATTCCAGCTGGGCGATTTCCTGGGAACCGGCCGGCGGGGTGGAATAGATCTGCACCAGCGCCGGATCGATCGGTGCGCGGGCGCGGCCCAGCATCACCTTGGAGGTGCTGGCACAGCCAGCGGCGACCAGCAGGATGGCCGCCAACGCGGCCCAACGGATATTCATGGCACGACCCCTGTAGGACTGGTTGCGATCATCGGCGGGCCACTCTGAATCGGCGCCAACACCCGGGCCAGGGCACGCACGGCAGCACGCTAGCACGGTGGCGGTGACAGCCCCGCCAATGGCAGTAGGCGGCGGCAGCGGGAACGTCTATGGTTGGGGCAGGAACCAACTGCGGGAGAGCGGCATGGGTGTGATCAGTCTGTTGTGGGGCGTACTGGCGCTGTTGTGGATGATCCTGGCGCTGATTCCACTGCTCGGCTGGGGCAACTGGTTCCTGATCCCGTTCGCTGCGGTGGGCGCGGTCATCGCCGCGCTGGGCATCCTGTTCACCCACCCGAGCAAGCGTGGCCGGGCCTGGGCCGGTCTGGTCCTGAACGGCATCGTGGTGGTGGTGGGCATCCTCCGCCTCGGCCTGGGTGGCGGCGTGATCTGAGCCTGCGCCCGGGTGCGACAGGGCGTCGCAGGCGCACGGCCGATGGCCGGGCAGGGGCGTACAATGGATGGCTGCGCGAGCCCCCCGCGTGCCTGTGAATCCGCGCCCGGCGCGGCTGCCCCATGATCATCCGACCCCGTCCCCACGGCTGGCAACTGCTGTACATCCTGCGCGGTTCGATCGTCAAAGCGATCGCGCCCAAGGTGCTGGCCATCCTGATCCTGTCCATCGCCGTGGCTGCGGTGGTGGAACTGGCGCCGCCGACCGGCATCGAACGCGTTTCGGTCACGCCGTTCACCCTGCTCGGACTGGTGCTGTCGATCTTCCTCAGCTTCCGCAACAGCGCCTGCTATGAGCGCTGGTGGGAAGGCCGCAAGCTGTGGGGCCAGCTGGTCTACGAATCGCGCTCGCTGGCCCGCCAGGTGAACCTGCTGCTGGCCGATGACACCGGCCGTCGTCGTCGCATCGCCTACCTCACCACCGCCTTCGCCCATGCACTGGCCGGTCGCCTGCGCGGGCGCATCGTGGCGCTGATGGCCCTGCCGTGGCTGGACAAGCGCCAGCGCGAACAACTCGGGCAGCGCGAGAACGTGCCCGACGCGCTGTTGTCGATGATCGCCGCCGAGCTGGCGCAGGCCCTGCGCAGCGGTGAGCTGGACCCGATCCTCTACACCCAGCTGGAAGAACGCCTGCACGCGATGTCGTCGATCCAGGCCGGCTGCGAGCGCATTCTCACCACACCGCTGCCGTTTGCCTACACCCTGCTGCTGCACCGCTGCGCATGGATGTTCTGCGTGCTGCTGCCGTTCGGCCTGGCCAGTTCGCTGGGCTGGGGCACGCCGGTGCTGTCGGCGGTGCTGGCCTATGCCTTCTTCGGCCTGGACCAGTTGGGCGAAGAAATGGAAGACCCGTTCGGCCTGGAGCCGAACGACCTGCCGCTGGACGCACTGGTGCGCACGATCGAGATCGACCAGCTCGACGCGCTCGGCGAACGCCCATTGCCCGAACCCCTGCTGCCGCAGGGCTACCTGTTGCAATAGCCACTCCTCGGAGCCTGCCATGTCCCACCCGCTTTACCGCCCGCGCCGCATGCGCCATGACGAGTTCTCACGCCGCCTGATGCGCGAGAACACGCTGACCACCGACGACCTGATCTACCCGGTGTTCGTGCACGAACTGGCCGGCCGCACCGCAGTACCGTCGATGCCGGGCGTGGAGCGGTTGTCGATCGAAGAGCTGCTGAAGGTGGCCGAAGAGGCGCTGGAGCTGGGCATCCCGGTGATCGACCTGTTCCCGGTGATCGACCCGTCGCTGAAGTCGCTGGATGCGTCGGCGGCGTGGGCCGAGGACGGCCTGGCGCAGCGTGCGATCCGCGCGCTGAAGTCGCGCTTCCCGGAGCTGGGGGTGATGACCGACGTGGCGCTGGACCCGTACACCACCCACGGCCAGGACGGCATCATCGACGACAAGGGCTATGTGCTGAACGACATCACCGTCGAGGCGCTGGTCAAGCAGTCGGTATCGCACGCCGAGGCCGGCGTCGACATCGTTTCGCCGTCGGACATGATGGACGGCCGCATCGGCGCGATCCGTCGTGCGCTGGATGCCGACAACCACATCAACGTGCGCATCATGGCCTACTCGGCCAAGTACGCCTCGGCGTTCTACGGCCCGTTCCGTGACGCGGTGGGCAGCGCGGCCAGCCTCGGCAAGGCCGACAAGAAGACCTACCAGATGGACCCGGCCAACGGCGACGAGGCCCTGCGTGAGATCGCGCTGGATCTGGAAGAGGGCGCCGACATGGTGATGGTCAAGCCGGGCATGCCGTACCTGGACCTGGTGCGCCGGGTGAAGGAGACCTTCGGCGTGCCGACCTTCGCCTATCAGGTGAGTGGCGAGTACGCGATGATGAAGGCCGCCTTCGCCAACGGCTGGCTGGACGAGCGCGCCTGCGTGCTGGAGTCGCTGCTGGGCTTCAAGCGGGCCGGTGCCGATGGTGTGCTGACCTATTTCGCGCCGCAGGTGGCGCGATGGCTGCGCGAGCGCTGACAATAGCGCCACGATAGACGGAGGAATACGCGATGGGACCCGAACTGGGATGGATGCAATGGCTGATCTGGGGCATCGGTACGCTGGTGTTCGGCGCCATCATCGTCGGTGTCTTCATCGCCGCCTGGCGGGCCGGCAAGCGCCCGCCGGAGCAGCTCTCCGCCGCCCGCCACGTGGCCCGTGAGCAGGCCCTGCCCGACAGCGTGCAGGCCGAGCTGGCCGCGTTGAACCAGCGCAAGGACAACGGCCAGCTGAGCGAGCTGGAGTACGAACAGCAGCGCGCCAAAGTACTGTCGCGCTGACTCTCAGTTCTGGTAGCCGCCAACCTTGGTTGGCGCTTTCCCGCATGCCAACCAAGGTTGGCATCTACCAGACGGCTATCCACGCATGGCGTGGATCTACCGGATACACCCGGCCACCGCCGCCACCTTCGGCACCGCCAGCCGGTACACATCCACGCCACCGGCACGTGGCGCCTTCGCCGCACTGCTGGCAACCATCATCTCGCCCGGCTTGGCATTGTCGATCACCGGCGCGCCGGTCCAGCCGCCGGCTTGGTTGAACGACAGCCCCAGCGGCTGCAGCGCCACGCCGCTCCACGCACAGCCGCTGCTCCACACCTGCGCGGTCGTGCCGCTGCCGCGGCTGAACACCACCGCGCCGTCATGGCCCAGCCAATCGCCATCGGTCTCGTCATCGGCGCTGTTCAACGCGGTCAACGCCGTTGCAGGGCCACGCCTGCCCTGGGCATCCAGCGTTGCCACGAACAGGTCCCAGCCGGCGCCACCGCCCTGCTGCCGAGCAAACAACAGCCGCTGGCCATCCGCGCTCAGGGCCGGTCCGCGTTCTTCCCGGCGCCCGCCATCGCCGGCCAGGGCCTGCGCGCTGCCCAGCCGGCCATCGGCGGCCAGCGCGGCCCGATACAGCGCCAGCTTGCCCTCGCGGCCGGCCGCGAACAGCAGCCAGCGGCCGTCACGGCTGAAGTAGGGATCGCGGGCTTCACCGGCCACGCCCACCGGCAGTGCCTGTGCCTGCTGCCAGCGACCGTCCACCACGCGTGCCTCCCACAGGCCCCAGCCGGCCTCGCCGCGGCGGGCGAAAACGATGCGCTGGCCATCGGCGCTGATCGTGGCGCGGCCCTCGTCGGCACGGGTCGAGACCACGCCCATGCCTTCGATGCCGTACTCGTTCAACGCCATCGCCACGGGGGCAGAGAGTAGACTGGCGGCAAGCACCAGCAGGGGCGGGGTGATGCGCATCATCCGGGTCCGTGCACGAAAGAGCATCAGTCTAGCCAGCTTGAGGATTCCATGACCGACCGTTACGCCGTCTTCGGACACCCCGTTGCCCACTCGAAGTCGCCGCAGATCCACGCGACGTTCGGTCGCCAGGAAGGCATCGCGGTGGATTACCGCGCGATCGACCTGGCCCCGGATGCGTTCCTGGCCGGCCTGGAAGCCTTCGCCGTCGACGGCGGCGTCGGCGCCAACGTCACCTCGCCGCACAAGGAAGCCGCGTTCTCGGTGTGCACCACTCTGACTGCACGTGCGCGCCGCGCCGGTTCGGTCAACACGCTGCTGCGCAAGGGCGACCGCTGGCATGGCGACACCACCGATGGCATCGGCCTGGTGCGTGACCTGACCGACCGCCACGGCCTGGACCTGCGTGGCCGCCGCATGCTGCTGATCGGTGCCGGTGGCTCCGCGCGCAGCGTCGCTCCGGCCTTCCTCGATGCCGGCATCACCGAGCTGGTGGTGGTCAACCGCACGCCGGAACGTGCCGATGAACTGATCGACGCCATGGGCGAGCCGGGCCGCGCGATCAGCCGCTACTGGGAAGACCTGCGCGAGCTGGGCGACTTCGAGCTGATCGTCAATGCCACCTCGGCCGGCCGCGACCGCGACGTCGAGTTCAAGCTGCCGCTGTCGCTGGTCAATTCAATGACCACCGCCGTCGACCTGAACTACGGCGAGGCCGCCATCGCCTTCCTGGCCTGGGCGCGCGCGGCGAACTGCCGCAATACCGTGGATGGCCTGGGCATGCTGGTCGAGCAGGCGGCAGAGAGCTTCCTGCAGTGGCATGGCGTGCGCCCGCAGACCGACGAGATCTACCAGTCGCTGCGCCAGGGCTCGGCCGTGCTGGCCGGCGAGGACTGATCGATGGACAGCACAACCTTGATGGTGACCGTGCTGAGCATGGTCGGCGTGCGCCTGCCGGTGCTGATCGCGCTGTGCATCGGCCTGGTCTGGGTGGTCGGCGCGCCGCGCGATGCCACCCGCACCGGCGCCCTGGTCGGCCTGGTGCTGTTGCTGCTGTCCAGCTTGGGCGGCCTGGTGGCGGGTGTCCTGCCGATGTGGCTGGTCAGCAGTGGCAACTTCAGCGCCATCTCGGGCATGGGCGCCATCCTCGGCGTGCTGCATTTCGCGCTGGCCATGGTCGAGGCCATCGGCGTGGTGCTGCTGGTGTGGGCACTGGTGCGCCTGCTGCGTAGCCGTACGATCCCGGCGGCCTGAGCGGCAGCGCCGGGCCAGGCCCGGCGTATCTGGCCCTTGGGCAGTCCGGCGATCGGACCGTGACCGCCGCCGGGCGTCGTCGCTGGCCCGTTCAGGGTGCCAGCGACGGTGAACGCGGCCGGCCATGCGACAATGACCGGCCTGATCCAGCCACGGTACTTCCCGGCGTGACCGAAACCGTCGCCGCTCCGCGCACGCTCGATGACACCTTGAAGGACGCGATCCGCAAGGCGTACACGACGCTGCAGGCCAATACCCCCGGCTTCTCCACCCGTCGCTCGCAGAGCCAGATGATCGGTGTGGTGTCGCGTGCGCTGTCGAAAAGCGGTGGCGTCGGCGTGGTCGAAGCGCCCACCGGCGTCGGCAAGAGCCTGGGCTACCTCACCGCAGGCGTGCCGATCGCGCTGGCCAGCAAGAAGAAGCTGGTGATCAGCACCGGCACCGTGGCGCTGCAGTCGCAGCTGGTCGAGCGCGACATCCCGAATTTCCTCAAGGCCACCGGCCTGGAAGCGACCGTGGCGCTGGCCAAGGGCCGCACCCGTTACCTGTGCACGCGCAATGCCGCCGAGGCCCAGGGCGAGGGCTCGCAGGGTGGCATGTTCGAGGATGACGCGCCGCTGTTCGACCGGCCGCTGGCGCCGATCGAGATGGACATCGCCAAGCGCCTGACCGATGCCTTCACCGGCGGCAGCTGGGATGGCGACATCGACAACGCACCGGAGACCATCAGCCCCGGCCTGCGCAGCCGCATCACCACGCCGGCTTCGGGCTGCGCGGGGCGTCGTTGTGCCTATTCGGCGCAGTGTGCGGTGCTGCGTTCGCGCAACACCGTGCGTGATGCGCAGATCGTGGTCACCAATCACGCGCTGCTGCTGTCGGCACTGTCGATCGGTGACAGCGACAACGGACAGCCGCTGATTGCGCCGCCGTCGGACATGCTGCTGGTGCTGGACGAAGGCCATCACATCGGCAACGTGGCGATCGACCAGGGCGCGGCGAGCCTGGCGCTGGACGAGATGGCCAAGCGAACCGGCCGCCTGCAGATCCTGATTGCCGGTGCCTACCGCGCGGTCGACAAGGATCGCCTCGGCAACCTGCTGCCGAACGAAGCGATCGAGGTGGCCAGCAACGTGGCCAAACAGCTGCGCGCGTTCCGCGACCACATCGAACGGGTGTGGATGCCGGCACCGGCCGACGAAGAGCCGATGTGGCGCGCGGCCAATGGGCGCCTGCCCGAGGCCTGGCGCGAGCCGATCGAGGCCCTGGCCGACGATACCCGCAGCCTCTACAACTGGGCGCATGCCGCCACCGCGCAGGTGGCCAAGGGCAAGCCGGACGATGCCGCGCGCGAGCGCCTGCAGCGCAACCTGGGCATGGCGCTGGAAATGATCGAGCAGCAGTACAACCTGTGGCAGGCGTGGCGCCGCGAGGACAAGGACGGCGCACCGCCGATGGCGCGCTGGGTCACCGCCACCCGTGACGGCGACCTGGTGCTGCACGGTTCGCCGGTGTCGGCCGCGCACGTGCTGCGCAAGCTGCTGTGGGATGAAGTGGACTCGGTGGTGATGACCTCGGCGACGCTGACCGGCGGCGGTGACTTCCAGTCACTGGCGATCGACAACGGCATTCCCGAAGAGGCCGAGATGGTCTCGCTGTCCTCGCCGTTCGACCTGCCCAACCAGGCCGAGCTGATCGTGCCGAAGTTCCCGGTCACCCCGGACGACCGCGAAGGGCACCCGCGCGAAGTGGCGCGCTACCTCGACACCGAACTGGACTGGGCCAAGGGCTCGATGGTGCTGTTCACCTCGCGCTGGAAGATGGAGAAGGTGGCCGGGCTGATGTCGACCGCGCGCCGCAAGCAGGTGCTGGTGCAGGGCGAGATGTCCAAGACCCGCCTGATCGACGAGCATCTGCGGCGCGTGGCCGCAGGCGAAGGCTCGGTGCTGTTCGGCCTGAATTCGTTCGGCGAGGGCCTCGACCTGCCCGGTGAGGCCTGCACCACGGTGGTGATCACCCAGGTGCCGTTCGCAGTGCCGACCGACCCGCAGACCGCCACGCTCAGTGAATGGTTCGAGGGGCGCGGGCTCAACGCCTTCAATCTGATCGCGATTCCGCACGCGCTGCGCACGCTGACCCAGTTCGCCGGCCGCCTGATCCGCACCTCCACCGACACCGGCCGCGTGGTCATCCTCGATTCGCGGCTGCTGACCCGCCGCTACGGCAAGCGCATCATCGACGCGTTGCCGCCGTTCAAGCGCGTGATCGGCTGACACGGGGTCGGATCCCTTCCGCAGGAAAGGCTCTGACCCCACCACGCACTCTGTCGCTCAACCGCCCTCCGGATTCCGGCAGGACTGGTTGCCCATCGCATTGTGGTAATCGCGATCAAAGCAGCGCAGGAAGCCATCGAGCACGTCCAGGTTCGGCGGCCACGGCGCATCCACCTTCTGCCCGCCGGCGGTCGTGAAGTGATAGCGCCCATCCTTCAGCGCCCTGGCAATCTGCTCCGGCGCAGGAATCGCGATCAACCTTGCACGCGCTTTCTCCAGCGCCGCACGATCGCGCTGCAGGAAGGCGATCGTGCCGTCCACGTAGGCGTTCCAGTAACCGGGATCGGTGTCGGTGGGCTTGTAGGTGCGCTGCATCAGCGCCACCGCCTGCGGGTACTGGCCCGCCTCCGCACGCATCTGGCCTTCATGCCACAGAATCATGGAGTTGCCTGCAGCCTTCGGCAACGCAGCATAGGCGGCGAGAAGGTCAGCGGCTTCGCGGTGGCAGCCACGGTCGGCCAGCGTGCGCCAGCCGCCTTCCATGTCCTGATCGAACGCATCCGGTTCCATCGCCAGCATCGCATCGCGGTCGTAGCTGCAGTCCGGGGCTTTGGGCAGTTCGGCTGACGTGCCCATAGCAGCGGCCAGCGCAATGGAAAGCAACATCATCGCAACCTCCGTGTTGGTGACTTCCTGGAACACCATAACGGATCAGGATGGGAAGTGCCGGCTGCTGGCCGGCAACCTCATTGGTACGCAGACGCATCGTGCAGATGCCGGCCAGCGGCCGGCATTGCCGCACACGGATCAATCGCCCAGCAGCGCGGTATTGCGTACGGCGCCCTTGTCGGCGCTGGTGGCGAGCAGGGCGTAAGCCTTCAACGCGCTGGTGACCTTGCGCGGGCGCGGCGCGCGCGGCTTCCAGCCACGGACATCGGCGTCGGCGCGGCGCTGGGCCAGCGTGGCCTCGTCCAGCAGCAGGTCGATGCGGCGCGCCGGGATGTCGATGCGAATGCGGTCGCCGTTTTCCACCAGGCCGATGACACCGCCGCTGGCGGCTTCCGGCGACACGTGGCCGATCGACAGGCCCGAGGTGCCGCCGGAGAAGCGGCCATCGGTGAGCAGCGCACATTGCTTGCCCAGCCCCTTCGATTTCAGATAGCTGGTCGGGTACAGCATCTCCTGCATGCCGGGGCCGCCCTTCGGGCCTTCGTAGCGGATCACCACCACGTCACCCGGCTGCACTTCGTCGGCGAGGATGCAGGCGACGGCGGCGTCCTGGCTTTCATAGACGCGCGCGGGGCCTTCGAACACATGGATCGACTCGTCCACGCCGGCGGTCTTCACCACGCAGCCATCCACGGCCAGGTTGCCGCGCAGCACGGCGAGGCCGCCTTCCAGCGAATACGCGTGCTGCAGCGAGCGGATGCAGCCTTCGGCGCGGTCCACGTCCAGGCTCGGCCAGCGCGTGGCCTGGCTGAAGGCCTCCTGGGTGGGGATGCCGGCCGGGCCGGCCTTGAAGAAGGCATGCAGGGTGTCGTTGTCGCTGCGCACCACGTCCCAGCGTTCCAGCGCGTCGGCCAGGCTGGTGCTGTGCACGGTCGGCACCGTGGTATCGAGCAGGCCGGCGCGGTCCAGCTCACCCAGGATGCCGAACACGCCGCCGGCGCGGTGCACGTCTTCGATGTGGTACTTCGGCGTATTCGGCGCCACCTTGCACAGCTGCGGGACGCGCCGCGACAGCGCATCGATGTGGGTCAGGTCGAAGTCGACCTCCGCTTCCTGCGCGGCGGCCAGCAGGTGCAGGATGGTGTTGGTGGAGCCGCCCATTGCGATGTCCAGGGTCATGGCGTTGGCAAACGCGGCCTGGGTGGCGATGCCGCGCGGCAGCGCGCTGGGGTCCTCGCCACCATACCAACGGTGGCAGAGTTCGACGATCAGGCGACCGGCGCGGCGGAACAGCGCCTCGCGGTCGGCGTGGGTGGCCAGCGTGGTGCCGTTGCCGGGCAGCGACAGGCCCAGCGCTTCGGTCAGGCAGTTCATCGAGTTGGCGGTGAACATGCCCGAGCAGGAACCGCAGGTGGGGCAGGCGCTGCGCTCGAACGCGGCGACCTTCTCGTCGGAGGCGCTGTCATCGGCGGCCACCACCATCGCGTCGACCAGGTCCAGCTTGTGCTCGGACAGCTTGGTCTTGCCTGCTTCCATCGGCCCGCCGGAGACGAACACCACCGGGATGTTGAGGCGCAGCGCGGCCATCAGCATGCCGGGGGTGATCTTGTCGCAGTTGCTGATGCACACCAGTGCGTCGGCACAGTGGGCGTTGACCATGTACTCCACGGCGTCGGCGATGATCTCGCGGCTGGGCAGCGAATACAGCATACCGTCGTGGCCCATCGCGATGCCGTCGTCCACGGCGATGGTGTTGAATTCCTTGGCGACGCCGCCGACCTGTTCGATCTCGCGCGCGACCAGCTGGCCGAGGTCCTTCAGGTGCACGTGGCCGGGCACGAACTGGGTGAAGGAGTTGGCGATGGCGATGATCGGCTTGTGGAAGTCGCCGTCCTTCATGCCGGTGGCACGCCACAGGGCGCGGGCGCCGGCCATGTTGCGGCCGGCGGTGGAGGTGCGGGAACGGTATTCGGGCATGGCTGGCGGAACGGGCGGGCCGTACGACATGGGGGTCAGCCGATCATGGCCAATTTTTTCGGTTGCTGCTGCAACCACCGGAGGTGGTCCGGCCGGGCTGCGCCCGGCACCCGCGGTAGTGCCGGCCGCTGGCCGGCAACCTCAACGGCAACAGCTGGGCTATCCGTGGGATGGCGGGGTGGGTCCGGCTGCGGGGGACGGCGCAAGTACGTCCATGTAGCCTCGGTCGCGCCATCCATGGCGCTCACGCCCCCGCAACCGGACCCACCCCGCCTTCGACAGTTGGCCGCAATCTGACGGGGTCGGATCCCGTTGCTGCGCAACGGGCTCTGACCCCGATTCCTGATTGGAACGACGAAAATGAAAGTCCGTTCATCTTTCCCACTTTGCCGATTCCGGTTGCTGGCCAGGATTTGGCATCATTGGGGCATTGATCCGTCGACAGGGCATGAGGCCATGAAACGTTCCCGCACCACCGCGCTGCTGCTGATGAGCGCTGCGCCGCTGCTGTTCACCGCTTGCCAGAAGGAGCCGGAGGTGAAGGTGCAGGAAGGCCTGTACACCTCGGTGGAGGCCTGCACCGAGGCCACCGGCGATCCGTCGTCGTGCCGCAATGCCTTCGCCGAAGCGCAGAAGCAGGCCGCCGATGCGGCGCCGAAGTACGCCAGCAAGGAGGCCTGCGAGAAGGACTACAAGCCGGAACAGTGTGTGCAACAGCACACCTCGGCCGGTACCTCGTTCATCGGCCCGATGATGATGGGCTTCTTCATGTCGCAGATGCTGAGCAACCGCGGCGGCCTCGCGCCGCAGGCGCCGGCGGCGTCGCCGGCCTACCAGGACAAGAGCGCCGGCTGGGCGCGTCCGGCACCGGGCGGCAGCGGTGGCCTGAACACCGCCAGCGGCATCGGCGCAGGCAAGGCGGGCCTGGCCCCGGTCACCAGCGAGCCGAACCGTGCGGTCACTGCCAGCCGTGGTGGCTTCGGCAACACCAGCGCGCGCCGCAGCACCAGCGGCAGCTACGGCGGCTGATCGACCCATGCAGCGTATCCGGATTGCCGAGCGTGCCCAGTGGCGGGCACGCGCGGAAGAGGCGGGTTTCCGCTTCCACACCATCGATGGCCAGCCGTATTGGGATGAGAGCGCGTACTACGCCTTCACCCTGCGCCAGATCGAACAGGACATCGAAGACCCCAGCGCCGAGCTGCACCAGATGGCGCTGGACCTGGTCGGTGATGTCATCGGCAGCGAACGGTTGATGGACCAGTTGGCGATTCCGTCGCATTACCGCGACTGGATCGCCGACAGCTGGCGTCAGCGCCAGCCGCATCTTTACGGTCGCCTGGACCTGGCCTACGACGGTACCGGCCCAGCCAAGCTGTACGAACTGAACTACGACACGCCGACCTCGCTGTTCGAGGCCAGCTTCTTCCAGTGGCAGTGGCTGGAGGACCAGCGCAACGCCGGTCGCCTGCCGCAGCATGCCGACCAGTTCAACGCGATCCATGAAGCGCTGGTCGAACGCTTCGGCGAACTGGCCACGCAGTTGCCGCCGCCGCTGTATTTCAGCGCCGTAGGCAGCTCCGAAGAAGACCGCGGCACCGTCGACTACCTGCGCGACTGTGCGTCGCAGGCCGGCCTGCATGGCCAGGCCATCGCCATCGAGGATATCGGCCTGTCCGAGGACGGTCGCTTCACCGCGCTGGACGATTCGGTGATCGGCACGCTGTTCAAGCTGTACCCGCTGGAAGACCTGATGGCCGAGGAGTTCGGCCGCGCGCTGCCCGGCTCGGGCGTGCAGCTGCTGGAGCCAGCGTGGAAGGCGGTGCTGAGCAACAAGGGCATCCTGCCGCTGCTGTGGCAGCGCAATGTGGGCCATCCGAACCTGCTGGAGGCGCATTTCGATGACGGCAGCACGCTGGCATCGGGCTGGGTGCGCAAGCCGCTGTTCTCGCGCGAAGGTGCGAACATCGAGATGCACCTGGCCGATGGCAGTACCCAGCGCAGCGACGGTCCCTACGATGGTCCGGCGATCATCCAGCGCGCCCATCCGCTGACCCGCTTCGAAGGCGGCTACCCGCTGATCGGCAGCTGGGTGATTGGCGATCATGCCTGCGGCATCGGCATTCGCGAGGACGACAGTGCGATCACCCGCGACAGCGCGCGCTTCGTGCCGCACGCGATCGTTGATGAGGCGCCAACGCGGATCTACGTCTGATGACGGTACGGCGCCCCCGGGCCGGCGTGGGCAACCGACGCCGGTCGTAGAACAACCGCTGTAGGTAGTGGCCGACCTTGGTCGGCGCTGTTGATTCCGTGCCAACCAAGGTTGGCACCCACCAGAGCGATGCATCGGCTGTTGCAGGGGTAGTGCCGGCCGCTGGCCGGTAACCGGTTTTGGTAGATGCCGACCTTGGTCGGCGCTGTGGGTTTCGTGCCAACCAAGGTTGGCACCCACCAGAGCGATGCATCGGCTGTTGCAGGGGTAGTGCCGGCCGCTGGCCGGTAACCGGTTTTGGTAGATGCCGACCTTGGTCGGCGCTGTGGGTTTCGTGCCAACCAAGGTTGGCACCCACCAGAGCGATGCATCGGCTGTTGCAGGGGTAGTGCCGGCCGCTGGCCGGTAACCGGTTTTGGTAGATGCCGACCTTGGTCGGCGCTGTGGGTTTCGTGCCAACCAAGGTTGGCACCTACCAGAGCGGTGCGGCGGTTGTTGCAGGGGTAGTGCCGGCCGCTGGCCGGCAATCGGTGTTGGTACCCACCAAGGCGATCGCTGGTATCAGAGCAGCCCTTCGCGCTTCACCGCCAGATAGCGCTCCACCAGCGCACCAGGCAGGGCATCGGCGGTGACGTCCAGCACCATCACCTTCTCGCTGCGCAGCGCCTCATGCGCCTTCGCGCGCTGCTGCAGGTACAGCGCCGCGGCACCGGCCTGGGTCGCGTCCTCCAGCGTCTGCACCTCGCCCTCCAGCGCGCCGTCCAGCTCGCGTTCGCGCAGGCTGGCCACGCACACCAGGTGGCGTTGCTGCAGGAGTCGCACCGCCGCCAGCAGGTCTTCGATGTCCTCGTCGCGCACGTTGCTGACCAGCATCACCAGCGCGCGCCGGCGCTGGCGCAGCGACACTTCGGTGGCGGCGGCCAGGTAGTCGGTGGCCACCGCGCGCGGCTGCAGGTCGTAGCTGGCGCGCAGCAGGTGCTCGACGGTGCCCATGCCGCGCTGCGGCGCGACCCAGCGGCGTTCGCCACCGGCAGCGAACAGGCCGGCGGCATCACCCTGGCGCAGCGCCAGGTAGGCCACCACCAGCGAGGCGTTCAACGCGTGGTCGAAGTGCGAGAGCCCGCCTTCGCTGGCCAGCATGCGCCGGCCACTGTCGAGCATCAGCAGCAGCTGCTGGTTCTTCTCGTCCTGGTATTCGCGCGAGATCAGCTTGCGCGCGCGTGCGGTGGCCTTCCAGTCGAGTTGGCGCAGGCTGTCGCCGATGCGGTACTCGCGCATCTGGTGGAAGTCGGTGCCCTCACCGCGGCGGCGCTTCACGTGCGCACCGACCAGCCGCGAGGCCTGGTCGGCACTGAACAACGCGAAGCGGGTGAGCGGCACGAAGTTCGGATAGACCCGCACGTCCAGCGCGGGGGGCAGGGTGCGTTGCTGCCACCACAGGCGCCACGGCGAGCGCATGCGCAGGTGCACGCCCTCGAAGCGGAAATGCCCGCGCTGCAGCGGCTGCAGATGGTAGTGCAGGGTGGCAGCGGTGCCCGCCTGCAGGCGCACGCGCTGCGGCAGCGATTCCAGCGGCCAGCCGCCGGGTACCAGGTCGAACACCTGCACCGTCATCGGTGCGTCCGCCTGCAGCCGCAGTGCAGCCTCGCGGCGCACGCCCAGTGCCAGCGCTTCGGGCAGTTCGCGCTGCACCTGCGGCGACGGACGCCGCCACTGGCGCCATAGATCCACCAGCGCCGGCACGGCAATCGCCAGCGCCGCCAGCGCCCAGCTCCAGCGCGGCAGCAACCCGCCCAGCACCAGGCCGCCCAGGGCAGCCCAGGCCAGCAGCAGCGCCAGCAGCAGCGGGGCCGGCCTCATCGGCGCGGTGCTTCCACCTTGGCCAGCAGCGCGCCCAGCACGTCGTCGGCGTCCTGGCCTTCAATCTGCAGTTCCGGTGCCAGCGCGATGCGGTGGCGCAGCGCCGGGCGTGCGATGTCGCGCACATCATCCGGCGTGACGAAATCACGACCGGCCAGCACCGCCTGTGCGCGCGAGGCACGCACCAGCGCGATGCTGCCACGCGGGCCAGCGCCGACCGCGATACCCGGCCACTGCCTCGTGGCCGCCACAATCCGCACCGCGTAGTCGATCACTTCGTCATCGACGGTGATCGCCGCAGTGGCACGCTGCAGTTCCAGCAATTCACCGGCACCGAGCACACGCGGCACCTGGCTCAGGTCGAAATCGCTGGCGGCGCGGCCGCTGGTGATCGCGGTCACCATGCGCTTCTCGTCCTCCAGCTGCGGATAGTCGATCAGCACCTTCAGCAGGAAACGGTCCAGCTGTGCTTCCGGCAGCGGGTAGGTGCCTTCCTGCTCCAGCGGGTTCTGCGTGGCCAGCGCCATGAACGGCGGCGCCAGGGTGAAGGCCTTGCCTTCGATGGTCACCTGGCCTTCCTGCATCACTTCCAGCAGCGCCGACTGGGTCTTGGCCGGTGCACGGTTGATCTCGTCGGCCAGCAGCAGGTTGGTGAACACCGGACCGCGACGGATCTTGAAGCTCTCGCTCTTCGGGTCGTACACCGCGTGGCCGCTGACGTCGCTGGGCATCAGGTCGGGGGTGAACTGTACGCGGCCGTAATCCAGTTCCAGGGCCTGTGCCAGTGCGCGCACCAGCAGGGTCTTGCCCAGCCCTGGCACGCCCTCGATCAGCACGTGGCCACCGGCAAGCAGCGCCACCAGGATCTGGTCCAGTACATCGGCCTGGCCGATGAAGGCGTGGCCGACGGCATCGCGGATGGCATCGACGCGTTCGATCAGGCGGGCGTTGGCGGCCGCCGGCAGCTCGGGGACTTCGGTCATAGCAGGGATCTCATCTGGAGCAGCAAGCGGATGCGCTCGCGCAGGGCGGAGGAATCGTGCGGCGGAGGGGGCGTAAGCGCGCTGGCGACGCGGCCCTGCGGCCACTTCAGCAGCTCGGCGATGGCCTGATCGCGCGGCGCACCGTCCAGTGCGGTGGCAATCGGTGCGCGCAGGCGCAGGCGATGCAGGAACAGGGCGAGCACGGCCTCGTACAGGCGCATGCCGTGACCGAAGCGCAGCAGCAGTTCGCCACTGGCGCGCACGTGCTCCAGCAGCGAACGGCGTTCCAGCACCGGCGACGGCAGCAGGCTGCCGAAGCGCTGCGAGCGGCCCCACAACCAGCCCAGCAAAGCCAGCAGCAGCGGCGCCCACAGCGGCCAGCCCTGATAGAACATGCGCGACCACAGCGACGGCGGGCGGCTGGCATAGACCAGCCAGACCGCACCCTTGCCGTAGTTCGGATCGAGCAGGTAGCGGGTCAGGTCGCGATGGGCAGGATCGTGCAGGCCGTCGCTGGCCTTGCCTGCGGCAGAGGCCAGGCGCGCTGCCGGTGAGTCCACTTCGCTGCGCATGAACTCCATGTCGGCCAGCACGCTCACTCTGCCCTGGCCGTGGCGCAGGCGCGCGAACACCAGGTCGCGATCAGTGCCCCAGCGGCGTTCGGCCCGCGCACTGGCCGCAAACCCAAGCGTGAAGCGGCGGCCACCACAGAATTCGACGTGGCCCGGATCGTCGTCGACATGGAAGGCCTGGCAGTCGCTGCGCTGGAACAGGCTGTCCACGCCCAACTGGTCCAGCAGGGGGCCCTGCGTGCTGCTGGCATCGTCCTCGGCCCGTGGTGGTGTACGCACCAGCAAGTGGCCGCCCTGGTCGACCCAGTCCAGCAGCTGTTTCACCGCCGGCGCCGGCAGTTCGCTGCTGTCCTGCAGCAGCACCACCGTGTCGTGGCGCCCCAGCGTCATCTGCTGCAACTCCAGCCGCGGTCGCGAATGCACGTCGATGCCATCGGCGCGCAGGGCCTGGCCGAGTACGTACAGCGGGTTATAGGCGGCCTCGCCCTGAGGCGGAAGCCGGATCGTCTCGGTCACCCGCTCGTGCGTGCGCAGGTAGAGCACAGTCAGCGGTACGCCGAACAGCACCAATGCACCCAGCAGCAACGACCAGAACAGGCGCGGACTCATGCCTGCCACCCGTACTGCTGGCGCAGGGTGTCGGCCAATGCATCGAAATCGGCGCGGCTGGGCAGGCGGCCACCGTAGGCGGCGTACTGCCACATGCGCACGATGCGTGCGAACAGGTCACGGTCGCTGGGCTCGGGCATGCGCCGCGACGCGCGCAGGCATTGCGCTTCGGTGGCGCCGGGTGGAAGCGCTATACCGCTGCGCTCGCCCACCGTGCGCACGCTGGCGCGGTACAGCAGGGCCAACGCCTGCCGCGGCCGGCCCTGGTCCCACAGCAGACCAGCCTGGGTGGCCACGTCCGGCGGCAGCACCACCGGCAGTTCCACCTGTTCCTCCAGCACCTGCGGTGCTGCGTCAGCCTTGCGCCGGCCACTGCCCCGCAGCCACGGCAGCCACAGCCGCACGGTCAGCAACAACACCAGCAGCAGGATGCCGAGCAGGCCCCACAGGCCCCATTCGGCCAGCCGCGCCAGCCAGGCGATGCCGTCCTTGCGCGCTTTGCGTTCACCTTTGCTGTTGGTGTCACGCTGCAGCTGCTTGTCTTCCTTCTTTTTTTCCTCGGCCTGCTCGATCGGCTTCCAGTGCGTGACCTGGCGGGTAGGGCGCTGCAGCGGGTCTTCATAGGCGCGGTTCACTGCCTGACGGAAACCGGCGGTGTCCACCGGCGTACCGCCGAAGATCGTTGCCGGCGTGTTGGCCGGGTTGATGGTCGGTGCTTCGTCACCTTCTTCGGCGGCGACGCCACGGTCGTTGGGCTTGCCCATGGCACGTTCGGGCTCGGCGTCAGCGTCCTGCGCATGCGCCGGTGCGGAGACCAGCGGCAGGGCAAGGCACAGCAGCAGCGCCAGCGTTGATGCCGCCGGCAGCAGCCGCTCGCGCAGGCGGCGCAGGGCGATCTCCACGTCCCACGCTTCCATCTGCGTACGCCGGTTCAAGTACAGGCCGAAGCCGGCGCCGACATAGAACGGTCCGATCAGCGCCGACGCCAGCCAGCACGCCAGGTTGAAGCCCAGCCGCGCCCATGCGGGCGTGTCCTGGCCGATCATGTCCCATGCGGCGCGCCACGATTCGGACATCAGCTCCAGCGGCATGAACATGAACACCGCACCGATCGCACCGGATACCAGCACCCCTTCAAAGGCCATGCAGGCCACGGTCAGCACGACGGCGGCGCCCGCGGCACCGGCTGCCACTGCGCGGCGGCGTGCACCGCGCTGGGCCGGCGCATTGCCCTCGAGCAGGTTCACCGGCAGGCACAGGCTGCGCAGCACGCTGAAACGACGCCAGCCCAGGTAGCCCCAGAATCCGCTGTTGCCCCAGTGACGTTGCGCGCGCAGCGCCGCCAGCGTGCCGACCGGTTCGCCGAAGATGCCGCGCGACAGCACGTACAGCGGCGCACGTTCGAACAGCGGTTTGCACCACCACATCGCCAGCCAGGCCCAGCCGAACGCATCCAGCCACCAGCCCAGTGCGTTGAAGATCACGAACAGCGGAGCGCTGGCCAGCAGCCAGCTGCCCCATACCGCACGTGCGTGGCGGCGGGTGAGGGCGCTGCCCAGCTCCATCGCTTCCCAGCCGCTGCGTGCGCGCAGCACCACGTCGAGACGGTCAATGCGCATCGCCGCCTCCGCGTCCGCCGCGCCACAGCCACAACAGCACGCCGGCCCACAGCACGCCGGCCACGCCGAACTTGCCCCATGCGGGTACTTCGGCGATCGACGACCAGAAGGCTTCGATGAAGGCGGCCACCAGCAGCATGAACGCCGCGCCCAGGCACAGCCGGGCGCCGATGCGGCCGCCGTCGACCAATGCATCCAGGCGGCTGCGCCGGCCGGGGGCCAGCAGCTTCATGCCCAGCTGCAGGCCGGCACCGCCAGCGATCACGATCGCAGTCAGCTCGAAGGCGCCATGGCCGACCACGAAGCGCCAGAACGGGCTACCGTGGCCGATGTGCTGCAGGTGGCCGGCCACCGCACCGATGGTCACGCCGTTGAACAGCAGTACCAGCAGCGTGCCCAGCCCGGCCAGCAGGCCGCTGGCGAAGGTGCGCAGGGCGATGCTGATGTTGTTCATGACGTAATGGCCGAACATCATCCAGTCGGTGCCGCTGTCGCGCCCCAGGCGCTCGGCCGCAGGGTCGTACATGCGCTCCATCTCGGCGATCTGGCGGTTGTCCATCAGCATGTGGATCAGGTCCGGATAGGCCTGCGCCAGCACGAAACAGGCCACCGCCGGCAACGCGAACATCGCCAGTGCCACCCACATGCTGCGTGCCTGGCTGCGCACCAGCAGCGGAAAGTCGGCCACCAGGAATTCCAGTGCCGCGCGCCAGCGCGTCGGCCGCGTGCGGTACAGCACGCTGTGGCCCTGCTGCATCAGCTGCTGCAGGCGCTGCACCAGCTGTGGGCTGTAGCCGCGCTCACGGGCCAGCGCCAGCTGCTGGCACAGGCGCCGGTAGCGCTGCGGAAAGGCGGTGTCGTCCAGTGCCAGCCCGCTGGCCTTGCGGCGCGTACGGCGTGCGGCACCGGCGCGCAGCAGCAGCCACTGCTCCAGGTCCTGCCATTCCTGCTGGTAGCGGGCGACGAACTGTTCCTGCTTCATCGCCGCCCCAGCAGCCAGTTGGCCATTGCATACAGGCGCAGCACGGCGACCTGGCCGTGGGTGCCGGTGAGGGGCTCGGCAATGCTGGCCAGCTCCTGCTGGCGCGCCGCCGACAAGCGGGGCGCGCGCTCGGCAAAGGCCATCAGTGCCGCCTGTTCATCCGGGCGCAGCGGCTGCGGCGGGGCCAGCACGCTGTCGATGGTCGGTGGCGGCGGCAGGTACAGCGCAGGCGCGTGCACCACCACGGTGCCGGCCACCAGGTCACCCAGGCGGCGGCCATGCGGGTCGAACAGGCTGCTGATCAGGCCCAATGCATAGCCGAACGGCAGCATGTCCACGGTACGCAGCAGATTGCGTGTGATCGACGCCATCCAGCCCACCGGTGCGCCATCGCGCGACAGCACGCGCAGGCCCAGTGCGCGCTTGCCGAGGGTACGGCCCCACAGTGCCTCGCAGACGATCGGGTAGGCCCAGTAGACCAGGAACATCAGCACCAGGTAGAGGCCGGAGCCGAACTTGTCCAGCAGTGCCAGCGGGATCGACATCAGCACCAGCACCGCGATGCGCACACCGAGATCCACCAGCCAGGCCATCGCCCGCGGCAACGGGCCGGCGGCTGGCAACTGCAGCAGCACACCCTCCGGCGTCACCACCTCGCGGTAGGTATCAAGCATCGGTGCGGCCATCAGTGCGATGGCCTTCGTTGTGGGCGGCGGAGTCCTCTCCGGCAGGCAGCCACAGGCATGGGGGTCTCGACAGGTCCTGGTCGGGCCCAGACTTTAGCAGAGCCGCATGGCGGCGTTGGCCGTTCAGCCCAGGTACTCGTCCTTCAGCCGCACGTAGTGGTCGGCCGAGTAGTGCAGCGACTCGATCTCCTTGTCGCTCAGCGTGCGCGCCGGGCGGGCCGGGTTGCCGACCCAGAGCTCGCCTTCACCCACCACCTTGCCCGGGCCGACCACCGCACCGGCGCCGACGAAGCCATGACGCTCGACCCGCGCGCCGTCGAGGATGCAGGCACCCATGCCGATCAGGCTGTAATCGCCGATGGTGCAGGCATGGATGATGCAGCCGTGGCCGACGGTCACGCCTTCGCCGATCAGGGTCGGGTAGCCGGCCTTGTTGTACGGGCTGTGGTGACTGACGTGGATGATGGTGCCGTCCTGCACGTTGGTGCGGGCGCCGATGCGGACGTAATTGACGTCGCCGCGGATGACCGTGCCCGGCCACACCGACACGTCGTCGGCCAGTTCCACGTCACCGATGAGGGTACAGGCCGGATCGATGTACACGCGCTCGCCGAAGACGGGCATCTTGTCGCGGAAGGGGCGCAGCGGGTTCATCGTGTCTCCGGAAATCAGGGCGTTCGCGACGATGATACGCGGCAGAGGCATCGGTAGTGGGGGGGGGGGGGGGGCGGCCCCCCCCCCCCCCCCCCCAGGGCCCCCCCCCCCCCCCCCCCCCGCCGCCCCCCCCCAGGGGCGCGCGGGCGGCCCGGGGCCCCCAACCCCCCCCCCCCCCTCGGGTTCCCCGTGTTGGCCGCCCCGCGGCCGCCACTACCGGTTACGGCTCGTAGCTGTAGCCCATCCCGTATACCGACCGGATCGGCTCGCCTTCCATGCCGGCGTCGGCCAGCTTGCGGCGCAGGTTGCGCACATGGCTGTCGACGGTGCGGTCGACCACCACGCGATGATCCAGGTACAGCCGGTCGAGCAGTTCATCGCGCGCCCAGATCCGGCCTGGCGTGGCCAGCAACGTGCGCAGCAGGCGGTACTCCACCGGCGTCAGGTCCAGGCCCTTGCCGTTCCAGGTAGCGCGCGCGGCTGGCTCGTCGATGTGCAGGCCGTCGTTGGCACGCGCCGATGGGTCCGGGCGGTAGCGGCGCAGCACCGCCACCACCCGCGCGACCACCTCGCGCGGACTGAACGGTTTGCAGATGTAGTCGTCGGCGCCGATCTCCAGACCGAGCAGGCGATCGATCTCTTCCACCCGCGCGGTGACCATGATCACCGGCACGTCGCTGCTGGCGCGCAGCTCGCGGCACAGGTCCACGCCATCGCGCTGCGGCAGCATCAGGTCCAACAGCACCAGATCGGGCTGGTAGCGCGCGAACGCCTCGATCACCTGGCCGCCGTCATCCACCCATTCGCTGACCATGCCGGCAGCGGCCAGGTAATCGCGCAGTACCGAGGCCAGCCGCGGCTCATCCTCGACGATCAGGATCTTCGCGGACGCAGCGGGGGACGTGCTCATGCAGACTCCGGCAGGGTGATGACCACACGCAGCCCGCCCAGTGGCGAGGGCTCGGCGTGGATGTGGCCGTGGTGGGCGAGAATGATGTTGTGGCTGATGGCCAGGCCCAGCCCGCTGCCACCGCTGGCACGGTTGCGCGAGCTCTCCACCCGGTAGAAGCGCTCGAACAGCAGCGCGCACTTGTCGGCCGGCACGCCCGGCGCGGTGTCTTCCACGATCAGCTGCACGCCGGCAGGTACCCGCGCTGCCTGCACACGTACGCGGCCGCCGGTATGGGTATAGCGCAGCGCGTTCTCCAACAGGTTGGCCAGTACCTGCTGCAGGCGTCGCTCGTCGCCGGACACCAGCAGCGGTGTGGCGGGTAGATCTTCTTCCAGCGACAGGCCTGCGTTGGCGAAGCGCACGCGCATGCCATTGAGTTCGCTGCGCAGCAGCGCCACCAGGTCCAGCGGCGCGAAGCGGTAGGCGAGGCCGCCGGACTGGGTCATCGACAGATCGTGCAGGTCGTCGACCAGCTTGCCCAGCTGGCGGATCTCGCTCTGCAGGCCACCGAGGTTGGCGCGGTCCAATGGACGGATGCCGTCCTCGATCGCTTCCAGCTCCGCGCGCACCACCGCCAGCGGCGTGCGCAGTTCGTGCGAGATGTCGGCGATGAAGGCGCGGCGGTTGCGCTCGGTATCGTCCAGCGCCTGTGCCATCCGGTTGAAGTCATTGACCAGTGCGTCCAGCTCATCGTCGCTGGTGCGCTCGATGCGGGTGGCATAGTCACCGGCGGCCAGCCGGTGCGTGGCCGCAGCCAGCTTGGCCAGGCGCTGGCGCAGCGCGCGCGACACCAGCCAGGCCAGCAATACCGTCACCAGCAGCAGCGAGATGCCGATCACCCACCACGCGCGCATCTGGGTGTTGTAGAAATTCAGATCATTGGTGGCGATGACGGTCTGGAACGGCACCATGCCCAGCCAACCCACCGTGTGTCCGTCCACCTGCACCGCGTGCGGCTCGTCATCGCTGGTGGCATCGGGATTGCCGGCCACGAACCGATGCTGTGCATCGAACAGGCCGAGCCGGGAAGGAACGCCGGTCTGGTCGGACAGCGGCGGCACCGGCCCTTCGTGCCCATGGGCCAGGTCCGGGCGCAGCAGCCGCGCCCAGCGGTCACTGTCGCCGCGCAGATGCTCCCAGCCGCCGTGGGCGCTGTACTCGCGCTGCAGGTGGGGCATCAGGCGCTGCATGCGCAGGTCGCCCTGGTCGTTGAGGTAGTCCAGGAAGCCGGTCTGGAACGCCACGCGGCTGGCAATGCCGTTCACTGCCAGCACCAGCAGGCAGGCGGTGAAGATCGCGAGGAAGGTCTTCGCGGTCAGGCCGAATTTGAGTCGAATCTTCGCCATCGCGGGGGCCATTAGCGGCGTATGCGGCGCCGAAAGCAAGCGTCAGCTGAGTGGGTCGCACATTCTCCATATTCTCTGCACAGTTCCACGGCAGCGTGCACGGGTCAACGCAAGGCCCCCACGCCCCCCATGTCACTCCTGCGCCCGCTGTCCCGTTCCCCCCGTCCGCTGTTGCTGCCCCTGCTGCTGGCTCTGGCCGCCTGCTCGGCGGGCAGGACCGACGTCCCGGCCACCCCCGAAGTGGGCATCATCACCGCCAGCGCGCAGCCGCTGGCACTGCAGCAGACCCTGCCCGGCCGGGCGGTACCGTTCGAGGTATCCGAGGTACGGCCGCAGATCGGTGGGCTGATCCGCCAGCGCTTGTTCACCGAAGGCCAGCAGGTCAAGGCCGGCCAGCTGCTTTACCAGGTCGATCCGGCGCCGTACCAGGCCGCCTTCGATACCGCGCGCGGCCAGCTGGCGCAGGCCGAGGCCACCGTGCTGTCGGCGCAGCCGAAGGCCGAGCGCACCCGCACGCTGCTGGGCATGGATGCGGCCAGCAAGCAGGATGCCGACGATGCCACCTCGGCACTGAAGCAGGCACAGGCCAATGTGATCGCCGCGCGCGCTGCGCTGCAGGCCGCGCGCATCAACCTCGACTACACCCGGGTGACCGCACCGATCGAGGGCCGCATCGGTACCTCCAGCGTCACCGCCGGCGCGCTGGTCGCCGCCGGCCAGGATGCGGCGCTGACCACCATCCAGCGGTTGGACCCGGTCTATCTGGATGTGACCCAGTCCAGCACGCAGATGCTGGCGCTGCGCAAGCAGCTCGATGCCGGCCTGGTGAAGGCCATCGACGGCAAGGCGCAGGTGAAGGTGCTGCTGGAAGACGGCAGCACGTATGCGCATGAAGGCACGCTGGAGTTTGTTGGCAGCGCGGTCGATCCCGGCACCGGCAACGTGGTGCTGCGTGCGGTCATTCCGAACCCGGACGGCCTGCTGCTGCCGGGTATGTACCTGAAGGCGGTGCTGCCGATGGCCACCGATGCGCGCGCGCTGCTGGTGCCGCAGAAGGCGGTGGTGCGCAATGAACGTGGCGAGCCGCTGCTGCGCCTGCTCGACGCAAAGGATCGCGTGGTCGAGCGGCGGGTCAGCACCGGCCAGGTGGTGGGCAACCAGTGGCAGATCACGCAGGGCCTGAAGGCCGGCGAGCGGGTGATCGTCAGCAACGGCAGTGCGGTTTCGCTCGGCCAGCAGGTGAAGGCGGTGGCGGTCACCACCGCGCAGCTGGCAGCAATGCCGGTGATCGACCCGAACGGCAACACCGACGAAAAGTCGCACTGAGGCCTGCCGCGCATGGTTCGTTTCTTCATCGACCGGCCGATCTTCGCCTGGGTGATCGCCATCGCGGTCAGCCTGCTCGGCCTGCTCGCGATCCTGATCCTGCCGGTGGACCGCTACCCGCAGATCGCCCCGCCCACCATCACCATCCGCGCCACCTATACCGGTGCCTCGTCGCAGACTGTGGAAAACGCGGTCACCCAGGTCATCGAGCAGTCCCAGCAGAGCCTGGACCACCTGATGTACATGACCTCGACCAGTGCCTCCGACGGCTCGGCGCAGGTCAACCTGGTGTTCGCCACCGGCACCAACCCGGACACCGCGCAGGTGCAGGTACAGAACCAGCTGCAGGCGGCCATGGCGACGCTGCCGCAGGCGGTGCAGCAGAACGGCCTGACCATCACCAAGTCCAGTGGTTCGATCTTCGAGGTGCTGTCGTTCACCAGCGAAGACGGCAGCATGGACAACTTCGATGTCGCCAACTTCATGGAAGCGCGCATCGACGACCAGATCAGCCGTGTCAGCGGCGTCGGCAACATCCAGCCGATCGGCCAGGAATACGCCATGCGTATCTGGCTGGACCCGGAAAAGATGCGCCAGTACGCGCTGATGCCGTCGGACATCGAGACCGCACTGCAGGCGCAGAACACCGACGTGTCGGCCGGTGAACTCGGTGGCCAGCCGGCGCTGAAGGGCCAGCAGCTCGACGCCACGGTGACCGCGCGCAGCCGCCTGCACACCCCCGAGCAGTTCGCGCAGGTGGTGCTCAAGGCCGATGCCAGTGGCAGCGTGGTGCACCTGGGCGACGTGGCGACGATCGGCCTGGGGCCGGAGAGCTACGACAGCATCAGCACCTTCAACGGCAAGCCGTCGGCCTCGCTGGGCATCGAGCTCAATGCCGGTGCGAACGCCATCGCCGTGTCCAAGGCCATCGATGCACGGCTTCAGCAGCTGCAGAAGTACTGGCCGCATGGCTACACCGCCCACGTGGCATTCACCACCACGCCGTTCGTGACCATCTCGCTGAAGGAAGTGGTGATCACCCTGATCGAGGCGATCGCGCTGGTCGTGCTGGTGATGTACCTGTTCCTGCAGAACTGGCGGGCCACGCTGATCCCGACCATCGCGGTGCCGGTGGTGCTGCTGGGCACGTTCGGCGTGCTGGCGGCCTTCGGCTATTCGATCAACACGCTGACCATGTTCGCGCTGGTGCTGGCCATCGGCCTGCTGGTGGACGATGCCATCGTCGTGGTGGAGAACGTGGAGCGGGTGATGACCTTCGAAGGGCTGGCACCGAAGCCGGCCACGCTGAAGGCGATGGGCCAGATCACCGGTGCGCTGGTCGGCATCGTGCTGGTGCTCACCGCAGTGTTCCTGCCGATGGCGTTCTTCAGCGGTGTCACCGGCGTGATCTATCGCCAGTTCTCGGTGACGATTGCCGCCGCGATGATCCTGTCGGTGCTGGTGGCGATGACCATCACCCCGGCGCTGTGCGGCAGCATCCTGCACCAGATTCCCAAGGGCGGCCATCCGCATGGTGACCACGGCGGCGAGCCGAGCCTGCTGGGCAAGTTCTTCATCTGGTTTAACCACCGCTTCGAGCGCACCTCCAACGGCCTGCGCCATCGCGTGGATGGTTTCCTTGGCCGGCGCACGCTGGGTGTACTGTTCTACCTGGTGCTGAGCGTGGCCACCGGCCTGCTGCTGTGGCACCTGCCGGGTGCATTCCTGCCCGATGAGGACCAGGGCATGCTCAACGCGCTGGTGAAGCTGCCGGCCGGCTCCACCCTGGAGCAGACCCGTGCAGTGATGGATCGCCTGAGTGCCGCCGCAGTGAAGGACAACAGTGTGCTGTCGATCCAGGCCACCGCCGGTTTCAGTGTCACCGGCAGTGGACAGAACGTCGGCCAGGCCTTCATCCGGCTCAAGGACTGGGATGACCGCAAGGACGATGCCGATACCATCGCCGCGCGCTTGACCGCTGCCATGGCCAGCGTGCCCGATGCGCAGGTGTTCATCACTTCGCCACCGGCCATACTTGGCCTGGGCGATGCGGGCGGTTTCACCCTGGAACTGCAGGACGAAGGCGGTGCCGGCCATGCCGCCGCCGTGGCCGCGCGCAACACGCTGCTGAAGGAGGCCGCCAAGGATCCGAAGCTGGTCAACGTGCGTTATGCCAGCCTGGAAGACGCGCCGGTGTATGCGGTGAAGGTGGACGACGCGAAGGCACAGGCCATGGGCGTGAATCCGCAGGACATCAATGACACCTTGAACGCAGCGCTGGGCGGCGACTTCGTCAACAACTTCATCTACAAGGGCCGCATCAAGAAGGTCTTCATCCAGGGCACGGCCGAAGCACGCATGCAGCCGCAGGACATCGAGCGCTGGAGCGTGCGCAACCAGGCCGGCCAGATGGTGCCGCTGTCGTCGCTGGTCAGCGCCCACTGGACCAGCGCGCCGGCCGCATTGCAGCGCTACAACGGCGTGTCGGCGATGGAGATCACCGGCCAGCCGGCGCCGGGCGTCAGCTCCGGCGAGGCGATGGCCGAGATCGCGCGGCTGGCTGACACACTGCCGGAAGGCTTCAGCCACGCGTGGTCGGACATGGCCTACCAGGAGCAGCTGTCGGGCAACCAGGCGCCCATGTTGTACGCCATCTCGCTGCTGTTCGTGTTCCTGTGCCTGGCGGCGCTTTATGAAAGCTGGGCGGTGCCGTTCGCGGTGATGCTGGCGGTGCCGTTGGGCGTGTTCGGTGCCGTGTTGATGATGAACCTGCGTGGCCTCAACAACGACGTGTACTTCCAGGTCGGCCTGCTGACCACGATTGGTCTGGCCGCGAAGAACGGCATCCTGATCGTCGAGTTCGCACGCATCCTCGAGCAGCAGGGCAAGCGCACCCGCGAAGCGATCCTGCAGGCGGTCTATCTGCGGTTGCGGCCGATCGTGATGACCTCGCTGGCGTTCCTGATGGGCGTGTTGCCGCTGGTATTCGCCACCGGCGCCGGTTCGGCCGCGCGCCGTTCGCTGGGTACCGGCGTGGCCGGCGGTACGGTCGCCTCGATGGTACTGGGCATGTTCTTCGTGCCGTTGTTCTATCTGCTGGTGCGGCGCCTGTTCCCGGGCCGTGCGCCGGCCGAAGCCACTGCCACGGAGGCAAGCCCATGAAGCCGATGCTGCTGCGCGCCCTGGCGGCCGCAACGATGACCACCGTGCTGGGCGGCTGCGTGAGCATGGCACCGCACTACCAGCGCCCCGAGGCGCCGGTGCCGGCACAGTTCGGCAATGCCGCCACCGGCGAGGCCGAGCCGGCACTGGCGATGCCGGCCTGGCGCGAGGTGTTCCTGGAACCGCGCCTGCAGCAGGTCATCGCGCTGGCGTTGCAGAACAACCGCGACCTGCGCGTGGCGGTGCTGCAGGTGGAGAAGGAACGCGCGCAATACCGTATCCAGCGCGCGGCGCTGCTGCCATCGGTGGATGCCAGCGGCAGCGTCACCCGCTCGCGGGTGAGTGATGCCAACAGCGAGACCGGTGCCACTCAGGTGACCGAATCCGATGCGGTGCAGGTGGGTATCAGCAGCTGGGAACTGGACCTGTTCGGGCGCATCCGCAGCCTGAAGAACGAGGCCCTGCAGAACTGGCTGGCCAGCGCCGAGAACCAGCGCGCCGCGCGCACCAGCCTGGTGGCCGAAGTGGCCACGGCGTGGCTGGCGCTGGCGGCGGACGAGCAGTCGCTGGCGTTCACCCGGCAGACCCTGGACAGCCATCAGCAGACCCTGCAGCGCACCGAGGCCCGCCACGCACAGGGGTTGGCCTCGGGCCTGGACCTGTCGCAGGTGCAGACCAGCGTGGAAGCCGCGCGCGCTGCGCTGGCCAGGCTGCAGACCCAGCAGGCGCAGGATCGTGATGCGCTGCAGTTGCTGGTGGGCGCGCCGCTGGACGCGGCATTGCTGCCGAGCGCGCAGGCACTGGACGGCACCGTGGCGCTGGCGCCGTTGCCTTCCAACCTGCCCTCAAGCGTGCTGCTGCAGCGCCCGGACGTGTTGTCCGCCGAACACGCGTTGCAGGCAGCCAATGCCGATATCGGTGCCGCGCGCGCTGCGTTCTTCCCGACGCTGACGCTGACTGCCAACTACGGCCACAGCTCCACCGCGTTGTCGACGCTGTTCTCGGCCGGCACCCGCGGCTGGTCGCTCGCGCCCAGCATCACCGCGCCAATTTTCCATGCCGGTGCGTTGAAGGCCTCGTTGGATGCCTCGAAGATCGGCAAGGACATCGGCATCGCGCAGTACGAGAAGTCGATCCAGCAGGCCTTCAGCGAAGTGGCCGATGCGCTTGCCACGCGCGATCACCTGACTGCGCAGATGGAAGCCCAGCGTGCGCTGGTGGCCGCCAGCCAGCGCAGCTACACGCTGGCTGACGCGCGTTACCACACCGGGCTGGACGGCTATCTGCAGGCGCTGGATGCGCAGCGCAGCCTGTATGCCGCGCAGCTGGACCTGATCGCGCTGCAGCAGCAGGAAGCGGGTAACCGGGTGACGTTGTTCAAGGTGCTGGGCGGTGGCGCCGACGCACGGTAACGCGTTCGTTCCGGTAGATGCCGACCTTGACCGGCGCTGTGTTGTTCATCCACGCATGGCGTGGATCTACTGCATTGCTGCACGTGATCCGCTCTGGTAGGTGCCGACCTTGGTCGGCACGAAAGCATGCGATCAGATGATTCGTGCCGACCAAGATCGGCACCCACCACAAGCAGGTTCGACCGCGTTACGCCACGCGGCCGCGGCGCGCCCGCTCCAGGTGCACCAGCAGCAGCGAGATCGCTGCCGGGGTCATGCCCGGGATGCGCTGCGCCTGACCGATGGTCTGCGGCCGCACACGCTCCAGCTTCTGCAGTGCTTCGGCCGACAGCCCGCGCACCGTCGCGTAGTCGAAGGCTTCAGCGATCGGCGTGGCTTCATGCCGCTGCTGGCGCTCGATCTCCTCGCGCTGGCGGTCCAGGTAGCCGGCGTACTTCACGCCGATCTCGACCTGCTCGGCCACCTTGCCGTCAGCCACGGCCGGGCCCAGCGAGGGCACCTGCATCAGCTTGGCGTAATCCAGCTCGGGGCGCTTGATCAGGTCCAGTACGTTGGTTTCGCGGCTGACCGCCACGCCCAGCGTTTCGTTCACTTCGCGGCCCAGTGCATTGGCCGGGGTCGCCCACAGTGCACCAAGGCGTGCACGCTCGGCTTCCACCGCCGCCTGCTTGGTCTCAAACGCGCTCCAGCGACGATCATCGACCAGGCCCATCCCGCGGCCGGCCGGGGTCAGGCGCTGGTCGGCGTTGTCTTCGCGCAGCTGCAACCGGTACTCGGCGCGGCTGGTGAACATGCGGTACGGCTCGTTGGTGCCGTGGGTGATCAGGTCATCCACCAGCACGCCCAGGTAGGCTTCGTCGCGACGCGGGCACCAGCCGTCCAGCCCACGCACCTGGCGTGCGGCGTTGAGGCCGGCCAGCAGGCCCTGCGCGGCGGCTTCTTCATAGCCGGTGGTGCCGTTGATCTGGCCGGCGAAGAACAGGCCGTTGACCAGCTTGGTTTCCAGCGAGGCCTTCAACCCGCGCGGATCGAAGAAGTCGTACTCGATCGCGTAGCCGGGGCGGGTGATGTGTGCGTTCTCGAAGCCGCGGATGCTGCGCACCATCTCCAGCTGCACGTCGAACGGCAGCGAGGTGGAGATGCCGTTGGGGTAGATCTCGACGATGCCCAGGCCTTCGGGTTCGACGAAGATCTGGTGGCTGGCCTTCTCGGCAAAGCGCACCACCTTGTCCTCGATGGACGGGCAGTAGCGCGGGCCGATGCCTTCGATCTGGCCGCTGTACAGCGGCGAGCGGTGCAGCGCATCGCGGATGATCTGGTGGGTCTGTTCGGTGGTGTGGGTGATCCAGCAGCTGACCTGCTGCGGATGCTCGTCCACCGAGCCGAGGAAGGACATCACCGGGCGCGGCGAATCGCCAGGCTGCTCGTCCATCACGCTGTAGTCCAGCGAGCGGCCGTCGATGCGCGGCGGCGTGCCGGTCTTCAGGCGGTCGACCTGGAACGGGCGCTCGCGCAGGCGCGCGGCCAGCGTGGTGGCCGGCGGGTCGCCCATGCGGCCGGCGGCGTACTGGGTCGGCCCGACATGGATCTTGCCGGCCAGGAAGGTGCCGGCGGTCAGCACCACCGCTTCGGCGTCGAAACGCAGGCCGGTCTGGGTGATGACCCCGCGCACGGCGTCGCCCTCGATCACCAGATCGTCTACTGCGGCCTGGAACACGGTCAGGTTGGCCTGGCCTTCGACGATGGCGCGGATCGCCATGCGGTACAGGTTGCGGTCGGCCTGGCAGCGGGTGGCACGCACGGCCGGACCCTTGGAGGCGTTGAGCGTGCGCCACTGGATACCGGCGCGGTCGGCGGCATGCGCCATCGCGCCACCCAGGGCGTCGATCTCCTTGACCAGGTGGCCCTTGCCGATGCCGCCGATGGCCGGGTTGCAGCTCATCGCGCCCACCGTTTCGATGTTGTGGGTCAGCAGCAGGGTGCGCACGCCGGTGCGGGCCGCGGCCAGCGCGGCTTCGGTGCCAGCGTGGCCACCGCCGATGACGATGACGTCGTAACGATGGAAGGACGGATTCATGGGGGCTGTTCAGCTGGGGGCGGGCGCGGCCGGGGGGCGGCGCCGGGGTGGCGATTTTAGCGCCATTCGGGGCCGGGACGTCGGTGCCGGCCGGCCGGCGCCGAAATCAGCCCTAAAGTTGGCAGGATTTTTGCAGATAACCCAATAGCACCCATCGTGGCTGGCGCCGTAGGCGCCCGTGACCGGAATTGGAACAGGGGCCGGTACAGGCGCACGGTGGGGGAGCAGAGGGCCGGCAGTCGGGGGACTGTCCGGCCCTGTTTTTTTGGGCTGTCGGGAAGGCCCCATCCACGCATGGCGTGGATCTACTGACGCTGGGGCTCTCGCCGAAAACAAACGGCCCCGCATCGCGGGGCCGTCTGCCTTCAGAGGTGCCGACATCCGACAGGGCCGGAACAGGGGGGATCCAGATGTTCCTGTCGGATATCGACGTAGAGCTTTTTGCGGCGGCCCGTGTCGTTTTTGTCACTTTGTGACGCGGGCCGTCACTGTCCGCGTAGATTGCGGCTTAGACCGTGTGAAATGCAAGACGGTTCAGCGCTCAACTGTGCGCTGTGTCGCACGATCCATGTTGCGCCAGGGGGAACCGTTCATCCTTGGCGCGCTCGGCGCCGGCGCCGGACGGGCCTGCGGCGGAGGGGCCGACGGTCGCACGCCGGACTGCGGCGGGCGGCGCATCGAGTCCATGTTCCGCCACGGCGAGCCCCCGTTGTACGACGGCCGCGACGGCGGTGGCGGACGGTTCTCGCCTCCGTTGCCGGGCGGACGCGGCGGCGGGCGGTGGTTGTGCGGCGGGCGGTAGATCGGTCGCGAGTAATACGGGTTGCCGTAGCCGCCGTAGTAACCGCCATAGCCACCGTAGTAGGGGCCATAGTTGTAGGGGTAGCCGGCCGGGTAGCGGTATTCCACCGACGGCGCACCGTGGTAGTAGCTGCCGCTGCGGCCGCCGCCGACATAGTCGTAGGTGGTGCAGCCGGTCAGGGCCAGCAACAGGCCACCGGCAAGCATCAGGCGCGTTTTCATGGTGGGTCCCCCCAGAGGACGGGTGTGCAGTCAGCTTCGGGCGCCAGCGTTGAATCGGCCCTTAATTCCGCCGGCCAGGATGAATGGAGGCGTAGGGCTGCATGCTGGCATGACCTGTGTCCCGGTCGCCAGCGCGAAGCCATACGTTAATCTTGCGTCATGAGCGATTCACTGTTGCCCCGCGCCGATGACGTCCTGCTTGCTGCCGCGAGGATCGCCCCGCACGCCAGCGTGACGCCGGTGCTGCGCTCGCGCACGCTCGATGCGCTGGCCGGCGCGCGGCTGGCGTTCAAGGCCGAGCACCTGCAGCGCGGTGGCGCATTCAAGTTCCGTGGTGCCTGCAACGCGGTCTGGTCACTGGAGGCCGATCGCGCCAGTGCCGGTGTAGTCACCCACTCCTCCGGCAATCATGGCGCCGCCCTGGCACTGGCCGCGCGTACCCGTGGCATTCCCTGCCACGTGGTGGTGCCCGAAGGTGCGGTGGCGGCCAAGCTGGCCAACATTGCGCGCCATGGCGCGACGCTCTGGCGCTGTCCGCCGACCATTGCCGACCGTGAGGCCACCTGCGCCAAGGTGCAGGCCGATACCGGAGCGACCCTGGTCCATCCGTATGCGGACCCGGCGGTGATGGCTGGACAGGGCACCGCGGCGCTGGAACTGCTGCACAGCGACGGCCCGTTTGATGTGCTGGTGGTGCCGGTAGGCGGTGGTGGCCTGGCCAGCGGTACTGCCCTGGCGCTGCAGCATGCCAGCCCGCAGACGCGCCTGGTGCTGGCCGAGCCGGCCGGTGCCGACGACACCGCGCGATCACTGGCCGCAGGCGAGCGCCAGGGGGCATTCACCCCGGACACGATCTGCGATGGGCTGCGTACGCTGATCGGCGCGCCCAATTTCGAACTGCTGCGTGCGGCTGGTGCCGAGGTGATCGTGGTCGATGACGCGGCGACGATGGCCGCGATGCGACTGCTGTGGGAGGTGCTCAAGCAGGTGGTCGAGCCGTCCTCGGCTACCGTGCTGGCCGCGGTGCTGGCACAGCCGCAGCGTTTTGCCGGCCTGCGCGTGGGCCTGGTGCTGTCCGGTGGCAATGTCGACCTGCCAGCACTTCGCTGGGGGGCGCCTTGAGCCGCGAGCGCAACCGCCATCGCACCGGCCTGCTGGGCTGGCTGTGGCGGCTGTTCGTGGTGCTGGTGATCTGGCTGCTGGGCGTGACTGCCTGGATCGTCTGGGTCGGCGAGCGTGACCAGGCCGCCAAGGCCGACGCCATCATCGTGCTCGGCGCAGCGGCCTACGACGCCAAGCCGTCGCCGGTATTCGAGGAACGCATCCGCCACGGCCTGGATCTGTATGAGGCCCAGTACGCGCCACTGCTGATCTTCACCGGTGGCTACGGTGGTACCGGCGCGCGCTTCTCCGAATCGCAGGTGGCGCGGCGTTATGCGCTCAAGCATGGCGTGCCGGACGACGCGATCCTGATCGAAACCGCTTCGCGCAACACCGTGCAGAACTTGGTCGAAGCCAAGCGGCTGATGGACCAGCGCGACCTGCACCGGGTGATCATCGTCAGCGACCCGCTGCACATGGCGCGCGCGCTGCGCCTGAGCAAGGCATTGGGCATCGATGCGCTGGCCTCGTCCACGCCCAGCACGCGCTTCCGCAGCTTCCACACCAGCTGGCGCTTCCTGGTGCAGGAAATCTATTTCTTCCACCGCGACCTGGTGCGCCCGCCGCTGAGCTCGCCGGCCAATACCTGAGCAGCGGCCTGCTTTGGTTGGCACGATGCCGGCCGTAACGCGATCTGACGGGGTGTGCCAACCAAGGTTGGCACCTACCAGAGCGATTCGCGTGCGGTGTGGAATGCGGTAGTGGCGGGCGCCGGGCCGCCGCTGCCCCCCCACGAGAAGGGGGGGTGGCGGCCCCCCCGCCGCCCAACCCC
>NZ_JBJNRH010000006.1:0-65785 GCF_045809185.1 Nocardiopsis yanglingensis | reverse complement strand
CGGGGGGGGGGGGGTTGATGGGTGTGGGGCGGCCGGCGGGCCGGCCGCGCCCCACCATGGAATCGTGAGGTTGCCGGCCAGCGGCCGGCACTACCGGACGATCAGGTCTGCTTGCGCCGGATCGGAATCGCCGACACCGGCACCGAGGCCACGTCATGTCCGCCTTCGCGGATCGGTGCGCCCGGGTCCGGTGCCCAGGCGTGGGCATAGATCACTTCCCAGCTGCTGGGCAGCTTGCCGTCGGCGCGCCGCATCGGTTCATACGCCGCTGCCGCCGCCGCGAAACGACCACGCCCGGTCAGCGTGTGGCGTCGGTCCACCCGCGCATTGGTCGCGCCCATCGCACGCAGTTCGCGCATCAGCGACGGCAGGTCGTCATAGGTCAGGGTGAACAGATCGCGATCCAGCACCGGGTCGCGGAAGCCGGCCATCATCAGCGCATCGCCGAACTGTGCGATCTGCGCGAAGCGGCTTACGTGTGGGCGGTCATCGGCAGCGGCGAATGCCTCGTTGAGTTCCACCAGCGTTTCCGGGCCGAAGGTGGAACACAGCAGCAGGCCACCGGGCTTGAGCACGCGACGGAAACCGGCAAACACCGCCGGCAGATCGTCCACCCACTGCAGGCACAGGTTGCTGAAGATCACATCCACGCTGTTGTCGGCCAGCGGCAGCGCAGCGGCGTCGCCGCACAGGCGCTGGAACGGCTTCCACCAGCCGGCCTGGCGCTTGGCCTGGTCCAGCATCGGCAGCGCCACGTCCAGCGCGATCACCTGCGCCTTCGGCCAGCGCTTCTTCATCAGGGCGCTGGCATGACCGGTACCGGCACCGATGTCCAGCACCACCTCGGGCTTGCGTGCCTCCAGGTAGTCCAGCGATTCGATCAGCCGTGACTGCACTTCGCGCTGCAGGGCGGCGGCGGCGTCGTAGCTGTTGGCGGCACGGGCGAACGCGCGGCGGACGTGGCGGGCATCGAAGTGGGACGGCATTGCAGGAGTCTCTTAGAACGTACCGGGGTAGGCGCCGCCATCGATCAGCAGGTTCTGCCCGGTGAGGTAACCGGCCAGTGCGCTGCACAGGAAGGCGCAGGCGGCGCCGAATTCATCCGGCGTGCCGAAGCGGCCGGCGGGGATCTGCTGGCGGCGGCGCTCGGCCACTTCGCCAGCATCGCCGTCCTTGCCGGCACTGTGGGCGAAGTTGGCGCGCAGGCGGTCGGTGTCGAACTGGCCGGGCAGCAGGTTGTTGATGGTGACGTTGTGGACCACGGTGCGGCGCGACAGGCCGGCGACGAAGCCGGTCAGGCCGCTGCGCGCGCCGTTGGACAGCGCCAGGATATCGATCGGGGCTTTCACCGCCGACGAGGTGATGTTGACGATACGGCCGAAGCCGCGCTCGATCATCGCGTCGACGGTGGCGCGGATCAGCGCGATCGGCGCCAGCATGTTGGCGTCCAGTGCAGCGATCCAGTCGTCGCGCTCGAAGGTGCGGAAGTCACCGGGCGGCGGGCCACCGGCGTTGTTGACCAGGATGTCCACCTGCGGGCACGCGGCCAGCGCTGCGGTACGGCCGGCTTCGGTGGTGACGTCGGCGGCGACCGCGCGTACTTCAGCGACGCCGGACAGCGCGCGCAGCTCCTCGGCAGCCTGCTGAAGCGCCGTTTCGCCACGAGCGACGATCACCACGTTGACGCCCTCGCGCACCAGCGCGCGCGCGCAGCCCAGGCCCAACCCCTTGCTTGCGCCGCAGACCAGTGCCCAGCGGCCATTGATACCCAGATCCATGCGTCAGTCCTGCGGAATTCGGAAGGCGCTCATTGTCCGCCATCGGCCGGTGACAGGCCGGCAACGAAGTGTTGCAGGGCGGCGGCGACCTCGTCGGCATGGCCGAGGAAGGGTGCGTGGCCGCCGTGGGCGATGGTCAGCGCCTGCCCGCCCGGGGCCAGTGCCGCGGCGGCCTGCATCGCCGTCGATGAGACCAACCGGTCGCGTTGGCCGGCGATCCACAGACTCGGTTTGCCCAGCGTCGGCAGTGCGCCGCGCAGATCGGTGCTTTCCAGCAGGCGAAGGCCCTCCAGCAGCGCACGTTCGGTGGGCGCACCGCGCTCGACCAGGCGCTGGCGCAGGGTGCGCAGCTCCTCGCGGGCGTGCGCCGAGCCCATCACGTCCAGCGCCAGGAAGCGCTCCAGCGTGCCACCAAAGTCGCTGGCCAGCTCGCGGCCGAACTGCTCGAACACTGCCGGTTCCACCGCGTGCGGCCAGTCTTCGCCACGCACGAAGCGCGGCGTGGCGGCGATCATCGCCAGTCCGCGCACCTTCGGCAGGGTGGCCGCCGCATGCAGCGCGAACAGGCCGCCCAGCGACCAGCCACACCACACCGCCGGCGGCGTGGCCGTGGCAATGGCATTGACCACGAACGGCAGGCGCAGCGGCGTGGTGTCGTCGCGGCTGTGACCATGGCCGGGCAGGTCGACCAGGTGCAGGGTGAACTGGTCCGCCAGGCGCTGCACCAGCGGCGCGAACACACCGCCCTGCAGGGCCCAGCCATGGATCAGTACCAGATCCGGCCCACGGCCGGTCACTTCAATATGCATGGGGAACTACACGGAACTCAGGCAAAGGCGGGCAGCGGCGGTGGTGCGGCTTCACGCACGGCCAGGGTCACGCGGTCGCGCGCGCTGGCGATGGCCTCCACCAGGCCGCGCACCTGTTCCGGCGTATGCAGCGCGGACAGCGTCACGCGCAAGCGTGCCTTGCCTTCCGGCACCGTCGGTGGGCGGATTGCGCCGACCAGCCAGCCGGCCTGTTCCAGCGTCGTGGACATCGCAACGGCGGTATGGTCATCGCCGCACAGCAGCGGCTGGATCGGCGTTTCCGAAGCCATCAGGTCCAGCCCATGGCGACGCGCTTCGCTGCGGAACAGCGCGATCAGGTCGGTCAGCTTGGTGCGGCGCCAGTGGTCGCGACGCGCCAGGCGCACTGCTTCAAGCGCAGCAGCTGCCATCGCCGGTGGCACGGCGGTGGTGTAGATGTAGGGACGTGCGGTTTCGGCCAGATGCTCGATCAGGTCGTCGCGGCCCAGTACCAGTGCGCCGGAACCGCCCAGCGCCTTGCCCAGCGTGACCAGCTGCAGCGGCACATCGTCCACGCCCAGACCAGCGGCCGCGACGGCGCCGCGGCCATCACCGACCACGCCTACACCGTGTGCGTCATCGACGTAGAACAGCGCCTGCTGCAGGCGTGCCACAAGCGACAATGCACGCAGCGGTGCGATGTCGCCATCCATGCTGAAGACACCATCGGTAGCCAGCATCGCCGCGCCATCGGGCGCGTGCTTGAGCTGACGCATCGCGCCTTCGGCATCAAGGTGCGGATAGCGGCGCAGGCGTGCACCGGCCAACCGGGTGGCATCAAGCAGGCTGGCGTGGTTGAGCTTGTCCTGTACGCAGACATCGTTCTCTTCGCTCAGCAGCGCCTGCTGCACGGCCAGGTTGGCGGCGAAGCCACTGCCGAACAGCAGCGCACGCGGATAGCCCAGCCACTCGGCTACCTCGCGTTCCAGCGCCTCATGCAGAGCATGATGGCCGCAGACCAGGTGCGAGGCACCGGCGCCGGCGCCCTCGCGTGCCGCGGCGTCCTGCAGCGCGTTGACCACGCTGAACTGCTGGGCCAGACCAAGGTAGTCGTTGCTGCAGAAGCCGGTCAGCCACTGGCCGTCCACTTCCAGGCGCACGCCATCACGACGGGTGACCGTGCGTCGCGGGCGGCGACGGCCTTGGGCATCGCGCAGGGCGCGCTGGGCGTGGAGGCGGGCGGTCAGGTCGGGGCGGGCCATGGTGGCTGAATGCGTCGACGGGGCGGCTAGGGTAGCGCGTTGCCGCGGCGCCTGCCTGCATCCCGTCTCAGGCCGCGTGAGCGCAGCCACAGGCCGGCGCATCGGCACTGATATCAGCGTGCACGGTGCCGCCGTGATCGTGGCCCTCGGCATCGACCTGCACCGCCATCGGCTGCAGGCCCAGGCGTGCGAACAGGGCCAGGTCGCGTTCGCTTTCCGGGTTGCCGGTGGTCAGCAGTTTGTCGCCATAGAAGATCGAATTGGCACCGGCCAGGAAACACAGCGCCTGCAGCTCGTCGCTCATCGCCTCGCGCCCGGCGGACAACCGCACCATCGAGCGCGGCATGGCGATGCGCGCCACTGCGATCATGCGCACGAACTCGAACGGGTCCAGCTCGGCGCTGCCGTGCAGCGGCGTACCCGCCACCTGCACCAGCTTGTTGATCGGTACTGAATCGGGATGCGCCGGCAGCGTGGCCAGTGCCAGGAGCAGGCCGACGCGCTGCGCGCGCGTCTCGCCCATGCCGACGATGCCGCCGCAGCAGGTCTTCAGGCCGGCATCGCGCACGTGCTCCAGCGTGTCCAGGCGGTCCTGGTACTGGCGCGTGTGGATGATCGAATCGTAGTAGTCCGGCGCGGTGTCGAGGTTGTGGTTGTAGTAGTCCAGGCCCGCATCCTTCAGCGCACGCGCCTGCTCACCACTGAGCATGCCCAGCGTGGCGCAGGTCTCCAGGCCCAGCGCCTTCACCCCGGCGATCATCGCCGCCACCTTCGGAATGTCGCGGTCCTTCGGCGAACGCCACGCGGCACCCATGCAGAAGCGCGATGCGCCAGCGGCCTTGGCCTGGCGTGCCTTGGCCAGCACCGCGTCGGTCTCCATCAGCTTCTGCGCGTTCACCCCGGTGTTGTAGCGCTGCGCCTGCGGGCAGTACGCGCAGTCTTCCGGGCAACCACCGGTTTTCACCGACAGCAGCGTGGAGACCTGCACCTGCGAGGGGTCGAAGTGCTCGCGGTGGACCGCCGCGGCGCGGAACAGCAGCTCGGGGAACGGCAGATCGAACAGCGCCTGCAGTTCGTCGTGTTGCCAGTCGTGGCGGATGGCAGCAGCCATGGCGGGACCTTGGGTACGAGTGGAGCGAGGGCGGCAGTGTGGGTGGGTGCGTCCGCACTGTCAACCATCCATTAATGAAAATAGTTTACAGTCCAGCCGTTCAATCAAGTCCGAAGGATGCGCCGCATTTCACCGCATCCTGCAAGGCCTCCGGCCACAGTGGCCGCTGCCCAACGCAAGCGCTGGCGCGCAGACTCTTTCCCATGATCGATCTTTACCGCCTCCGCGGCCGAATCACCGCGCTGGTTCTCAGCGAGGCCTGGCGCCGCCGCGCCGCGCTCTGGGGCGGCGCCGTGGCCGTGGCACTGGTGGCGATCCTGTTCGCCAAGGCCAGCGATGCGGCCTTCCACCTGTTCCAGCGCATCACCTCGCACTCGCCGTGGTGGGCCCTGCTGCTCACGCCGGGCATCTTCGCGCTGTTGGCCTGGCTGACCGCGGGCGTGCTGAAACCCACCCGCGGCAGCGGCATTCCGCAGGTCATCGCTGCGTTGGACAAGCCAGATGAGTCGTTCCGGAAAACCAACCTTTCGCCTGCGGTGTCGGCCGGCAAGCTGCTGCTGACCTCGTTGTCGCTGCTCGGCGGCGCGTCCGTTGGCCGTGAAGGCCCGACGGTGCATGTGGGCGCCAGCCTGATGTACCTGTTCGGCCGCTGGTTCGGCTTCAAGGACCCGCGCGAACTCTCGCACTTCCTGCTGGCCGGTGGTGCTGCCGGCATCGCGGCGGCGTTCAACACGCCGCTGGCCGGTATCGTTTTCGCCATCGAGGAGCTCAGCGGCCGTTTCGAGCATCGCTTCTCCGGCACCCTGCTGACCGCGGTGATCGTCGGCGGCGTGGTATCGCTCGGACTGCTGGGCAACTACACCTACTTCGGCCATGTAAGCGCGCGGCTGCCGCTGGGACAGGGCTGGTTGGCGATCCTGTTGTGCGGCGTGGTGGCCGGGCTGCTCGGAGGCCTGTTCGCGCGCGCGGTGCTGGCCAGTGCGGCGGGCCGCCCGCGTTGGCTGGGCCAGTTGCGGCAGCGGCATCCCGTGCTGCTGGCGGCAGGCTGCGGCCTGGTGGTGGTACTGCTCGCCCTGGCCTTCGGTGAAGGCGCGTTCGGCACCGGCTACGAGCAAGCGCGCAGCCTGGTGCAGGGGCAGGCGATGGTGGGCCATGAATTCGGTCTGATGAAGCTGCTGGCGAATCTGGCGTCCTACGTGGCGGGCATCCCCGGCGGCCTGTTCTCGCCGGCGCTGGCGGTCGGAGCCGGCCTTGGGCACAACCTCGCGGTGCTGATGCCGGGTGTGGATCCGCGTGCGTTCGTGCTGTTGGGCATGTGCGCCTATCTGACCGGCGTCACCCAGGCACCGTTGACCTCGGCGGTGATTTCGCTGGAGCTGACCGACAGTGGTGATCTGCTGCTGCCGATCCTGGCCACGGTGCTGATCGCGCGCGGCGTGTCCGGGTTGGTGTGCCGGGTGCCGATCTATCGCGGGCTGGCGGAGTTGTTGATGATGCCCGCCGTGGCGCCGTCGGATGCCGGGGATCGCGAACGCGCGCCCTGAAGGGCGGCGCGGTAACAGATAGCGCTGACACCGCAGCACGCGGTCCGCTGATGGTGAAGCTGACGCAGCGATGGAAGGCTGGCGCATGCGCATCAACTTCCTGCACGCGGCAAGCACTGTCCCTCACGCGCTGCTCCGCGTTCTGCTGCCATTGCGTTGCCTGGTCTGCAACGACCCCGGCCACGATGGGCTGGATCTGTGCGCCGCGTGCTATGCGGAACTTCCGTGGTCGGGCCGCGCCTGCCTGCGCTGCGCACTGCCGCTGCCCGACAACGCCCTGATCGTCTGCGGCAGCTGCCGCGAGGAAGCGCCACCGCAGGCCGCTACCCATGCCAGCTTGTTGTACCTGTCGCCGGTCGACCAGTTGCTGGTGCGCTACAAGTTCCATCAGGATCTCGCAGCGGGTCGCCTGCTCGCGCAGTTGATGCAGCGCGCGCCGCCGCCCTGGTGGTGTCCGCCACTGGTGCCGGTTCCGCTGCACAATCGCCGGTTGCGCCAGCGCGGCTACAACCAGGCGGGCGAGCTATGCCGGTTGCTGCCGATGCCGGTCTGGCAAGGGCTGTACCGGCGCCGCCACACCGCACCGCAGTCCGAACGCACGGCCGAACAACGCAGGGAAAATCTGTTCGATGCGTTTGCTGTCCGTGGTCCGGTGCCCACGCGGCTGACCGTGGTCGATGACGTGATGACCACCGGCAGCACGGTGATGGAGGTCGCCGAGACGCTGCGCCTGGTCGGCGCTGCGGAGGTGCGCGTGTGGGTCTGCGCGCGGGCGCCGTGATCGCCCTCTTCATCCACAGGGGCTAGGATGAGCCCGGTTCCGGATCGAAGGAGTGGCCATGAATTCCCCCTTGTCTCCCTTGTTGTCGGCAGTTGGGCGCAGCTGGTGGATCCTGCTGCTGTACGGGCTCGTCGCACTGGGTTTCGGCATCATCGCCATCGGCTGGCCGCTGTCGGCGGCAATGGCACTGGCGTGGACACTGGGCGTGATGGCCATCGTTGAAGGTGTCATCAGCCTGTTCGCACTGGTCAGCGGGGGCAGCGGTGCCTCGCGTGGCTGGCTGGCGCTGTATGTCATCGCCTCGCTGGGCTTCGGCATCCTGGCAGTGATCAATCCGCTGGCCACCGCCAGCGTGCTGGTGCTTTTCCTGGCAGCGTGGCTGCTGGTGGCAGGTATCTATCGCATCGTGTTCGCGATCCGCGTGCGCAAGCAGATCCAGGGTGAGTGGCTGCTGATTCTCAGTGGCGTGCTGGCGGTGGTGCTGGGCCTGCTGTTCGCTGCCAATCCGTATGCAGGCGTGGCGGTGACCACGTTGTGGATCGGCATCGGCAGCCTGCTGTACGGGTTGCTGCAGGTGCTGGTGGCGTTCAAGCTGCGGAAGCTGAAGTGAGGGCTGCGCTTCCCCTATTGCTGGGCATGGTATTGAGCTTGGCCGGATGCATGCCGGGCGCCACGCCCGGTGCGTTGGCAGGCAAGAATCATGCGCCACGCCCCGGCGTGGATGTGCGCCTGAGCGCGGTCGATGCAACCGGCAAGGGCACGCCCGTGCAGTGGCAGGGCGAAACCCTGGCCCTGCGCGAGCCGCCGATTGCCGGCAGCGCGGACATCGCCGATGTGCGCTACGTGCTGGACGAAGGCAAGCAGCCGGGCCTGCAGATCCGCTACCGGCCGGAGGCACATCAGCGCATCCACGATGGCACCGCTGCCTTGGTGGGCCAGCGTGCGGCGCTCAGCGTGGATGGCCGCGTGCTGATGGTGGCGACGGTGCAGGGGCCGTTCGGCGAATCGATGATGCTGAGCGGGTTGTCCAGCGTTGCCGAAGCGCGGGAGCTGGCGAAGCACATCACTGGCGAATGACGGGTGCGCCATGAACCCGCGCTGCGCGCGGAGGTCGACCAAGGTCGACCACTACCGGGCGAAGCGGGCTTCGATCTCTTCCAGAGATTTGCCCTTGGTCTCCGGCAGCCAGAACGCGGCCACCAGGAAGAACACGAAGGTGCACGCCGCCCAGAACACGAACATGCTGGCGTAGCCGTAGTGGCCCACCGTGGGAAGGAAGATCGCGGCAATGGTGGTCGACACGAACTGGTTGATCAGCAGCGCGATGCTCATGCCATTGGAGCGGATGCGGTTCGGCATCAGCTCCGACAGTGCCAGCCACACGCATACGCCCGGACCGACCGCGAAGAACGCGACGAACACCAGGATGCAGGCGGCCACGGCCCAGCCGTGTGCCGGCGGCGGCACACGGCCGATGCGGGCCTGTTCGATGCGCAGCGGCGCCTGCGCAGCAGCGGCCGGGTCGGCGAACGGGTTCAGATGCAGTTTGCGGAAGAACGCGCCGATCACGCTGTCCGGCTGCACAGTGCCAGCACGCTCGATGCGCAGCTCGCGGTCGGTCAGGTTGTCGCTGCGCAGGGCGCGCACATTGGTGAAGTCGCCGTAGGCATACGACACGGTCAGCTGCATCGGCCGGCCTTCGCTGTCGATGCCAGCGCCCAAGCGCTGCCACTGCGTATCGTCCAGTACCAGCTGCAGGCCATCGCCGCTGACCGCCGCCTGCAGCTGCGGCTGCACGTCGGTGCGACCGCGCTCAGCCTGGAAGAACAGCGTCGCCGCTGCCAGCAGGGCCACGCAGATGCCGCCGCTGCCGAGCATCAGCAGGAACTTGCGGCCCTTGCGGTCGACCAGCAGCAGTGCGACCACGGTCATCACCGCATTGAGCAGCTTGATCGCCACGTCGGCGCCGTTGGCCACCGAGCCGGACAGGCCGGCCTGGTTGAGGATGTTCACCGCGTAGGCCAGCACCGAGTTGATGCCGGTGGCCTGGGTGCAGGCCAGCACTACGCACGCGAGCAGGAACGGCACCACGTAGCGGCGGCTGAGCAGCGGGTCGCGCTTGCCGCTGCTGCTGCTCGATTCCGGTGCCTGGATCTGTGCGAGCGTCGGCTCGACCTCCGAAGCCGGCAGCACGCGCTGCAGGCTGCGGCGCGCGTCATCGATGCGGCCGCGGCGCACCAGCCAGCGCGGTGACTCGGACAGCCAGAAGATGCCGGCGCAGAACAGCAGACCCGGCGCCAGGCAGGTCCAGAAGATCGTGCGCCAGGCGTGGTCCTTCACCGCAAACAGCTCCTGCGCCTGCAGTGCCACCGGCAGCGAACGCACGGCTTCAGCGGCGGCATCCACGGCGTGGGCGTGGTACAGGCCGATCAGGGCAGCCAGCACCAGGCCAACGGTCAGCAGCAGCTGGAACATGGCCGCGCCGCGTCCGCGCCGCTCCGGGCTGAGCACTTCGGCCAGGTACAGCGGAATCACCACGCCGATCAGGCCGCCACTGATGCCCTGCAGCAGCCGGCCGAGCAGCAAGGGCGTGTAGCCGGAGGCCAGTGCCATGATCGGGATCGAGGCAGTGAACAGCAGGCCGGCCAGCAGCATCGCGCCGCGGCGGCCGATCAGGTCGGCGACCATGCCGGCGAACAGCGAGGACAACACACTGCCCAGCAGCACCGCAGCCACGACAAAACCGAGCTGCTGGCTGCTGAGCTGCCAGGCGTGGCTGGCCGTTGCCTCCAGGTAGGGCAGGGCGCCGGCGATGATGCCGATGTCGATGCCGTACAGCAGGCCACCGAGGCCGCCGATGAAGAGCAGGTAGCGTACGGGCCAGCGCGGGGCGGTGGAAACGGGTACGGCAGGTGCGGCGGCTGCGGTCATCGGCGTATTCCTGGAATAACGGGGATGGTGCGTGGCTGAGGCATTGCGCTTGCGCGCTTCATGTAGAGCCGAGCCATGCTCGGCTGCTTTCCGTTCCGATATCGAGGTTCCCCATGCCGCGCTTCGCGCGGTGAGCCGAGCATGGCTATGCTCTACAGGGAGCCCGCGCGGCGTCCGGGCCGCATCGCGTGCGTCAGGTCAGATCAACTACGCGCCCACCAACCACCACCTGCTGCAGGCGCAGTTCGGCATCGAGCACCACCAGGTCGGCGCGGGCGTCGGGCGCAATGCGGCCGCGATCGTCCAGGCCGAGATACGCGGCGGGGAAGGTGGAAACACGCTGCGAGGCATCGGCAAGGTCCAAGCCCACACGCACCAGGTTGCGCAGCGCCTGGTCCATGGTCAGCGCGCTGCCGGCCAGCGAACCGGTTGCCAGGCGTACGCAGCCGCCGCACTTGTGCACGCGCTGCTCGCCCAGCGCGTACTCGCCATCGGGCATGCCGGTGGCGGCGGTAGCATCGGTCACTGCGTACAGGCGCGGAATCGCGCGCGCGGCCAGGCGGATCACGCCGGGATGGATGTGCTGCAGGTCGGGGATGATCTCGGCGTACTGCGCATGTGCCAGTGCCGCCGCCGCAATGCCCGGGCGATAGTGATCGACGCCGGTCATGCCGTTGAACAGGTGGGTGAAGCCGGAGGCACCGGCCTGCAGGGCAGCAACACCTTCTTCGTAGGTGCCGGCGCTGTGGCCGAGCTGCACACGGATGCCCATTGCCGAAAGCGCGGGAATCAGCGCGGTGTGCTCACCGATCTCCGGAGCCAGCGTCATCACCCGGATAGGCGCCAACGCATGCAGCTGCTGCACCAGCGCCAGCGTCGCCTCGATCGTGCGGTTGGGCTGCGCGCCCAGGCGCTGTGGGCTGATGAACGGGCCTTCCAGATGCACACCGGCAATGCAGGCAGCGTCGGCATCCGGCGCCGCCATGGTGGCGGCCACACCCTGCAGCGCGTATTCGATCTCGTCCAGCCCGGCGGTCATGGTGGTCGCCAGCAGCGTGGTGGTACCGAAGCGCAGATGGGTGCGGGCGATGGTGCGTGCTACGTCGCCGCCCTGCATCAGGTCCACGCCGGCTGCGCCATGCACATGCAGGTCGATGAAGCCGGGCAGGATCACCGGCAGCTGCAGGTCGTCAGCGCCGCTGTGGTCGTCCACCAGCAGCTGGCGTACGTGTGAATCGAAGTGGACGTGGCCACGCCGCCAACCCAGCGGGGTGAGGATGCGGCCATGCAGGGCGCGGGTGTCGGTCATGCGGTGGGCTCGGCGATGATCACTTCGATGCCCAGCCGCTGCAGCCCCTCACGGGTTGCATCGTCAATGCCGGCGTCAGTGATGATGGCGTGGATCTGATCCAGCAGTGCGATGCGGTGCAGGCTGACGCGGCCGAATTTGGAGGCGTCGGTCAGCACCACGATACGGCGCGCGCGCTCGACCATGCGGTGGTTGAGGCGGGCTTCGGCCTCGTCGTGGGTGGTCAGACCGAACTGCAGATCCAGGCCATCCACGCCCAGGAACAGGGTGTCGAAGCTGTACGAGTTGAGGCTGGCTTCGGCCTGGCTGCCCTGCAGCGACAGCGACTGCTGGCGCAGCAGCCCACCGGTCAGCAGTACGGTGATGCCCGCCGCATTGGCCAGTTCCCAGGCGATGTTCAGGCCATTGGTCATCACCGTGACGTCGCGATGCGCGCGCAGGTGGCGGGCCAGGGTCATCGTGGTCGAGCCGGAGTCGATGATGATGTTGTCGCCGGGTTGTACCAGGCGCGCGGCGCGCGCACCGATCGATTCCTTCAGCGGCAGGTTCAGCGCGTCCTTCTCGTGGATGTCCTGTTCCTGCGGCGGCGTGCGCACCAGCGTGGCGCCGCCGTGGGTGCGGTTGGCCAGGCCCTGCGACTCGAAGTGGGTCAGGTCGGCACGGATGGTCACCGCCGACACGCCGAAGCGCTCGACCAGATCGGCCACCTGCACCGAGCCATGCTCGATCAGCAGCTGCAGGATCTGTTGCCGGCGGGAGCGGGTGTTGCGCATGGCCATTCTCGGTTTCGCGGGAAAAGGTAGAGATTAGCCGTTCGCAGCAACGGCGGGAGCCGAGCCTGCGTGGTGCGCGCGGGTTCCGGCCTGGTTGGCGCTGCAGGCGCGGGCGTATTCGCCCAGGCACAGGCCGATGCGGTGCTGCACCAGCGCGGTGGGGGTGTTGGCCAGGCTGCCCTCGCGCACGGCGCGGTACTGCTCCGGCAGGTACTGGCTGAGCAGTACCAGCGGCGGCGCGTGCTGTTCCAGGTTGGCGAACAGGGTCTGCACCGCCTGCACCAGCGCCGGCTCGCCCCAGTAGTAGCGGCAGCGGTCGCTGAAGGAGTAACTGCGCAGCAGGCGCAGTGCGGCGTCATCGCCCTGGTAGTAGGACTGCCAGTACTTCGGCTGCGCCACCATCACCTCGTCCAGCACCTGCGGCAGGCGCGAGCACTGCGCGGCTGGCAGCAGTTCGGCCTCAATCGCGGCCAGCGCGAACAGCGCCTCGCGATAGGCGAAGGTGGCGGCCGGGCCGACCTTGAGGATGGCGAAGTGATCGCGCACCAGTGCATGCAGGCCGCTTTCGCGCTGGTAGTCGGTGGAATGCGCTTCGAACACGATGCGCGGCTGCTGTTCGAGGAAGCCGGCCAGCGCGCTGGCGGCGGCCGCGTCGTACTCGTGCACGCTGCTGTGGTCGAAGTCCACGCCGGGCTGCACCACCATCGCGATCACGCGCTGCCACGCATCGCGAAGCTGCGGGGTATCGAACGCCTGCTGGTGGATGGCCAGGGTCTGCGCGGCGGCGACCGGCGTGGTCACCTGCAGGCCTTCGGCCAGCGAGGCTTCGCCACCGGGGATCGGCACTTCGGTACCGATCACGTAGACCGGCGGCGGCAGGCCGTGTTCGGCGGCGGTGCGTTCGGCGATCTCGGCCAGCTCGGCCGAACGCGCGGCGACGATGGCATCGGGCAGCGGTACCGGGTCATCGGCGCAGGACATGCTGCAGTCGAGGTGGATCTTGTGGAAGCCGGCGGCGACGTAGGCCTCGATCAGCACGCGCGCGTGGGTCATCGCTTCGGCAGCCGGGCGCTTCTGCCAGGCATTCGGGCCGAGGTGGTCACCGCCCAGGATCAGCCGTTCGCGCGGGAAGCCTTCTTCATCGGCCAGCGTGCCCACGTAGTCGCGGTACTGCGGCGGGGTCATGCCGGTGTAGCCGCCGAACTGGTCGACCTGGTTGGAGGTGGCCTCGACCAGCAGCACGGTGCCATGCGCCAGCGCCACGTGCATGGCCGCGCGCAGCACCTGCTCGTTGCTGCAGCAGACGCTGTACAGGCCGACGTTGGCACCGGCGCGGTGGGAGGCAAGCAGGGTCTGCAACGGGGACATGGTCAGGCTCCGGACATCAGGAAAACGAGGGTTGGCAGGCGAGCAGGGCAGCACCACGTGCGCCACCGGCATCGCCGAAGCGTGGCGGCACGATTGGTGGCACCTGCACACCCTTGAACAGATGGGCGGCGATGGCGGCGGGTAGTTGCTCGTAGAGCGGCGCGTACTGCGAAAGGCCGCCGCCGAGCACGATCACGTGCGGGTCCAGCGCCAGCACCAGCGCGGCCAGGCTGTGGCCGAGCAGGTCGCGATGGATGTCCAGCGCCTTGCGTGCGCGCGCATCGCCGGCTTCGGCCAGGGCGATCACCGCGCTGGCGTCGGCGGCGCTGCCACCGAGGTGACGCTCGATCATCGCCACGCCACTGCCGGACACATAGCGCTCCACGCAGCCCTGCAGGCCGCAGGCGCAGTCGATCAGCGGCAGGCCATGGCGCTGCAGCAGATGACCGGGCACGCTCCAGTGGCCCCATTCGCCGGCCAGGCCGTTGAAACCGGACAGCAGGCGGCCCTGCAGGCAGAATCCACCGCCAGCGCCGGTGCCGAGGATGGCGCCGAACATGCTGGGGTAGCCATCGGCGGCACCGCCGTGTGCTTCAGACAGGGCAAAACACTGCAGGTCGTTGCCGAAATGCAGCGGCCGCTGCAGGCGCGCCTGCAGGTCGGCCGCCACGCTGTGGCCGGTCAACGCAGGCACGTTTGCGCTGAGCTGGCGGCCGCTGCGGCGGTCGCGCACGCCGGGCAGCGCAATGCCGATCGCCGCATCACTGCGGCCCAGCGCGGCATCGGCCTCGGCGACCAGGGTTACCACCGCCTGCAGGAAACCGTCGTAGTCACCCTGCGGGGTGGCCACCCGGCGGCGCCAGCTGACCTGCATCGCCGCATCGCACGCCACCAGTTCGATCTTGGTGCCGCCAATGTCGATGCCGTAGCAGGCGTGGGCGATCAGCTCAGCCATGGTGGATGGTGACACCCTTGACGACGCGGTTGACGGTGCCGTCCGGGAACGGGTTGTCCGGAGTCAGGCCCAGCGCAGCCGAGCGCTGCAGCGCGAACAGCTGCGCAAAGCCCAGCCACACCGGTGCCAGCCACGGATCGTCCAGTGCCGGTACGGTGAGGGTGTACTCGTCATCGGCGCCGATGTCCGAATGCGGGCCGATTGCCAGCACGTGGCCGGCCACGCCATCGCGGCGCAGTTCTTCCAGCAGGTCCTGTTCGTAGCGGCGCGCAAGCGGCTGCACGCTGCGCAGCACCACCACCAGGGTGTTGCCGTCCAGCGTCGACTTCGGGCCGTGGCGGAAGCCCAGCGGCGTGTTGGCCAGCGCCAGCACGCGGCCGGCAGTCAGCTCCAGCACCTTCAGCGCGCACTCGCGTGCCAGCGCTTCCAGCGGGCCGCTGCCGAGGTAGATGATGCGGTTGAACGGGCGCTTCGCCAGCGCCGCCACCGGTGCATCCCACTGTGCCTGGCCTTCGCGGGCCAGCGCGGCGATCTGCTTCAGGCGTGCGATACGCGCATCCCACGGCGAGCGGTCGAACACGGTCAGTGCGGCCAGCAGCATGCAGGTCAGGCTGCTGGTCATGGCGAAGGCACGGTCGCAGCTGGCCGACGGCATCAGCAGGGTGCAGGTATCGGCACGGCCGGCACCACGACGGGCCAGTTCGCCATCGGCGTTGCAGGTGATGTCGAGGAAGCGCGCGTCATCCACGTCGCTGCGCACGCGGTCCACCGCCGCCACGCTTTCCGGGCTGGAGCCGCTACGGCCGAACGAGACCAGCAGGGTCGGGCGCTCGCGCTGCAGGTACAGCGCCGGGTGGGTCAGCAGGCTGGTGGTGTGCACCACGCGCACTTCGGCCGGCCATTGCGCATTGATCGCATCGGCCACCATTTCGGCGATGAAGCCTGAGCTGCCGGCGCCGGTGAACAGCACGCGCTGGTTGGGATCGTTGAGGCTGTCGCCAAGGAAGGCCTGCAGGCGGTCGCGGGCACGCGACAGGTCCTGTGCGAGGGCGTCCCACAGCGCAGGCTGCTGGGCGATTTCGGTAGCGGTATCGGCTCCGCCAAGGCGCTGCCAGGCGGACACATCGGAAAGCAGGGTGACGTCCATTCGGAGGTTCCAGTTGGGCCAGCGCACCATCTGTGTTTTCTTTCGAAATGTCAAATAGCGAAAGTAAAAAGAAAGAAAATGGCGTGGTGACTTTTCCCGCCCGGGTGTGCTCGGGAAAACGAAAGAACGGGCCGAATGCCGTATCGCACAATGCTTAACAGGCCGCTGCAAGCGCTTACACAAAGTATTGCAGCGCAACAACTTTCGTTTCAATGGAATATATCTTCCTTTTTCCTTTCAATTTGTTGACATCTTTCGAATCGCTGCCCTAGAGTCGGCCCAACCGCTTTCGAAACGCCCGGTGAACGGGTTGGGAGTCCGTGTGGAAATCTGCGTTCGTCGCTCGCCGCTGATGCTGGCCCTGTTGCCGGCATTGATGTTGGCGTCCATGCCGGCCCAGGCCGAGCCGGTCGGCAACCTGCGTTCGCTCAGCGCCAGCGCCAGCCGCGACGGCGTGCAGGGCTGGGATCTGCAGACCGACAAGGGCGCGCGCATCCGCATCGAACTGCCGGCCACTGACATCATCCGCGTGCAGGCCGGCCGCAACGGCACGCTGACCGGTGCCGGCGACAAGGCTGCACCGATCGTACTGCCGCAGCCCAAGGCGAACGTGCAGGCGCAGCTGGAAGAAGACGCACAGGAAATACGCGTGCGCACCGATGCACTGGTGCTGCATGTACAGCGGCAGCCGCTGCGCATGCGCCTGGAACGGCTGGACAACGGCCAGCCCACCGCGCTCTGGCAGGAACTGCAACCGCTGGATCTGGATGCGGCGCAGAGCGTGCAGGTGCTGTCCTCGCAGGCCGATGAAGGCTACTTCGGTGGCGGCCAGCAGAACGGCCGTTACCAGTTCAAGGGCCGCGAGCTGGAAGTGTCCTATTCCGGCGGTTGGGAAGAGGGCGACCGCCCCAGCCCGGCCCCGATGCTGCTGAGCAGCCGCGGCTGGGGCATGCTGCGAAACACGTGGAGTGATGGTAGCTACGACCTGCGCGAGGCCGACCAGGCCACGCTGCTGCATCGCGAAGACCGCTTCGATGCCTATTACTTCGTCGGCGCCAATCTGCCGAAGCTGATCGAACGCTACACCCAGCTGACCGGCCGCCCGAACATGGTCGCGCGCTGGGCGCTGTCCTACGGCGATGCCGATTGCTACAACGACGGCGACAACAGCAAGAAGCTCGGCACCGTTCCTGAAGGCTGGAGCGATGGCCCGACCGGCACCACCCCGGATGTGATCGACAGCGTGGCCAGGCAGTACCGCGCCAACGACATGCCCGGAGGCTGGATCCTGCCCAATGATGGTTACGGCTGCGGTTACAAGCAGTTGCCGGAAACGGTGAAGGGGCTGGCCAAGTACGGCTTCCGCACCGGCCTGTGGACCGAGAACGGCGTCGACAAGATCGCCTGGGAAGTGGGCAAGGCCGGCAGCCGCGTGCAGAAGCTGGACGTGGCCTGGACCGGCAAGGGCTATCAGTTCGCGATGGACGCCAACCGCCAGGCATTCAACGGCATCCTCGACAATTCCGATTCGCGCCCGTTCCTGTGGACGGTGATGGGCTGGGCCGGCATCCAGCGCTATGCGGTGGCATGGACCGGCGACCAGAGCAGCAGCTGGGACTACATCCGCTGGCATGTGCCGACCCTGGTCGGTTCGGGCCTGTCCGGCATGGCCTACGCCAGCGGCGATGTCGATGCGATCTTCGGTGGCAGCGCCGAGACCTTCACCCGCGACCTGCAGTGGAAGGCCTTCACCCCGGTGCTGATGGGCATGAGCGGCTGGTCGTCGAATGCGCGCAAGCACCCGTGGTGGTACGACGAGCCCTATCGAAGCATCAACCGCGATTACCTGAAGTTGAAGATGCGCCTGACCCCGTACATGTACGGGCTGGTGCACGAGGCCGCGCAGACCGGCGCGCCGCCGGTGCGTGGCCTGATGTGGGACAACCCGCGCGATCCGCACGCGCAGGACGAAACCTACAAGTACCAGTTCCTGCTCGGCCGCGACCTGCTGGTGGCGCCGGTGTACCGCAGCCAGGCCGCAAGCCGTGGCTGGCGCCGCGACATCCATCTGCCGGCTGGTGGCTGGATCGACTACTGGGATGGCCGCCGCGTGCAGGCCGCTGCCGACGGCCGCCAGCTGGACCGCCAGGTGGACCTGGACACGCTGCCGGTGTTCGTGCGTGCCGGCGCGATCCTGCCGATGTACCCGTCGATGCTGTTCGACGGCGAGAAGCCTCTCGACGAAGTGACGTTCGACCTGTACCCGCAGGGCGATTCGCAGTACACGCTGTATGAAGACGACGGCAACACCCGCCGCTACCAGCAGGGCGAATCGAGCACGCAGCAGATCCGCGTGCAGGCGCCGGCACAGGGCAGTGGCCCGGTGCAGGTGCAGATCGACGCCGTGCAAGGCCAGTACAACGGCCAGCTGGCGCAGCGCCGCTACGGCCTGCGCGTGCTCAGCCGCCAGGCGCCGCGCGCGGTGCAGGCCGGTGGTCGCGCGCTGCCGGCGTTGGCCGATGTCGCCGCCTTCAACAGCGCCAACGAAGGCTGGTACTTCGATGCCAAGGAACGCCGTGGCACGCTGCACGTGCGTACCGCCACCCAGGACATCCGCCAGCCGCTGCAGCTGCAGCTCGACTTCGCGGTGGCTGCGGCGGTCGCCGACGACGTCTATCCGGCCGCGCCGGTGCTGGGCCGCGAACTGCCGGCCGACAGCCTGCTGGTGGTGAATCGCCCGGCCGAAGAGCCTGGTCATGCGCTGGAAAATGCCTTCGACGACGATCCGGCTACTTGGTTCCGCAGCGTGCGCAACCAGGCCGTGCGCACCGGTGCGCACGAGTGGGTGATCGGCTTCGGCGAGCGGAAGATGATCGATGGCATCGACATCGCGCCACGCAACGACAAGAACTGGAAGCATGGCCAGGTGCGCGACTACGAGGTGTACCTGGGCGACAGCAACGGCGAGTGGGGCGAGCCGATCGCCCGTGGCCGCCTGCAGCTGAAGGAAGGCATGCAGCGCATCGACTTCCCGGCCCACGCCGGCCGCCTGCTGCGCTTCCGCGTATTGAGCGTGCAGAACCCCGAAGGCGACGGCGCCAGCAGCACCGACCCGATGGTGACCGCCGCACAGGGCAGCGCCCGCGCCTTCGATGCGCTGCAGCCGCGCGATGTCGGCCCGATCGCCTTGTCCACCTTCCACATTCTTGAACACCAGGAACCGGAGCGACCGGCCCGGCAGCGCTATCTCTCCGAGCTGCCGGTGCCGGCCGCGCTGGCCAGCCAGGTGCGCACCGACCAGTCGTTCCGTGGCGACGCCGGCATGCGCATGAACGGACTGCAGTTCCGCCGTGGCCTGGGCGTCGGCGCCAACAGCCGCATCGACCTGCGCCTGCAGGGCGGCTGGCACCTGCTGCGTGCCGACCTCGGAATCGACGACGCCTGCCGCGCTGCCGGTGGCCTGCAGTTCCAGGTCTGGGGTGACAACCGCCTGCTGTACGACAGCGGCCTGGTGAAGGCGCCCGGCGTGGTCAAGCCGGAGCTGGACATCCGAGGCCTTTCCACCCTGAGCCTGCGCACGCTGGGTGCGCAGGGCAGCCAACCCGCCCAGGTCTGCGCCAACTGGGCCAATGCCGTGCTGATCGGCCAGGAGGGCGACTCCGCCAGCATCGTCGCCCCATGACCCCTTCGTAACACCGCTCCTCCCCCGCCCATTCCGACTACGGCCCTCGTGGCCGTGGCCCGGGAGCGTTTTGCCCGCCGATTCACCATTCGCGCCGCACCCCTGCCAGGAGAGAACCCCGATGTTGCCCGCACGCCACCACCGCCCCCCCTGTCGTTCGATTGCTCCGCTGTCGCTGGCCATCGCCGGCGCGCTGCTCTCGGTCGCCGTACCTGCCTTCGCCCAGGAGAGCAAGGACAAGGCCACCGACCTGGCCCGCATCGAGGTCACCGGCTCCAACATCCGCCGCACCGACGTTGAAACCGCCTCGCCGGTGCAGGTGATCAGCAAGCAGGACATCCAGAACATGGGTGCGCGCACGCTGCTGCAGGTGCTGGACAACCTGCCGGCCGCACGTCCGGCGCAGCAGGATGCACGTTCGCTGTTCACCGGTTCCGACGGTGCCTCGCAGGCCAACCTGCGTGGTCTGGGCGCACAGGGCACGCTGGTGCTGCTGAATGGTCGCCGCCTGTCGTACTACGGTGCACCGGCCGGCTTCCAGACCCAGTTCGTCAACATCGATGCGATCCCGGCTGCGGCCATCGAGCGCATGGAAGTGCTGACCGACGGCGCCTCGGCGGTGTACGGCACCGACGCGGTGGCCGGTGTGATCAACGTGATCACCAAGCGCAACTTCCAGGGTGCCGAGGTCAGCTTCACCAACGACACCTCCTCGCGCATCGACTCCTACGGCGAGCGCCAGGCCAGCATCACCGCCGGCTTCGGTGACCTGACCGAGAACCGCTTCAACATCTACGGCGCGGTGAACATGTACCGCCGCGACGCGATCCCGCTCAGCGACTTCTACGACAAGCGGCCCGACCAGTACTACGTCAACAACCCGAACTACCTCAACAACCTGCGCCTGGGCGTGGGCAGCAAGCCGGGCGAGTTCAACCCGGGCAGCTACTTCGCCTTCGATCCGGTCACCGGCCGTCGCGTGCAGGAAGCTGCGCCGGGCTGCAAGAACGTGCTGACCAGTGAAGCGGCCGGTCCGCGTTGCGTCTGGGAAACCTGGATGAACAACGAGATCGATGCCGGCGCCAAGTCCGAGCGCAACACCGCCTACCTCAACGGCACGTTCCTGGTCGGTGACAGCACCGAGATCTTCGCCGAGGCGACCTACACCGACATCGACCTGCGCGCCAACGGCGGCACGCCGCGCACCTACGGCACCACCACCGGCAACCCGACCAGCTGGTTCTCGCGCAATACCGGCAACACCGTCAACCAGTTCCTGTACCCGTTCCTGGGCCCGAACAACGAGTACAACCACGCCAGCCCGGAAATGAGGGCGATGATGGGCGGCGTGGTCGGCCTGAACTACCTGCTGCAGGATGCCGGCCCGAACTACTTCGGCCAGCGCAACACGGACAAGAGCTACCGCGTGCTGGCCGGTGCGCGTGGCAACCGGGGTGACTGGAACTGGGAGACTGCCTTCGCCAGTGCCGGTACCCACTCCACCACGTACCAGACGATCAACGTCAACATCAAGGGCTTCGAGAAGGCGTTCGGCCCGTACTCGGTCGATCCGACCACCGGCCGCGTGATCATCTCCGACCACCCGGCGTACAAGTTCGGCGAGATCAGCGAAGCCAACGCCGCACTGATCCGTGAAGCGTTCCCGACCTTCGACATCCAGTCGTGGACCCGCCTGCACACCCTCGACGGCAAGATCGAAGGCCCGCTGTTCCAGCTGCCGGCAGGTGAAATGCGCGCTGCGTTCGGCTTCAACGCCAGCCGCGAAACCTTCTACACCCCGGGCAACGCCGATGCGGCCAACGGCCTGATTTCCCAGCAGGGCGGCTCGTGGTTCGACGGCAAGCGCAATACCTACGCGCTGTTTGCCGAGACCGTGGCACCGATCACCGACAAGCTGGAACTGGATGCGGCGGTGCGCGTGGACAAATACCCGAACTTCAGCGCCAACGTCGCGCCGAAGATCGGCTTCAAGTACCAGGCATTCGACCAGCTGATGCTGCGCGGTACCTACTCGACCGGTTTCCGTGCACCGAGCCTGGCCGAATCCGGCAACGGTGGCGTGTTCGCGCAGCTGGGCGGCTACCGTGACGAGCTGCGCTGCAACGAGACCAACGCCATTGCCAACCTGCTGCTGAAGTCGCAGCGGCCGGGTGATGTCGACCTGGGCAAGACCCTGCTGAACGTCGACTGCAGCCGCACCGTGGCCCGCATGACCCAGCCGAACAAGGACCTGAAGCCGGAGAAGGCGAAGATCGCCACCCTCGGCTTCGTCTACGAGCCGGCAACCTGGCTGTCGGTGTCGGCCGACTACTGGTTCATCTATCGCGACAATGAAATCGTCGCGCCGGACTACCGCCGCATGGAAGACATCATCTCCTCGTCGCGCTCGCCAATCACCGACAGCGACCGGGCCAACCTGGCGCAGCTGGCGGCGATGTGTGCCGACCCGGCCAGCGGCGTGAGCTGCCCGGCGAACCTGCCGGGCTACTCCGCCGGCAACGTGGCCAGCGTGGTGGGTCAGTACAAGAACCGCGGCAAGACCCTGATCGACGGCTTCGACATCGATGCGCGCAGCCGCTTCTCGCTGGGTGACTGGGGCAACCTGAACATCGGCCTGGCCGCCACCATCGCCAACCGCAACCGCTTCTACATGGACGCCGAGAACGGCTGGTACTACGGCGACGTGGTGGGCTACTACAACAACCCGCGCCTGCGTGCCACGCTCAACGCCGACTGGACCTACAAGCAGGTGACCACCAGCATGTTCGTCAACTACGTCGGCGGCACCAAGTGGGCCACCGACCAGGTTGATGAGGTGAGCAACAACAAGGAAACCTGCACCGGCGGCTACCTGGCCCTGCAGAAGAGCAAGTGTGATGGTGCACCGTCGTGGTGGACCGCCAACATGAGCGTCACCTGGCGCCCGGATGATGCGTGGAACCTGAGCTTCACGGTCAAGAACCTGTTCAATCGCCTGCCGTTCTACGACCCGAACAGCTTCCTGGGTGACTCCAGTGACTACGCGACCATCTTCGGTCGTGGTTACAGTGTGACTGTCGGTTACCGGTTCAAGTAATTCCGTTTGCGTGACCTGGCGTGCCGGCTTCGGCCGGCACGCTGCCAAGAGGAGAGATGTTTGCCATGAAGCGTAGGGAATTCATTGCGGCCAGTGCCGCTGTCGCCGCCAGCAGCCTGTTGCCGCAGACCCCGGCATGGGCACGCGGGCGCAAGGTGCGCCTGGCCATGATCGGTACCGGCATGCGTGGCCTGGTGCTGCTGAAGGAACTGGTGCGCCGCGACGACGTCGAGGTTGTCGCCGTCTGCGATATCGAGCCGATCATGCTTGGCCGCGCCGTGGAGATGGTCAGCAAGGCCGGCAAGCCGGCACCGAAGACCTACGGTCAGGATCGCGACACCAATGCCTGGAAGCGCCTGCTGGAACAGAAGGGCATCGATGGCGTGATCATCGCCACGCCGTGGGAGTACCACGCGCCGATGGCGATTGCCGCAATGCAGGCTGGCGTGGCCGTGGGCTGCGAAGTGGTGGCCGGCATCACCCTGCAGGACCACTGGGACGTGTTGAAGACCCAGCTGAGCACCGGCACCCCGTACATGCTGCTGGAGAACGTCTGCTACCGCCGCGACGTGATGGCCGCGCTGCAGATGGTGCGCCAGGGCCTGTTCGGTGAGCTGGTGCACCTGCAGGCCGGCTACCAGCACGACCTGCGCGGCGTGAAGTTCAATTCCGGCGACCCGAACCAGCCCTACGACAGCGGCGTGGAATTCGGTCCCAAGGGCTGGAGCGAAGCCCGCTGGCGCACCGAGCATTCGGTGGAGCGCAATGGCGAGCTGTACCCCAGCCACGGCATCGGCCCGTGCGCGATGTATACCGGCATCAACCGCGGCAACCGCTTCACCCACATCAACGCCTTCGCGACCAAGGCGCGCGGACTGCACGAATACACCGTGGCCAAGAGTGGCGGCACCACCCATCCCAGTACCAAGGTGAAGTTCAAGCTGGGCGACATCGTGACCACCACGCTGGCCTGCGAGAACGGCGAGACCATCCTGCTGCAGCACGACACCTCTTTGCCGCGTCCGTATTCGATGGGCTTCCGCGTGCAGGGCACCAAGGGCCTGTGGATGGATGTGAACCATTCGATCCACATCGAAGGCCGCAGCCCGCCGCACCAGTGGGAAGAGTTCAAGAAGTACCAGGACGCGTACGAGCACCCGCTGTGGAAGCAGAATGCCGAGACCGCTGCCAGCGCCGGCCACGGTGGCATGGACTGGTTTGTGATCCATGCATTCGTGGAAGCGCTGAAGGCCAAGGCGCCGATGCCGATCGATATCTATGACGCGGTGACCTGGAGCGCGATCACGCCGTTGAGCGAGCAGTCGATCGCCAACAGCTTCCAGACGTTGGAGTTCCCGGACTTCACTGCAGGTGCGTGGAAGCAGCGTAAGCCGATTTTTGCGTTCGATGGGAAGTACTGATCTGCTCTGTGCAGAGTCGAGCCATGCTCGACTGGTTTTGAACACAACGCCGGGCATCGCCCGGCGTTGCTGTTTGTGGCGCCCCCCTGCCACGCCCATGCTAGGCTCGGCTTCGTGCCGGACAGTTGATGTCAATCGACAGAGAGGAGCTGCCTGATGCGCCTGCCGACCTTCACCTGTCCACGTTGCGGCGCTGCCGGGCAGCGGTTTCCGCTGCTTTCCGCATCGAGACGGCAGGCGAAGACGGCATGCAGGGAATGTGGCGTGGTGCTGCGCTCGGATCCCCGCTTGGGTCTGCACACGTTCTACCTGCTGTATACGCAGATCATCGTGCTGCTGGCTGCATTGCCCATGATCTGGGCCTATGCCTTGGGCCGATGGTTCTGGTTGGCTGTGATCTGGGCCGTGGTGCTGGCGTTGTGCTGGGTCCCCGGCTCGATCAGGCATGCGCGAAGTCCGATCGTGCGCGCCTGGCGCGATCCCGATTACAGCTATGCGCGCAGGCCGGGTGCTTCCACTACGCGCGCTGCTGCAAACGCTGGGCAGGGTAGCGACGTGCCAGGTGCCAGCCCATGATCCGGCCGATCATTGCCCTCCTGACCGCAAGCCTGGCCGCGTGTGCATCGCACCCAGCCGATGCCGTGCAGTGCCCCGAGGCCACGATCACCTACATCGGCAGTGAAACTGTGGATGCCGTGGTCCTTGGCAGGTTCCAGATCAGTACGGAGGGATCGCAGGCACTACGGCTGCCGCTGGCCAGCGTGGATCGTCAGGCACATGCACACGCGGTATCGACCGATATCCGGGACGAACACGGTCTGGCCTGGCGTCCCTTTAGTGTTGTTCTGGAAGAGCTCAAGCCGCCGGCTGCGGACCTGGTGGTTGCACGTGGTGAGATTGAAACTTTCCTGTACGACGGCAAGGGCGCCTTCCTGCCCGGGGCGGTGCAGAAAGGGCAGGAGCTTTCCATCGTCGTGCGCGATCTTCAAGGTTGCGCACATCGCTCGATGCCGTTCGCTCCTGAGCCGCGTTGACGTGGAAGCGCAAGCGAGAGGCCCGGAGTGACGGGTACGAGCAGGGGAAGATGGCGCGCCCGGAGGGATTCGAACCCCCGACCAATGGCTTCGGAAGCCACTACTCTATCCGGCTGAGCTACGGGCGCGTTGTACTGCAGAGAGCGAGACTGGCGCTCCCAATCTGAGGATTGTACGTAGTTTTCCCCGAAGTACCAACTGCTGGCCCCAGTGACTGCTTGACCTGGTCCACGCTGATCCCAGTCGCGTCTGGCTATGCATGCCTGTCAGCCGACTTCAACACAGTCAGCTAGCCTCTCGTGACCCCGAGCTGCCTGAAGGCAGCTTCCTCGGTACCTGGAATCGGGTCATTTGGCTTCGCGGGTATCATTCGTACGTCGCGGAACGAGATGCGCTTCTCAGCAAGATCAGAGCGCTCTGGGCAGTAGAGCCCGAACTTTACGAACAACCCGCGCCTGTCGTTGAACCCTATGCCGCCGGTCTGTTCAAAGGCTTTACCGTTCATCCATATCTTGATGTGCCCGTTGTAGTAATCAAACGTCTGATGGACGACTACCTCGTTCCATTGGCCGAATCTGACAGCGCCGAGTTGAACAGTCCCCTTGTTGGTGTAGATGAATCCAGACGCGTCTTTGGGGGTGACCCGCTCACTGCTTGACCGGTAGTCATACTGGATGTTCCGGCCGCGAATGACGAAACTGGAAACGGGGTTTCGCCACTCTTCTCCGAGGTCGATGTCAGGCATGCTGTGGTACTGCAGGATGATTGAGAACCGTGAATCACCTGCAAAATACTTCTCGTCTGCAAAGAATTTGAAGGATAGCCACTGCTCCTTGAGCCAAGGCATCGGCTTTGTTCTGAGTTCAGTGCCCTTTGTGGCGCGCGTACCGTCCCAGTCAGCCATTCTCCAGTCGAAATCGTAAGTCGTGCCGCTTCCCGCGTCTGAGGCGTTGCCTGAGCCGGCTGCTCGAAGTGAAGGCGTCGTCTTTATCGAGTAGCTGAAAGGGGCCTCACGTTGAAGCTCCGGAATCCCATCTACAGACGCTTGGCTGGCCCGCACGCAGCCTGCACTGAGCGGAGCCGTCGCAATGAGCAGGAGGATGGCCGCGCGAACAATTACGGGGTTCTCGTTCCAGCAATTCATGTCCTGTAGCCTGTTCTGAATGGTCCGTAGCCGATTGTCAGCAATGGGCATGGGTCTTCAGTGCCCAATGGGCGTCACCGCGCCGCTACGTTGAAGTCTGGTGTGCGCCACCAGGCGAAAAACCCCATGCACATTGCCATGTAAGGTGCCGCAAGTCCGCTATAGATGACGTGTCCTGCAGTGACACTGACCGCCAGTAGTATGGTGGAAAAAACCAGGCCAGTGGAAAGGGCTGGACTCTTCCTCAATAGTGCAGTGGTGGATTTAAAGAAGAGCGCAAGATAGGGCAGGTAGTAGATCACGAGGCCTGTGATTCCAAATCCGCCGAGGATGTCCAGAACATCGATCTCAACGGGGTGCCCCAACCGAACAAGCATCTCGTGCCGGCCGGGTCCGAACAGCGATTCTACAATGGTGTAGTCGGCCCACACGTTATCGAGGAAATCCCGGGCAAACTGGTCTCTTCCGCTGAAGATGACGAACAAAAGACCAAATTCGTCGAAGAAGTACTCCATACGCGCCAGCAGCCCGGTGCGTTCGATCAGGGAAATAGCGAATGGCGCAGCTGCAATGGCAATGATTGCAGAGAATACGCCTATCGCAAGCGCCTTCAGGGACGACATCTTGAAGGTAAGAAGTCCTCTGGCGAACTCGATTGCGGGGAATGCAAAGGAAATGATCAGAGACCCCAGCATGGCGGCCTTGGTTGCTTTGAGAACGGACGCCACAAAGAAAACCGCACAGATCAGAAGGTACTTCACCATGCTTGATCGGTTCTGGCTGTGATAGGTAATTCCGCACAGGACAACCTGACACAGCAGTAGAAGGAATGACATCTCATTGCCGGCATAGATGAAGCCGACGGCCCCGATTTGCTCGGAATCACTGTACTTGCCATACTGCGAGTAGCCAAAACCGAGAGTGCCAAGCATCAGGTTGATGAAGAGTACGGCTGACACGAAGGCGATGCACTTGTAGATCCACGATAGACCGATTCGGCCACGGTCCAGGAGTTGCTTGAAAACGTGGTATCCCAGCCAGACGATGTTGAACCTGAGCAGCCACTGGACATCCGAGGTGAGCGCCTCCAAGGTGCCATTCGGGATGATATGGATGGCAACGAAAATGATGTTGCTCAGCAAACAGGCGCAGATCGTCAGCAATCCAGATCTGGTCCGTGCGCTGTATATGAACAGCAGCAGCAGGTACGCGACCTTGAATGCCTGAGACAGCCCGGAAATGCCAATTCCTCGCATGAGGGCGCCGTTCATGGTGTCCACAACGATCAGGAACGGCGTAAGCAGCAGTATCAACTGCGCCACGATCGCCGGAACTGAATTGGTCGTCTGCCAGGCTGATCGGCCGGGCGAATCTGCGGTGATTCGGCTGTTAATCATTGTTCTGTCGACCCGGTGCATCCATGCTCACTTTTCGGTACCGCGTTCAGATCCACTAGTGCCGGTCTGGTTCAAACCCATGCTTCGGGTTATCCGCGCAACCGTGAATGCGCAGGCAGTGGTATGGATCAATACAGCTGCCACCGATGATGCGGCGAGCAGGGTGGCGGATCCAATGTAGGCGGCTGTCAGCGCCACTGCCAGCTGGATTGCAGAGCTGGCGGCGAATATTCCGGCAACACGTGATACCTGATTGTGCATGATAAGTGCAACCGAGAAGGTACCCATTGCCATGTTTGCGGCTTGGCCGAGCAGCAGTATCCGCAAGATGGTGCTGGATTGCGAGTATTCGGGCCCGAATATTGACAGTGCTTGGGGTGCAAATATGAAAAGCAAAATGATTGCCGGCAGGCCGATAAGGGAAATGCTTCGCGAGGCACTTGCTGCAACGCCCCGCAGATCCTTGATGCTGGTTGTGGCATATGTGCGTGCATAAACCGATGTGGCGGATACCATCAGAAGCTGGATTATCGCGACCAGGCGCGCGCTCAGCGCAAAGCCTGCGGCATCCGCTGAGGAGAGAAAAATGCCCGCGATGAAGGTTGGAAGCCATTGTTCGAGCGTATTGGACATGCCAATGACCGCAAACGGTCGGGTTTCACCTTCCGCAATTCTCACCTTGGCGCTTTTCGGGCCCGAAGCTGGGGGCCTCAGGGTCAGGATGGCGAATGCAGCCGCAAGCAGCCAGCCGCCCGTGTAGGCGATGGAGAAGATGAGCGCGGAAGGTGCGTACGCCAGAGGAAAAAGCAGGATTGCCAACGCGGCCAAGGCGATGGCTGATGGCAGTACGGAGATGGTCGCGGTTCCGTGGACTGCGGCACCGCTGCCTATCGCAGCAGTGCCAGCAGCGTTGGCGAGCGCGATACCTGCAATGGCGATGGACAGGATTGCAAGGCACAGAAGATTTGCATCCCAGTGCATGGTCGAATCGAGCCAGGCACCGTATGCCACAAGCAGAATGGCGAGCGCGACAGCACCGACGACGATGCGCAGTCCATACGCGGCAATTACCAAGCCGGCTGCGCTTCGTGCATCCGTACTACGTGACTCGACCGCGCCCAGCTTCATGAACGCCTTGTCGAGGCCGGCTCTGGCGAAAACAGCGAGGAGCGATGTCGCCGCTATGGCCCAGAGGACGCGACCCGCATCGTCGATATCCAGCAATCTGCCAACAAGAAGGCTGACCAGGAATGTGAAAACGGCGCCTACGCCGCGCATTCCCGAAATTCCGAGCAGTCTGGAGAGCATTGATGACTTCAAGCGGAAGGCTCCCGCTCGAGGAATTCGAAAATCCTCTGGCTGAGGTCCCCTGCTGCGGCACCCATCGAGGCTGAGACGGATGAATCCAGATTGGCCAGGTGGGCGTCAAGCTGTTCCTGGGTCTCGGCCACGCGGCATCCTGGCAGGTCACTGAAACGGCGCGCAGTGGCGAGCTGGTGCTCGTTCCTGTGCTCGCCAAGGCCCGCGCGCCGGGGAACGATGATGATTGTCTTGGATGAGAGATTGGCGGAAATGATTGTTCCCATGCCTGCATGCGAGACGATCACGGACGCCGTCGATATCACCGATGGAAATTCCATTGGCGAGATCTCCCTGGTCCAGCGCATATGGGCAGGCTGGAAATCGCCCTCGCCGATCTGGGCGAACACGTCTACATCGGGATGTGCGACTGCCCACAGATCCATCCACTGGATGAGTCGATCAAAGCCAAACTGCGTCCCCACTGTCACCAGAATCATATGACCCGCCCCATGTACTGGGCGCCCGCGCGGCTGGCGACATCCTCCCATTGAGAAAGCCACAGTGTGGCAAAGCGCTTTGCGAGCCGGCCGCTCCGCGACATCTCTTCGGCATTTGCGATGCTGTCCACCCAAACGGTCTTTGCGCCCAGTATGTGGCCCCAGAACAGCAGAGCGAATCCAGGCGCAGCGCCGGTCGAGACGATCACATGGGGACGGACGCGAAGCACGATCCAGAGCGCTCGTGCGAACGTAATCAGCAGTTTCAGCTTTGATTCCGCGGCGGCGTCGTTCACGACCCGGAACTTCTGTCCGTCGACCATGGTTTGTAGTTCGGCACGGGTCGAGACATAGGTCGTGTCATACCTGTCAAACAGCGGTCTCATGCGAAGCAGCTGAACCCAGTGCCCTCCAAATGACGCTGCTGCGATTGCTCGCTTCTTCAATTCATTGCTCCGGTTGTTTGGAAGGCATCTGTCAGGAACGCGTCCAGCTTTGAACTCACTTCGTCGGAGCTGTAGTCCATGGCCAGTGTCGATTGAATGGTTGCGACGGCATCATCACGGGCTGCGCCATCCGCAAGGAAATACAGTGTACGTTCGGCCAGCATGTCCACACCCTGTGCCGATAGCTGCTGGCTCATTTCTGGCGGAAGCAGATTCTCTGTAATGCCATTGCGAAGTACCAGCGGTAGCGCTCCACACATGGCGGCCTCGACCCAGGTCAAGCCAAGTGATTCACCCTTTCTTGTGGAGGGAAAGAGGAAGACCCTTGCCGTTCTGTAAACCTGTGCCAGTTCCGCTTGTGGCAGGGCAGGGAGAAACCTAACGCGGCCCGAAGCAATGTATTCGGCAAGTAGTAGCTGCATCTGCTCTCGCTCCGGTCCTGCGCCGACGAACAATGCAGTGGAGTCGGCACGGGTACGCAGCACCTGCAGTGAGATGTGTGCCGCTTCCATTCCGCCCTTTCCCGCAATCATTCGACCTGCAAAGGCCAAGTCCAGCGAGCGCGGTTCGGAGGCCGTGTCGTGGAAGACATCTGTGTCTACTCCGCCCGAAGGGCTGACGAAGGAGTGCTTGCCCTCAAGTGAATAGCTGGAACGGAGGCGTGCGAGAAATCCGTTGCTTGGCGCAATGACAACAGAGGCCAGAAGATTGGCAGTGTTGCAGACCAGACGCTTGAGGGCTCTACGTGCCAGGCCTTCGGACGACTCTGGGAACCCGTCGCTACCGTGGTAATGAAGGATGATCGGGAGCTTCCAGTTGAACAACTTTGCAAGGATCACAGGTGGAGCGGAATGACTTACGTAGTGTACGTACACCGGGTGTCGCTGTTTCAGCAGCTTCGTGAAGGCGCTGGCATAGAACAGGGCGTAGCCTTTGAGTCCACTGCCAAATTCCGGCAGCACGATGGTTTCGGTCTGCCAGCCTCGCTTGGCCAGATCGTCGCTGGAGTTCTTGACGAATGTCCCGAATGACGGATTTTTCCTGGAGGGAAACAGGTTCGCGACATAGGTTATTTTTTTCAGTTTCTCAGAACTGGCCATGGCTGCTTCAGGGCTTCTCTCTAATCAGTCATTATTGAAAATATCGCGCGTGTAAACCTTGTGCAGAACATCTTCCAGTTGCTGGTCAACGCGGTTTGCAATAATGACGTCAGACTCGCTCTTGAATGCGGCAAGGTCGTTGACCACCGCCGAATTGAAGAAATCGCCGCCCTTGATTGTAGGTTCGTGGAGAATGACCCGAATGCCCCTCGCCTTGATCCTCTTCATTACTCCCTGTATCGCAGAGGCGCGGAAGTTATCCGATCCCGCCTTCATGATCAGCCTGTAGATGCCGACTACATTGGGCTTCCGCTTTATCACTTCGTCTGCGATGAAGTCCTTGCGCGTCCGGTTCGCCTCCACGATCGCGTGGATGAGGTTCTGCGGAACGTTGCTGTAGTTTGCGAGGAGCTGCTTCGTATCCTTGGGGAGGCAGTATCCGCCATAGCCGAACGAGGGATTGTTGTAGTGATTGCCAATCCTGGGGTCCATGCCGACACCCTCGATGATCTGCCGTGTATCCAAGTTGTGGCTTGCTGCGTAGGTATCAAGTTCGTTGAAATACGCGACGCGCATTGCGAGGAATGTGTTGGCAAAAAGCTTGATTGCTTCCGCTTCGGTCGGATCCGTGAACAGGATCGGCATATCCTTGCGGATGGCGCCTTCTTTCAGGAGTTCGGCGAAGACACTGGCGCGCTCCGAACGCTCGCCGACGATGATACGGCTGGGATACAGGTTGTCATGCAGTGCCTTCCCTTCCCGCAGGAACTCTGGCGAGAAAATAATCTTGTCGCTGCCGGTCTTCAGTCGCAGCGCATCAATGCAGCCGACGGGAATCGTTGACTTAACAACCATGACCGCATTGGAATTAGCGGCCATGACGTCTGCGATCACCGATTCAACTGAACTGGTATCGAAGTAATTGGTTTCGGTGTCGTAATCGGTTGGAGTTGCAATGATTACGAACTCGGTATCCTCGTAGGCTTGTCGAGCATCTGCCGTTGCAGTGAGATTGAGCGTACCCGTGGCGAGGTAGCTTTCAATCTCACGGTCCTCGATGGGGCTGCGTCGGGCATTGATCAGCGCCACACGATCGGCATCGATGTCGACCGCCACAACTTCATGATTCTGTGCCAACAGCACAGCGTTGGAGAGTCCAACGTAACCCGTGCCAACCACGGCGATTTTCATTTCAATTCCTTTTGTATCAACTCTTGGTAAAAACGGGCCGGGGCGAGCCGGGTGTTGAAGGGCACCTCATCGCGGGTGTTCTTACTGTGCACATTCAGAATTCAGTTTGTTCTGCGATGGCAATCAGAGGCAGCGGGATGCCTTCTGCTCGGGGCGAGAACTTTTGGAGGCGCGAATCCTACTACACGTCGCACGTCCGGCGGGCTTGCCATGGGTGGCTGTTGCCCGCCGGCGCGTCTGTGGCGAGCCGCCCGACTGTCGACCGTGGCTGTTCAGGTTTTCGCCAGGCCAGTCGGAGGTCAGTGGCATGGAAACCGCAGCGGGCTGGGCTTTTTGCTTGCTCCGAGGCAGGACCGGCATGTTCGTTCACGTGGCACCTCGCGCACTTTCGAGAGGCTTGCGGTTCGCCGTCGTACCCTAATGGGGTAGACTGACCGGCTAGGCAGGGGAGCGCCTGGGCTCTGGGAAGCGTGCGAATGGTCGATCAATGGCGTGTGCAGGCTGTGGAAGCCCGTTGCTCACCGTTGCCCCAGGTGTGAGCCGAAGCCTTCGAAGGCTGGAGTACCCAACAGGCAGACGGTGCCAATGCCGCTGCTCTTGAACTGAAGTGGAAGCGATGACGAAGCAATCGGAATCCCGAGTTGTCAAGGAAGATGAGATCGACCTGCGAGATCTGCTGGGTGCACTGCTGGACCGCAAATGGCTGGTAGCAGGGTCGGTCGCGGTCTTCATGGTTGTTGGTGCCCTGTACGCGATCCTTGCTGCCCCCATCTATCAGGCGCAGGCGCTGGTTCAGGTCGAGTCGAAGATGCCCAGCATTCCGGGGCTTGCAGACCTTGCATCGTTGGGTGGAAGCGGCAGCACGGCTTCGACCACTGAGGTGGCCTTGCTGACCTCGCGCACCGTAATCGGTACGGCCGTCGATCAGCTCAACTTGGAAGTCCAGATTGAGCCGAAGCGATTCCCGCTGTTCGGAAATTTCATCGAGCGACGCTTCAAGCCCGAAAATGAAGGCGACGTTGCCGCACCCAAGCTGGGCATGGCCCGCTACGGCTGGGGTGGGGAGGTCTTGGGTATCCAGCGACTGGACGTTCCTGCGACTCTGATCGACACGACGCTCTTGCTGGAGGTTGGCGATACCGGCAAGGATTTCGTCCTGTTCGATGAAGAGGGCGATGAGCTGCTGCGTGGTCAGGTCGGCTCCCAGGCCAAGGGCAGAGGCGTAACTCTGGAAGTGGACTCGCTGCGCGCCAACCCGGGTATGCAGTTCAAGGTGACCCGGCTGCGTCGATTGGACGTAGTGGCCCTGCTGCAGACGGAATTGTTGGCTTCCGAGCAGGGCAAGGATTCCGGCATTCTGCTGTTGACCTACCGGGACACTGATCCGCTGCGCGCCGAGGCCCTCGTCCAGCACGTAGCCGACGCCTACGTCCGCCAGAACGTTGATCGCAGCTCGGCCGAAGCAGCCTCCCAGCTGCAGTTCGTGAAGGACCAGCTGCCAACCATCCGTCGCCAGGTGGAGCAGGCGCAGGCTGCCATGAGCGCTTATCAGTCCCGCTCCAAGTCAGTCGACATCACCATGCAGACCAAGGGGCTGCTGGAACAGGAAGTGGCCGTCGAGGCCAGCATCCAGCAGCTGCGCCTGAAGCAGGCTGAGATGGATCGCAGCTTCACGCGCGAGCATCCGGCCTATCGTGCGCTGCTGAAGCAGATTGGTGATCTGGAAGCCCGCAAGGGCGGCTTCCAGAAGCAGGTCGGTGACCTGCCGGAAACCCAGCAGGAACTGCTGCGCCTGACGCGTGACCTGCAGGTCAGCAACGAGCTCTACACGGCGCTGCTTAACCAGGCGCAGCAGCTGGACGTGGCGCGTGCGGGTGCCGTGGGCAACGTCCGAATCGTTGACCCGGCCATCGTCGATATCGCCAATCCGGTTGCTCCCCGCAAGGCGCTTATCGTCGCCATCGCCACGCTTCTCGGCGCATTCCTCTCGGTCGCCTTCGTCTTCCTCCAGCGCATGCTGAACCCCGGCATCGAAGACCCCGCCGAAATCGAAGCTCTGGGCCTGCCGGTCTATGCCGCCATCCCACTCAGCGTGTCCAACACGCTGCCCAAGCTGCGCAAGGGCAAGCATGGTACACGCGTGGTGGCCGACGGTCGCCAGCACTTGCTGGCGGTATCCGCGCCAGCCGACCCGACTGTGGAGGCACTGCGCAGCCTGCGTACCAGCCTGCACTTCGCGATGCTGGAAGCGAAGAACAACATCCTGACCATCTCGGGCCCGCGCCCGGGCGTGGGCAAGACCTTCGTGTCCACCAATCTGGCCGCGGTCATCGCGCAGGCGGGTCAGCGTGTGCTGGTCATCGATGCCGACATGCGCAAGGGCACCCTGCACAAGATCCTGGGTGTGTCGCACCAGAAGGGCCTGTCGGACGTTCTAGGTGGCAAGCTCACTGTCGAGGACGTGATCCATCCTGTACCTGGCCTGGATCACATGCACTACATGGTGCGTGGTGACATTCCGCCGAATCCCGCCGAACTGCTGATGCACCCGCGTTTCGCGCAGCTGCTGCAGGAAATGTCCGGCAAGTACGATCTGGTGATCGTCGATACCCCGCCGATCCTGGCCGTAACCGACCCGGCGCTGGTCGCCACTCATGCCGGCTCGAGCCTGCTGGTCACCCGTTTCGGCGTGAACCAGGCCAAGGAAATCGAGCTGACGCTGCAGCGCTTCGAGCAGAATGGCGTGCAGATCAAGGGCGCGATCTTCAACGCGGTCGAGAAACGTGCCACCGGCTATTACAGCTACGGCTATTACGAGTACAAGTCCGACGAGAAGGCCTGACCACTTCGCAGGGTAGGACACCGGGGCCCGGTGCGCGCAGGCGCATCGGGCTCTGTCTTTTCCAGGGCCGCGCCGCAGTCCTTCCAGCGCAGGAGTATCCTATCGCCATGGCTGATACCCCCCTCACTTCGCCGCAGTCGCCGGCGACGCCGCGTTGGCGGCATTACTGGAGTCTGATGCGCGCTGATCGCCCGATCGGCACGTTGCTGCTGCTGTGGCCCACCTGGTGGGCGTTGTGGCTGGCCGCAGGCGGCCTGCCGCCGCTGTGGACGCTGTTCGTGTTCACCGCCGGCGTGTGGCTGACCCGCTCGGCCGGTTGCGTCATCAACGACTACGCCGACCGCTGGCTCGACCCGCATGTGGAACGCACCAAGGCGCGTCCACTGGCCACCGGTGCGATCAGTGGCCGCGCTGCGCTGGCACTGTTCGCGGTGCTGATGCTGGTGGCGTTCGGCCTGGTGCTGACCCTGAACGGGCTGACCATCGGCCTCAGCTTCATCGGCGTGTTCCTGGCCGCCAGCTACCCCTACCTGAAGCGCTACACCCACCTGCCGCAGGTCTACCTGGGCATGTCGTTCGGCTGGGGCATCCCGATGGCCTTCGCTGCGGTGCAGGGCGAGGTACCGATGCTGGGCTGGCTGCTGTATGCCGGCAACATCCTGTGGTCCACCGCCTACGACACCTGGTATGCCATGGTCGACCGCGAGGACGACCTGAAGATGGGCTCGCACTCCACCGCGATCCTGTTCGGCGATCTCGATCTGGTCATCCAGGGCGTGCTGTACGCGCTGTTCCTGGCCACCATGGCGCTGGTCGGCGTGCGCGGCGGGCTGGGTGGGTACTACCTGGCCGGCGTGGCGGTGGCCACCGTTCTGGTGGTGTACGAGTTCTGGATCTGCCGAAACCGCGAGCGCGGCCCGTGCTTCAAGGCGTTCCTGCACAACAACTGGGTGGGCGCCGCGCTGTTCGCCGGCATTGCCGTGGATCTGGCGCTGCGTTGATTGCCCGGGGTCGGATCCTGAGGTATCCCCACGTTTTCCTCAGACAGAGCAATGGCTTACGCATCAGGCTCTGGAAACAAGTGCGCGCATGCCGCAGCCTTCAAGGTGACTAAACCAAAAGAAGAATGCGGTCATGCGCGCCAGCCAAGTATTGCAGAAGTGCTTGCCCAACTCACTATCGGCCATGCATGTCCTGCGCATGCGGGCCCTTCTCAGCGCGGTGCAAGCGCTGATCGTTGGGCGACGGTTGACCTTGACCGATATCGCTCGAGCGTGGCCTGGGGCCGAGCGTGTACGAGCTCCCCTCAAGGCGTTTGATCGCCTGTTGGGAAATCGGCATCTACATGGCGAACGCAGTGCCATTGAGGCCGACATGGCTCGCTGGCTGCTACGTGGCCCACAGCCGGTCATCCTCATCGACTGGTCTGACTTGAAGCCGGACAAAAGCTGGTGCTTGCTTCGCGCGGCGGTTCCCGTGGGCGGCCGCACGCTGACGCTGCTGGACACGATTGTTCGCGGGAAAGAACAAGGCTCCGCCGAGGCCGAGAGGCATTTTCTGCAGCAATTGCGCAAGCTTATTCCAGAAGGGGTAACTCCGATTCTGGTGACCGATGCTGGGTTCCGGACCCCTTGGTTTCGCGCGGTTTCTGCGCTGGGCTGGCACTGGGTGGGGCGTCTGCGTGGGGCAACACGCATCAAACTTCAGAAGGCTCCCAACTACCCGGAACACTGGCATGACAGCCGCACCCTGCACGCCAAGGCCAGGACCGCGCCACGCGAGCTCCCACCATCGCTGGTCAACCGCAGCTCGCCGCTGGCCTGCCGCGTGGTGGTGTGTTCCAAAACGCGTAAGGGCCGCAAAAAATCCACCCGCCGTACTCCACAGCAGGCCTCTCGTTCGGCGGTGAGCCTGAAGGCTGCCGCTCGTGAGCGAGAGCCTTGGCTTATCGTGGCCGCGCCCGAATTGAGTCAGGCCAGCGCTCGACAGTTGGTTAACCTCTATGCCCGCCGGATGCAGATCGAACTGGCCTTTCGAGATCTCAAATCACACCGCTACGGGCATGCCCTGGAAGACAGTCTGACCCGGCAAGGGCCCAGGCTGCAGATCCTGCTCCTGATCAGCACGCTGGCCACCTTCGTCAGCTGGCTGGCCGGCTTGGTGTGTGAAGCGGCAGACATCGCCCACTGGCTTTGGCCCAGCAAAAGCACCCGCAAACGCTATTCCACCCCACGCGTTGGGCGTGAGGCACTAGTCAGAGGCTGGCCCCTAGGACCACCGGCACGGTGGCTTGATCTTCTGCGCTCGCCCCCAGGGAAGGCCTTGGACCAAATGACTTTGCTGCCATGAAAACGTGGGGATACCTCAGGGTCGGATCCCTTTTCCTGTGGGAAAGGGCTCTGACCCCGCCACCTACGACCAATAGGTGGCTGACAGCCCGCATCCCACCGCCCAGAATCGATCCATCGAACCTGGGAGGGTAGGCGATGGCCTCGACGGCAGCAGTACAGGACGGCTGGATGGCGCGCGCGGCGCTGCGCTCGGCGGCCTGGGCGGAAAAGTGGTTCCCCGATGCGTACGTGTTCGCGGTGCTGGGCGTGGTCATCGTCGCGCTGGCCGCGATGGGCTTCGGCTCGACCCCGCAGGCCACCGCCAGCGCCTTCGGTGACGGCTTCTGGAGCCTGATCCCCTTCACCATGCAGATGGCCTTCGTGGTCATCGGTGGCTATGCCGTGGCCACTGCACCGGTGGTCGCGCGCTTCATCGACTTCCTGGCCCGCGTGCCGCGCACCGGTCGTGGCGCGGTGGTGTACGTGGGCCTGGTCAGCATGCTCGCCTCGTTGCTCAGTTGGGGTTTCTCGCTGGTGTTCGGCGGCCTGCTGGTGCGTGCGCTGGCCCGCCGTACCGAACTGCGCATGGACTACCGCGCGGCCGGTGCGTCGGCGTATCTCGGCCTGGGTGCGGTGTGGGCGATGGGGCTGAGTTCCTCGGCCGCGCAGCTGCAGGCCAACCCGGCGAGCATGCCGCCGGGGCTGGTGGAGATCACCGGCGTATTGCCGTTCACCGAAACCATCTTCCTGTGGCAGTCGATCGCGCTGACCTCGGTACTGATCCTGGTCTCGCTGCTGATTGCCTGGCTGACCGCACCCGCCGCCGGCAGTGCGCGTACCGCTGAGGATTTCCCGGGCGCCGCGCAGGCCGAGCCGGAGCCGCTGCAGCGCCGCACGCGCCCGGGTGAGTGGCTGGAATACAGCCCGCTGCTGACCGTGCTGCTCTCGTTGCTGGCGTTCGGCTGGCTGTTCAACGAGTTCGCCAACAAGCCGGTGGTCACCGCCATCGCCAACCTCAATACCTACAACTTCATGTTCATTTCGCTGGGTCTGCTGCTGCACTGGCGGCCGCGCAGCTTCCTCAATGCGGTCGCCAAAGCGGTACCGAGCACCACCGGCGTGCTGATCCAGTTCCCGCTGTACGGTGGCATCGCGATGATCCTCACCCACGCTGCCGGCGGCGATGGACAGACGCTGGCGCACCGGTTGTCGAGCCTGTTCGTGCACGTGGCCAGCACCGATACCTTCGCGCTGGTGATGGGCGTCTACTCGGCGGTGCTGGGCTTCTTCGTGCCCTCCGGTGGCGGCAAGTGGATCATCGAAGCGCCGTACGTGATGCAGGCCGCCAACGAACTGAAGGCACACCTGGGCTGGGCGGTGCAGGTCTACAACGCAGCCGAAGCGCTGCCGAACCTGATCAACCCGTTCTGGATGCTGCCGCTGCTGGGCGTGCTGGGCCTGAAGGCACGCGACATCGTGGGCTTCACCTTCATCCAGCTGCTGGTGCACATCCCGCTGGTGCTGGGCCTGCTGTGGCTGCTGGGCATGACCCTGGCGTATGTGCCGCCGGTGATGCCCTGAATGCAGGGTTGGCTTCCCTGCGTGAGCCGGGAAGCCAACCTGGTTCAGCGCGTGTTTCCGGCTGCGAACGCCATGAATGCGTGCAGGCTGACGATGGCATGAGCACATGCCGATCCCGCATGAATCCTTCAGGCGCTTGTGCCACAAGGGCTTCTGCGCGTTCATTCACATGCGTACACACAGATGTAGCCGCCCCCCCACGCGTGATTAACCATTCGCTGCAGACGATGGCCACGTCCACCGCATTCCGCGAGTGGCTTTGGAGATCGGACATGGCACAGCAGAACCAGAACCCGAACCAGAAGCAGCAGGGCCAGCAGAACCAGCAGGATCAGCAGCAGGGCCGTGGCCGCGACCAGCAGCAGCAACAGCAGCAGGAACAGCAGAAGCGCAACCAGAACCAGCAGCAGGGCGGCCACGACGAAGAAGAATGACCGCGTTGCGCGTGCAACGTGACCGGCGAAGCTCCGCCCCGTGCGGGGCTTTGCTTATTCCAGCACGCCGATACGCTGCAGCACCGGCGCCGCCGACATGTCGTTGGGATTGGTGCCGGGCTGATCCTGCGGCACGTCCATGCCCATGCCGCGGTACAGGTCAATCCAGTGCTGGGAAATCTCCCCGGTCTTCGGGTTACGGAAATTCATCGGCTGCAATGCGAACACGTGGTGCGCACGGAAGGCGCGTTCGATGAAGTCCGAGCAGTAGTAGCTGTCCTCGTTCAACACATACGACGTGTTGTACGGCTTGCCCAGCATCGTGCGCGCGGTGGCGACCGCATCCTTGATCGCCGCCTGCTGCGGCGCGCGCAGGCGATAGACCACGATCTGCCGCTGCTTGTCGCGCGCCTCCTGGCGGAATTCAACCAGCGATTGCCGGCGAGATCCTTTCTCGTCTGCATGCAATACCTCCCAGCCCTTCGGCGCGGAAGCGACCAGCGCGACGTGATCGAAGCTGGGCGTGCCTTGCTTGCCGGTGGCATCGTCGATGGCCGCACTGAGGCCGCTGTGGCCGGCGGTGACGAACAGCAGGTCGCCTTCGTGGACATCGACGGCCTTCGCTACCGCCGGCCACAGGGCGGGCAGCAGCAGGCCGATCAGGAGCAGGAGGCGATGCATGAGCATTCTCGGACAGGCGGAATGCCGGAATTGTAGGGTGCGCGGTAGCATGGAGCGACCGGACCGGATTCAGGATGAGCCCATGTGTCGATACCGTTCTGCTGCAGTGCTGATGCTCGCCTGTGGCGTGGTGCTGGTTGCCTGCACGCCAGCGCCGCAGCCACCGCAGACCGCGGCCGAAGCCGTGCCTGCCGCAGCGGCCCCGGCGACCGCCGCCACCGAGCCCACACCTGTGGCTGCACGCAGTGAGTGCCCCTACCCGGAATTCGATACGTTTCTGAAGCATTTCGGCAACGAGATCGCGCTGCAGGAAAAGGCCACTGCCGATCCGCTGCTGGACAGCTACATCGACGCGGAGGCCGAGCCGGAACCGCGCAAGGTGGAAAGCCGGTTGGCGCTGGCCGATGTGGAGTGGCCGGTGATGCCCGATCCTGCCGCGCTGGCCGGGCAGGGCCGCGAAATGCAGGTCAGCCCCCTGGCTGATGGGCAGCGGCAGGTGCAGATCCGTACGCCGGACAGCAGTGACCAGCAGACCTACACCTTTGCGCAGACACCGTGCTGGACGCTGGTCAAGCGTGAGGACGAGTCGATCTGAAGCCTGATCCGGCACAGGCGCGGTGGGCCAGTGGCTGCTAGGCTCGATCCCTGGTCCAGGCAGGGAGACGCCGATGCAGGCTTTCAGGAAGCGCACCACCACCGCCGCCGCCGTCGCTGCCGTATTGGCGATAGCCCCCTTCAGCGGCGCCCAGGCACAGTCGGTGCATGCCGATGACCGCGCCTACTTCGCCAATGCCACCGCCGAGCAGACCGCGCGTGACGCGCTGGGCAAGCGCGTCGAGGCCCTGCAGCAGGCGTCCAACCTTGCACCCGCGGAACGCTTCCAGCAGGCCGAGGCACTGGAGGCGCGGTGCCTGCGCCATCACAGCTACCTGCACCTGCAGGCCGCCCGCAATGCGCGTGATCAGCGTCCGGCACAGGCGATGGAGCAGGCAGCGGGGCTGTGCAGCCGCATCGCTCGCAGTGGTCGCGCCGCACTGCGCGAGGCGCCCGCAGATGCGGCGTGGGCAGCACCGTATGGCTTCCTGCGCGCACGCGCGTTGAAGGAGGCTGCCACCCCGGCCAACGCGGCGCTGGACGAGGCGGTGGGGGCACTGGCCGATCCGGCGCTGGACAGCTTCGCGCGCCTGCGTGGGCAGATCCTGCGCAGCGCCGAGTACCCGCAGCTCGAGCACGGCGGCCGGCACTGGGACACGGGGCGCGACAAGCAGGCGCTGGCCCAGCAGCCCGACCGCGCCCTGCGCGAGGCCGGCTGGAAGGGCTACTGGCAGGGCCTGCACTCGCGCCGCGAGCCGATGGCCTCGGTGCTGCTGGGCCTGGTGCAGGTGAACGATGCCGCCGCGCGCCTGCAGGGCGATGGCTCGGCGCCGGCACACGGCTACCAGCGCATGGGTCTGGATACCGCCGTCGTGGATGCAACGCTGGTGGCGATCGAACAGCACGCGGGGGACCGCCGCGCCTACCAGGAGATGCTGCTGCACCACGCTGCGCGATCCGGCATCGACGCGCCGCAGATCTGGGATACCACCGTGCCCGATGCCGGCTACACGCCACCGGTGCTGACGCTGGCGCAGCTGCGCGACAACGCCGCCGATGCCATGCAGCACCTGGGGCCGGCGTACGTCGGTGAGCTGCGCGCGCTGCTCGATCCGGCCAACCGGCGTATGGATCTGGCCACCGAACGCGGTGACCGCAGCCAGGACGCGTTCCCAGTGAGCGCTCCCGGTGTGCCGGCAATGCTGTTCGTTGGCGTGCGCCGTGGTGATCTGGAAAGCGACGTCGAGATCGCCCATGAAGCTGGCCATGCCGTGCATGGCGAGTGGATGCAGCGCGGTCATGCGTCGCCGCTGCAGCGCAATGGCAGCCAGTGGCTGACCGAGGCGTTCGCGATCTACAACGAGCTGCGCTTCCGCGACCAGCTGTACCAGCAGGCACAGGACCCGCGTGCCAAGGCCTATTACCTGAAGTCGCTGCTGGACGACATGGTGCTGCAGCTGTTCACCTCTTCCGAGGAGGCGCAGCTGGAGCAGTCGATCTACCAGGGCGTTGCCGCCGGCACGCTGGGTACCGCCGATGACCTGGACGCGCTGACCGGGCAGGTGCTGGCGCGCTTCGGCCAGCAACCGGAACGCTACCCGCAGCTGCGCAACACCTGGATCGGCAAGCGCTTGATGTATGAAGACCCGAACTACCTGGTGAACTACCTGTATGCAGGGCTGCTGGCCGTGCAGCTGTATGTGCAGGACCAGCGCGACCCCGAAGGCTTCCGTGAGCGCTATCTTGCCGTGCTTGGCGAGGGCTTCGATCGCTCGCCGAACGAGCAGGTGGCGCAACTGCTGGGGCACGCGCCAGACTGGGCGGCCCTGGTGGATGCCGATCTGCAGGTGTTCAACCAGACGGCGGCACAGCTGCAGGCGCTGCATGCGCGGATCGAGGCAGGGCAGGGTACGTGAGCCTGCTGCGGACAGGGCAGCGGACTGCAGCAATGACGTGGCTGTTGTTGCTGCTGTGCCTGCTGCCGATGGCAGCGCTGGCGGCAATCCCGGTCCCGGCGCTGGACGATCCCGTGGTGGACACTGCCAACGCGCTGTCCGCTGAAACCCGCGCCACCCTGCGCAGGCAGGCGCTGCAGCTGCAGGTGCAGAAAGGTGCACAGCTGCAGGTGCTGGTGGTACCCAGCGTCGGCAGCGAGGGCATCGAGGCCTATGCACAGCGGGTGTTCGATCAGTGGCAGCTGGGTCGCGCCGGTGTCGACGACGGTGTGCTGCTGCTGGTGGCGGTACAGGACCGCCGCGTACGCATCCAGACCGGCTACGGCCTGGAAGGTGCGCTACCGGACGCGTACGCGGCTCGCATCATCGATAACGCGATCGTGCCGCGCTTCCGTGAGGGTGATTTCGACCAGGGCGTGCTCGATGGCACGACGTTCATGGTGGCACTGATCGAGGGTGAGGACCTGCCGGCATGGGAAGAACCGTCGGCCAGCAACGTGCTGCCTGCGGACTGGCGACGTGCAGACTCGGTGGTGGCGTTGACCCTGCTGGCCGGCTTCCTGGCCGGGCTGTGGCGCTCGCCGCCGCCCCTCCCGCCGGCGAAGACCGAGGACGATTTCAGCGGCAGCCGTCGGGAGCGGCGGCGCAAGGCACTGGCCGCCAATGCGTCGGCACCGAGGCCGAGCTGGCCGACCTTGCCGGCCTGGGGGCGTCCGATGCTGCTGACAGCGGTGGTTGCCGCAGGCGCGCTGTCCGTGGCGTTGCTGCTGCCACGCCACCTGCTGCCGGGCCTGTGCTTCGTGATGGTGCTGGGCGTGCCGGTGGCGGCCCTGCTCGGCTGGTGCTGGCGTCGCAGCCGCGGGGTGCGCATCGTCCTGTGCGGCATGCTGGTACTCGGCGCGGTCTTCCTGGTGCAGGCGCTGCTTCGTGGCCAGCTGCCACCGAGCCTGGCCCGGCACCTGCTGCTGCAGGCCGCCGCGGGCGTTCTCACCCTGATGGTGTTCCTGCTGGTGCAGGCCTGCCGCACACGCTGGAAGAAGAACCGCGGCAGCTTCGTCGTGCGCATGACGGTGCTGGTGCTGTTGACCCTCGGCTATACCGCGGGCGCGTTGCTGGCGATCCATCGTGCCGAAGGTGACGATCCACGGCTGCTGGCAATGATCGTGTCCGGGGTGTGCGGCGTACTGCTGTACTTCGTGTGGTTGTTCACCATGCTGCCGGGCGAGCGCGCACGTGGCCGGGTTTCATCATCCCGCGAACGCACGTCGTCCCGTTCGTCGTCCTCGTCGAGTTCGTCGTCGAGCAGTTCCAGCAGCTGGTCTGGAGGCGGCGGCCGCAGCGGCGGAGGCGGCGCGTCCGGCAGCTGGTAGTTCTCAGGCCGCCTGCACCCGCCAGCCGAGCGAGGCGTCCTCCACAACACCCGGGCCGGCCACGTCGCCGACCTGCAGCAGCAGGCCGCGCGCGTTCGGCAGGTCCTTCTGCTCGGGGAACCAGCGTCGATCCGCAGCGACCACGATCAGCAGGCCCTCGTCGTCGCCCATCGGCGCGAACTGCGACGAAGGCGGGCTGATCGGTTGCAGGCCGAACCGCAGGCTGGACTGTTCGCGCACAGCGTCGACATCGTGGCTGGGCAGGCCGACCTCGCTCAGGCAGATCAGTTCGCTGCCGCGGAAGGCGCCCTGACGCGCACTGGCCGGCAAGCGGCGGCGGCCGATCAGTTCCAGGATCAATCCATCGGGGCCGGTGAAATACACCGACTGCGACTGCCAGCTGCTTTCCAGCGCGAAGTAGTCCAGTCCCGCCGGATTGCGTTGCAGCGGCGTGCGTTCACGCAACCAGGTCATCCCCTCGCCGAAGCGGTTGTCCGGTACGTTGAAGGCCAGGTGCACGCCACCGACCGGATGATCAGCCGCCGGCTGCAGTTCGATCGTGCTCCAGCCGATGTGCACATGATTGCCGACCACGCGCTGCTGCAGCACATCGTGGAAATACGCGGCGACGGTGGTGACGTCGGACACCGGCAGGGTGAGATGAAGCAGGCGCATGATCGATCCTCCCTGTACGCGCCCACTGTAGCGCCGGGACATGCCCGGCGGCCACTACCGCAGTGCTTCGGCGAAGAATTGCACCGCGGCAGCCACTGCCTGCGCGTGGGTGCCCGCCCTTGGAACCGAACTGCTGCAGAGCTCGGGCAGCCTTTGCACACCCACCGCGGTACAGGCCGCCAGGAAGTCGTAGTGACCGACATCCGGCAGACGCAGCAGCGCAGCGCCTGGAATCAGTGCCTGTGCAGCCTCGCCATTGCTCTGCGGTGGCGCAACCGTGTCAGCCTCGCCCAGCACGATCGACACTGGCTGCCTCAGCGAGGACAGCTGCTCGGGCGCGAACGCCTGCACGATCGCGGGCGCCAGCAGGAACACGGCGCGCACGCCGGGGATCGCGCGCGATTCGTTGGCGTGGGAGATCCACGGTGAAAGCACGGATGAACTCGCGGCGGCAACACGCGCCTCCATTGTGTGCGTGGCGGTTTCCTGTTGTGGCCGGCAGACGCCGTCACCCGGATGCGCGCGGCAGAAGGCCAGCAGCCGCTGCAGGTCGGGGCGTGCACCGGCGGCCAGCAGCGCGGTGTAGCCCCCGGCCGAGAACCCGGCCACACCCAGTCGCTCAGGGTCGACGTGCGCACCCAGCTGCGGATCGGCCTGTACTGCAGCGAGTGCCGCGCGTAGATCATCCGCACGCAACCAGCTCAGTACGCTGCCGGGCAGGGTCATCTCGTCCACGCCGTTGTTGCCGGGATGATCGACCGCGATCACCAGGTATCCGGCGCGAGCCAATGCGGTGCCCAGCCAGCCCATCATGCGCGCGCTGCCGCCGTTGCCGTGGGAGAGCAGCAGGGTCGGCAGGCGCTCGCCCGCGATCGGGACATCCATGGCTGAGCGGCCGACGTCAAACAGCGGTGCATCGGGCGGGCCGATGGTCAGGGCGGTTTCCCTGCTGCCAGCGGGCGCCGGATACCAGACCGTGTAGCGCAGGGCGTCGTGCTGCTGTGCATCGCGCACCACGGCGCTGGCCACCGTGGTGGTGCCGTGGCGTTCGCCTGCCATCCAGAGCTCGCTGGCGCTGGCGACACCTGCGGAGGCCATCAGGAATATTCCCAACACAGCGTCCATCACGCGCATCTTCAGCTCCTTGTCAGTGAGGACATTCGTCCACCGGCAGCCAGATCTCCACGCCACCGTTGCCGGTGTGCTCATCGAAACGCATGTCGTAGCGCTCCAGATCGGGTGCATCGGCCAGGCTGAGGCCGGAGCCGGGCAGGTAGTGGTCCAGCAGCCAGAACCAGGTCGAGCGGATGGTCGAGATATGCTCACCGTGCCACGCCACCAGGTAGCGGCGCGGCGGAATGTCTACGCGTTGCCAGTGCGCAGGCACGCTCGGCACTGCGCTTGCTGGCAGCGCGGCGACGTAGTCGAATCCACCGTCGTCATCGCTGTTGCAGCACACGCCGAAACTGATTGGTGCGGGTGTCGGCCATTCGCGGTTGAGCTGCGCCCACTGTCCGGGTATCGCACCACCGCTGTCGCGAGTATGCCGCATGCCGATACCGGCGACCTGGAAGGCGGGGGTGTCGAGCAGGCGTGGCGCTTCGCCGCAGGCAGTAGGTGCATCGTCCACGCGGATCGCCTGCACCAGTGCCAGCCCATCGGTGCCCTGTTCGCGCACCCGCTCCGGAGTCTGTCCGAACTGTTCGCTGAAGGCACGGGTGAACGCCGCATGGGTGGTGTAGCCCGCGCCCAGCGCGACCTGCAGGATGTCGCCCGCCCCGTCGGCCAGTCGTTGCGCGGCAGCGGTCAGGCGCCGTCCACGCAGATAGCGCACCACCGAGGTGCCGGTGCGGGCCTGGAACAGGCGCGACAGGTGGAACGGCGACAGCCCCGCCGCAGCGGCAATATCGGCCAGTGCCAACGGCTGGTCCGCATGGGTTTCGATGTACCACAACGCCTTGCCTGCCGCGCTCATCCAGCCGTTCCCCGATTCCGATGCCGGGCACAGTAGCGGATCGGCAGACAGCGCGTTTAGCAGTTCTTGCGCTCAAGCGGCATCAAGTTGTCGCACTGACGTCATGGCTCCTTCACAGATCGCGCCGAGACTGCGCGCCTTGTCCAGGCCTGCGATATCCCTGCAGGTGCTGGCCCTGTCGCGTCCTCCCGGAGCCCTGCCGTGCATCGTTCGAAGCTTTCGCGTTCCATCCTCCTTGCCCTTTCCATGGCCAGCGCAGGAGGCGCGATCGCAGCGGAGGCCGATGCGGTCGATGCCGCGGGCAGCAGCCGTGCGGCGCCCACCCAGCTCGATGCGATGCTGGTCACCGGCACCCGCGCGTCCAACCGCACCCAGTTCGAAACGCTGGCGCCGGTGGACGTGTTCACCAAGGAGGACATCAAGTCGGTGGAATCCACCGACCTGAAGGACGTGCTGGCGCAGCTGGTGCCATCGTTCGTGGTGCAGCGCCTGCCGATGGCGGACGGCCAGGTGTTCGTGCGCCCGGCCACGCTGCGTGGCCTGTCGCCGGACCAGACCCTGGTGCTGGTCAACGGTCGTCGCTTCCACCGCAGCGCGCTGCTTGGCAACCGGGGCGCGCAGGCGGCCGATCTGGCACAGATTCCAACCAGTGCGATCAAGCGCATCGAAGTGCTGCGCGATGGTGCCTCGGCGCAGTACGGCTCGGATGCCATCGCCGGCGTCATCAACATCATTCTCGAGGATGGCCCCGGCACCGAGATCACTGCCGGCTATTCGCAGTATGCGCAGGGCGATGGCGCGTCGCGCGATTTCAGTGCACGCACCGGTTGGTCGCTGGGTGATTATGGCAGCCTGGTGCTGTTCGCCGAATCGTCCAACTCCGACGCCACCTCGCGCACCCGCCAGCGCCCCGATGCCATCGCCTTCCAGGCTGCGCATCCGGAGCTGGACGTGCCCAACCCGGTGCAGCGCTGGGGCCAACCGGAACTGGAAAGCCGCCGCGTCGGCTTCAACGTGAAGGCCAACGCCAGCGACACGCTGGAGCTCTATGCCTTTGGCCTGTACAGCCACAGCGATGGCGTCAGCGATTTCAACTGGCGCAACCCGGACACCACCACCGGTGCCTACCGCACCACGGCGATCTTCCCCGGCTGGAACCTGCGTTCGATCTATCCGGTGGGCTTCAGCCCGCAGTACGGCAACGTCCAGAATGACCTGCAGCTGGTCGGCGGCCTGCGTGGCGAGATCACGCCGAAGCTGCGCTGGGATGTCAGCGCCTCGTATGGCCGCAACGCCATCGACTACAGCCTGAAGAACTCCATCAACGCCTCGCTCGGTCCGGCCAGCCCGACCGCGTTCGATCTCGGCCGCCTGACCCAGACCGAGAAGAACGCCAACGCCGACTTCAACTACGAGTGGGACGTAGCCGCGCTGGCCAAGCCGATCAACGTCGCCTTCGGTGGCGAGTTCCGCCAGGAAACCTACCAGGTGCGTGCCGGTGATCCGGCTTCGTACGCAGTGGGCCCGGGCGCTGCCGCTGGCCTGGAAGCCAATTCCAACGGTGCGCCGGGCTTCTCGGCCAGCCAGGCCGGGCAGTGGAGCCAGCGCAGCAAGGCGGCCTACGTGGATATGGAAGTGCCGCTGAGCGAGCGCTGGAGCATCGGCGCGGCCAGCCGTTACGAGGACTTCTCCAGCTTCGGCAGCACGCTGGACGGCAAACTGTCGGCACGCTTCGCGATCACCCCGGACGTGGCCCTGCGCGGCACGGTGTCCACCGGCTTCCGTGCGCCGACCCCGGCGCAGCTCAACACCACCAGCACCACCCAGGGCCTGGATACGCGCACGCTGCAGATCTTCACCAGTGGCCGCCTGTCGCCGAACGATCCGCTGGCGCAGCTGCTCGGCGCCAGGCCGCTGAAGCCGGAGGAATCGCGTACCGCGTCGCTGGGCCTGACCTGGCGCACCGACCTGGGCCTGTCCGGCTCGGTGGATGTCTACCAGATCAAGCTCACCGACCGCTTCAGCCAGTCGGCCAGCTTCGCCATTCCGGCCGGTACTCCCAATCCGCTGGGCTATACCTCGGTGAACTACTTCACCAATGACTTCGATACCACCACCACCGGCGTGGACGTGGTCGGCAACTACCTGCGCGACCTCGGTGCCGGCCGCATGACGCTGACTCTGGCTTACAACTACAACCGTACGCGGGTGGACAACGGCAGCACCTCGGTAGCCACCAACGAAACCCAGCGCGTGCTGTTCGAAGACCGCCTGCCCGAGCACAAGGGCAGCCTGACCGGCAGCTGGGATGTCGGCGCCTGGTCGCTGATGGCACGCATGCGCTACTACGGTGCCTGGACCGACGCCAGCGGCAATGCGGTGGGCGATATCTACCAGCGCTTCGGCGCGATGAGCTTCCTCGACCTGGCCGTGGGCTATCGCATCAACGAGCACCACAGCCTGCGCGTCGGCGCCGACAATGTGCTGGACCGCTACCCGGACGAGGCGGTCTTCCAGGCCAGCCGTGGCCTGGTCTACTCGCGCAACGCGCCGTACGACACCGACGGTGCCAACCTGTACGCACAGTACCGGCTGAGCTTCTGATGGACAGCCGCCGCCGTAACCTGTTGCGTGCCGGCACCTTGCTGCCGGCCGCAGTTGCACTGTCTTCACTGCCCGCCATGGCCGCCACGCGTTACGCTGCGCCCATGCAGATTCCCGCAACGACCGTGGCGCCGGACGTGCTGGCCCGCGATGAAGGCTACTGGGCCGCCGTGGCCAGCCACTTCGACATCACCGATGAAGTGAACCACCTGGAGAACGGCTATTGGGGCGCGATGGGCCGCGAGACGCTGGCGAGCTACCAGCGGCACACCGCTGAAGTGAACCGTGGCAACGCCTGGTACGGCCGTCGTGAGTTTCCGGCGCAGTACATGGTGGTGCAGCGGCAGGTAGCCGAGTTGCTGGGCGTGGGTGCCGACGAGATCGCACTGACCCGTGGTGCCACCGAGGCGATGCTGGCGCTGATCGGCGGCTACAACCGCCTGCAGCCTGGCGACCAGGTGCTCTACGCCGACATCGACTACGACAGCATGATCGGCGCGATGCGCTGGCTGCAGCAGCGGCGTGGCGTGCAGGTCGAGCGTATCGCGCTGCCGGCGGTGCCTGACCACGCGCAGATCCTGCAGGCGTATGAGGACGCATTCGCGCGGTTGCCGCGTCTGAAGCTGGTGCTGCTGACCCAGGTCAGCCACCGCCATGGGCTGGTGCTGCCGGTGGCCGAGATCGCCGAACGTGCGCGTGCACGCGGTATTGATGTGATCGTTGATGCGGCCCATGGGTTTGGCCAGATCGACTACGCGGTGCCGCAGCTCAAAGCTGATTTCGTCGGCATCAATCTGCATAAGTGGATTGGTGCGCCGGTCGGCGTCGGCGCGATGTACGTGCGCAAGGGCCGTGTGGCCGATCTTGACCCGTACATGGGGGAGACCGACGATGGCCGGGTGGGCAGCCGCGTGCACACCGGCACGGTCAACTTCGCCGCCTACCTGGCACTGCCGGAAGCGATTGCCCTGCACCAGCGCATCGGCGTGGCCAACAAGCAGGCGCGCCTGCGCTACCTGCGTGAGCGCTGGACGCTGCCGGCGCGGCAGATGGCGCATATCGAAGTGCTGTCCTCGCCCGATCCGGCGTTGGCGAGCGCATTGGCAAGTTTCCGCCTGCGCGGGCGTACCAGCGTGGCCGACAACATCGCGCTGCAGAAGCGCCTGCTGGATGAGCATCGCGTGTTCACCACCCATCGCGACGGGTTGGAGTCTGGCGCGTGTGTGCGGGTGACGCCATCAGTGTTCACCCGGCCTGAGCAGATGGATGCGTTGGTGCAGGCGCTGGACGCCCTGGCCTGACCCTGCTTTGGTGGGTGCCAACCTTGGTTGGCACATTCCGTCCGTGCCGGGGAATCTTCCGCCGGGCATGGCCCGGCGCTACCGGTCCTCCCCCAGCCTGGTGGGTGCCGACCGTTGGTCGGCACATTCCATCCACGCATGGCGTGCACGGGCATTGCCAACCAAGGTTGGCATCTACCGAAGCGGGTCCCGTAGATCCACGCCATGCGTGGATGCTCTCCACCTACCGCTCGATCGCCGGCAACGCATCCGACAACAACAACCGATCGATGCGACGCAGCGCACTTTCCAGCTGCCGACGATCCGCCGCCAGCCCCAGCGACAGCCGCACGCCGCTCTGATGCGATACCTCCGGCGGACAGAACGCCGATGAAGGCGCGATCGCCAGCCCCTGCAGCTGTGCGGTACGCACCAGCGTGGCGTCGGTCCATGGCGCTGGTATCCGGCACCAGGCATGCAGCCCTTCCGCGCGCTGCAGCAACGACGGTGCGAGCAGGTAGCGCGCCAGGCGCACGCGTTCGCGCGCCTCGGTGCGCACCTGCGCCAGCAGTGACTGCGCCGAACCATCCAGCAGCAGCTGGCTGGCCAACGCCGAGACCAGCGGATGACCCATCAACCGCGTCGCCCGCAACGCAGCGGTCATCGCCTCGGCGTGCGCCGCGCTCGGGCAACGCACGAAGGCGGTGCGCAGGCCGGGGCTGATCACCTTCGACAGCGTCGCCACGTAGAACACGTGGCGCGGCGCCAGGGTTGCCAGCGGTGTCGGCGCCTCTTCGGCGAGGTGCCAGTAAGGATCGTCTTCGATCGCCAGCAGGCCATCGCTTTCCAGCACGCGCGCCAATGCTTCGCGCCGATGCAGCGGCAGGGTCAGTGCGGTGGGGTTCTGGCAGGTGGGATTGAGATAGACCAGCCGCGCACCGCTTTCGCGTGCCAGCCGGGTCAGTGCATCGGGGCACATGCCGTGTTCGTCGCTGTCCACTGGCAGCAGGCGCCGGCCCAGTGCGCCGGCGGCCTGCAGCAGGCCCGGATAGACCAGCGCATCGCACAGGATCGCATCGTCGTCGCGTCCCTGGCTGACCAGGATCGCCGCCAGCGCCACCTGTGCGCCCTCGGTCAGCAACAGGCAGGCATCGTCCACCTTTCCCAGCATCGGTTGCAGCCAGCGCGCCGCCGCGTGGCGGTCGGTCGGGTTGCCACCTCCCAGGTGATAGGTCATCAGGTTCGGTGCGTTGCTGCGCGCAAGCACGGCGGCGGCACCACGGCGCAGCGTCTCGGCCAGCGCATCGGCGTCGGGTACCGGCGGCACGTTCATGCTCAGGTCCACCGCCTGGTCGAAGCCGGCCTTGGGCGGTGCGATGAAACTGCCCTGTGGTCCACGCGCTTCGATAAGGCCGCGCTTGCGTGCTTCATCGAAGGCCCGCGTCACCGTGGTCAGGTCGACGCCGAGCTGGTGCGCCAACGCGCGCTGCGAGGGCAGGCGCTGTCCGGGTGCGAGGCCGCCACGGCGCACCGTGCGTTCCAGCGAATTGACGATGCGCAGGTAGATCGGCCCGCTGTGCGCGAGCACGTCCTGCACCCACTCGCGCGCTGCGACATCCGGTCGCGGCATGTACGGAGCATGTCGGGGCGTATCGTTGCTTCCAACGGCGGGAGCCTGTCCATAACCATCGGTCGGTTCGGACAGGTGACCGCCGTTGTTGTTTACGGCGGGCACACCGGCCAGCGTCAATGATGTCATTGCGCGTCCTCAGCGCTTGGCCTGCCACGGGCAGTAGCAGCCCACGGCAAGCAGTCCTTTCGGGCGTACGGTTTCGCCGCGCACCAGTTTGTCCAGCAGCGGTTCGACGAAGCTGTTGGCCGAGTTGCAGACCATGCCGATGCTGTACGGGCCGGCGTACGCCAGATGGCCGTGCCGGTCCCAGATCGCCACGGCAGGGCTGGCCGGGATGTGTTCGATACCGTCGATGGTCGGCAGGTTGATCACCTTGTTGCGCAGCGGCTCGGGCAGCTCACCCTGCGTACCCGGGCGGCGGATCGCATAGAAGTCGATGCCGGCGCGGCGGTACATGCTGATCAGGTAGCTCAGGTGCGCACCGGTTTCGCGGTTGCACACGCCGCAGGCCGGGTCCCAGAAATGCACCACGCGGATGCGGCCGGTATCACCGGCCAGATCGGCCGGCAGGCGCAGCTGCGAGTCGTCGAAGACGATGGCCTGTTCGGTGAAGGTGGACTGCGCGCTGTAGCCGAAGTACTGCCACAGCGCAGCCGCGACGCCGGCCATGAACAGGCAGGCGAGTGCGATCATCGTCGGCAGCAGCCAGCGGCGACGCGGCGCGGCTGCGCCCATCAGGACGCGTCCCCGCCGAACTTGTGCACGTACTGCTTGCGCATCTCGCGGCAGGAATCGGCCTGCGCGCGGCGCTGGATCTCACTGCGGGACGGATCCTCGCTGCGCTGCACGCACTGCTCGATGGCGTGGCGTTCGGCGGCCTGCACATCCACGGTCTGCGGCTGCAGGCAGACCCAGGCCAGCGCGGCCAGCATCAGCACCACAAAGCCGCCACAGCCGGCCATCACCAGGTGGAACTTCAGTTTCTCGGCGCGCATCGATGCACGTCCCTTCATCCATACATTGCATACAAAATATCATCTTGTATGGATAAAGCGCCATGCGCCCCGTTCAGACGATGGCGTTGTGGCGTGCCTCGGGGGCCTCGGACAGGATCTCGTTCAGCTTGGCCAGTGCCCCGGCCAGCGCGCCCTGGTCGACTGCGCCGCCCAACGACAGGCGGATCGCATTGCCCGGTGGCGGCTCTTCCACGCTGAAGGCATCGGAGCTGGCAATGCCCAGCCCCTGCTCCTGTGCAGCCTGGATCAACCGGTACTGGTCCAGCCGCGGCGGCAGCGGCAGCCACACATGCAGGCCGGCCGGATGCGCCTGGGCGCGGGACGGCAGGTACTGCGCGGCAATGGCCTGGCGTTCGCGCAGCTCCTGCTGGAAGCGCTGCACCATGTCCTGGGCCTGGCCGCTGCGGATCCACTGCGAGGCCACCGCCACCATCGACTGGGTCGGCATCAGCGCGATCGCGCGCAGGGCGTCCAGCACCGGTTCCATCGGCTCGCCGGCCGGCACCACCAGGTAGGCGGTGCGCAGGCCCGGTGCCAGGCACTTGGACAGGGTGGAGATGTAGTACACCGGGCAGCCTGCGTCGCGGTGGGCGGCCAGCGGCGGTGCGGCGTCTCCGGCCAGCAACCAGTAGGGATCGTCTTCGATCACGGTCAGATCGTGGCGCTTCGCCACCGCCAGCAGGGCCTGCCGGCGCTGCGCCGACATCGTTGCCGTGGTCGGGTTCTGGATGGTCGGCACCAGGTACAGCAGGCGCGGGCGGCGCAGCTCGCAGGCTTCTTCCAGCGCGTCCGGCAGCATGCCCTCGGCGTCCATCGCCACCGGCACCACGCCCCGTTGCAGCACGCGCGCGGCAGCCAACAGGCCTGGGTAGGTCAGCTGCTCGGCGGCGATCAGCTCGCCCGGCTGGGTGCGGGCCAGGATCAGCGCGCACAGCGCGGTCTGCGCGCCGGGGCAGATCACCACCTGGTCGGCACCCACCGTGCCCAGCATCGGCGCCAGCCACTGCACCGCAGCGGCGCGGTCCTCGCGGGTGCCGGCGCCGACGTGGTAGCTCATCAATTCGCCCTGGCCCAGCTGCTGGCCGACGTGCTGGAAGCCGGTCTCCATGCCCTGTGCGAACGGCGCGCTGCCCAGCAGCGGCGGGATGTTCATGCTCAGGTCGACCGAGGTGCTGCGGTTGCCGGCCGACAGTGCGATGAAGGTGCCGCCGGCGCCCTGTGCGTCGAGCAGGCCGGCCTGGCGCAGCTCGGCGAAGGCGCGGGTGACCGTGGTCAGGTCCACGCCCACCTGCTGGGCCAGGTCGCGCTGCGGCGGCAGCCGGTCGCCCGGGCGCAGCACGCCGTCATCCACCGCCTCGCGCACCTGCTGGGCAATCTGCAGGTACAGCGGGCCGGCGCCCTCGCGGAAGGGGCGAACCCAGGTGCGATTGGGGTGTTTCAGGCGGCGGCCGGCGGCAGGTGGCGTCATCGGTCAGTTTTTTCCATACGTGCAGATGCACAAGTCCATACAATGCTGTATCTTGTATGGGCTTGATTGGAGTGGTTCGCCTGCTTGTAGGCGACCTCGTACCCACAGTGTAGCCGCTCCACGCCCGGGCGCTGCGCGCAGGCGAGCCGGTCAAGCGCGCTTCTTCAACAGGGTTGACCTCCAATGAATATCTGCTGGAACCGCATCCGCCTGGCGCTGGTCGCCCTGGCCTGCGTCGGCCTGTCGGGCTGTGACTGGGTGCTGCTGGATTCGAAGGGCATGGTCGGGCTCGCCCAGCGCGACCTGATCCTGATCTGCATCGGCCTGATGCTGATCGTGGTGATACCGGCCATCGTGCTGACCTTCGTGTTCGCATGGCGCTACCGCGCCGGCAACACCAAAGCGAAATACACGCCGGACTGGTCGCACTCCACCAAGGTGGAGATCGTGGTCTGGGGCGTGCCGCTGATCATCATCGCGGTACTGGCGGTGATCGTGTGGAAGTCCACCCACGAACTGGACCCCTACAAGCCGCTGGACGTGGCCGGTGAACCGCTGCACGTGGACGTGATCGCGACCGACTGGAAATGGGTGTTCGTGTACCCGGACCTGGGCATCGCCACGGTCAACCAGCTCAACTTCCCGGCCAACCGCCCGCTGGCGTTCAACATCACCTCCAACTCGACGATGAATACCTTCTTCATCCCGCAGCTGGGTGGGCAGATCTACGCGATGGCCGGCATGCGCACGCAGCTGCACCTGATCGCCAACGAGCCCGGCCAGTTCCGAGGCATGTCCGGCAACTACAGCGGGCATGGCTTCTCGAACATGAAGTTCATCGCCACCGCCAGCAGCAATGAAGACTTCGATCGTTGGGTGGCCGAGGTGCGCAGCGCGCCCGACGCACTCAGTTTCACGCAGTTCAAGGCGCTGGCCGCGCCGTCGAAGAACGCACCGGTGCAGCACTTCTCCAGTGTTGAACCACTGCTGTTCAAGAAGGTCATCGACCAGTTCATCGGCGTTGGTGAGAACACCGCTGCTGCGACCCCGGCGGGCGCTGCCGGCGGTGCCCAGGTTTCCCAGGAGTAACGAACATGTTGGGTAAATTGACGTGGGAGGCCGTGCCGCTGCACGAGCCGATCGTCGTGGTCACATTGGCGGCCATGGTGCTGGGTGGCCTCGCGCTGCTTGGCGCGGTGACGTACTTCAAGCTGTGGGGCCCGTTGTGGCGTGACTGGTTCACCACTGTGGACCACAAGAAGATCGGCATCATGTACGTGGTGGTGGCGCTGGTCATGCTGGTGCGCGGTTTTGCCGATGCGCTGATGATGCGCGCGCAGCTGGCCGCGGCTGGCCCGGGTAGTGATGGCTTCCTGCCACCGGAGCACTACGACCAGATCTTCACCGCGCACGGCGTGATCATGATCTTCTTCGTGGCCACTCCGTTCGTGGTCGGCCTGATGAACATCATCGTGCCGCTGCAGATCGGCGCGCGCGACATGGCGTTCCCGTTCCTCAACGCCTTCAGCTTCTGGATCTTCGTGGTCGGCGCTGCACTGATGATGATCTCGCTCGGTGTTGGCGAGTTCGCCATGACCGGCTGGGTGGCCTATCCGCCGCTGTCGGGCATCGAGTTCAGTCCAGGCGTGGGTGTCGATTACTACATCTGGGCGTTGCAGGCTTCGGGCATCGGCACATTGCTGACCGGCGTCAACCTGTTCATCACCATCCTGCGCATGCGTGCGCCGGGCATGACCCTGATGAAGATGCCGGTGTTCACCTGGACCGTGCTGGTCACCAGCGTGATCATCATCGCCGCCTTCCCGATCCTGACCGTGGCGCTGGGTGCGCTCACCCTGGACCGCTACCTGGACTTCAACTTCTACACCAACACGTTGGGTGGCAACCCGATGATGTACGTGAACCTGGTGTGGGCCTGGGGCCATCCAGAGGTGTACATCCTGGTGCTGCCGGCGTTCGGCATCTTCTCTGAAGTGACCGCCACGTTCGCGCGCAAGAAACTGTTCGGCTACAAGTCGATGGTGGGTGCCACGCTGGCGATCGGCATCCTGTCGTTCATCGTCTGGCTGCACCACTTCTTCACCATGGGCTCCGGTGCCAGCGTCAATGCCTTCTTCGGCATCATGACGATGATCATCGCCATTCCCACCGGCGTGAAGATCTTCACCTGGCTGTTCACCATGTATGGCGGCCGCGTCGAGTTCAGCGTGCCGATGCTGTGGACCATCGCCTTCCTGGTCACCTTCACCATCGGCGGCATGACCGGTGTGCTGCTGGCCATCCCGGGCGCGGACTTCCTGCTGCACAACAGCCTGTTCCTGGTCGCGCACTTCCACAACACCATCATCGGCGGCGCGCTGTTCGGCTACCTGGCCGGTTTCGCCTACTGGTTCCCGAAGGTGTTCGGCTTCACCCTCAACGAGCGCCTGGGCAAGTGGTCGTTCGCCTGCTGGGTGATCGGTTTCTACCTGGCTTTCATGCCGCTGTACATGCTCGGCTTCATGGGCATGACCCGCCGCATGAACCAGTACGACAACCCGGCGTGGACGCCGTACCTGATCGCCGCCTTCATCGGTGCGCTGTTCGTGTTCGCCGGCATCATCCTGATGCTGGTCCAGATCTACGTGAGCGTGCGCGACCGCAAGCGCAACCTGGACCTGACCGGCGACCCGTGGAATGCACGCACGCTGGAATGGGCCACGCCGTCGCCGCCGCCGTTCTACAACTTCGCCGTGGTGCCCAAGGCCGATGAGCTGGATGCCTTCCACGAAGCGAAGAAGCGTGGTCTGCCGCCGCCGCCGAAGAAGTACGCGCCAATCCACATGCCGAAGAACACCGGCGTGCCGCTGATCCTCAATATCTGGATCCTGGTGCTGTGCTTCGCCCTGGTCTGGCACATCTGGTGGATGGCCGCGGCCAGCTTCATCGCGATGATCGTCACCCTGATCGTGCGGTCCTACGACGAGGACGTGGACTACTACGTCAGTTCCGAAGAGGTGGCGCGCACCGAAGCGGCCAACCTTGCCAAGCTGAAGGAGGTACGCGCATGAACCTGTTGACCCGCCCCGAGCTGGCCAGCGACACGCAGGCGCACGAGGACCACCACGAACACGACCATGGCCACGAACAGGGCGGCATGAAGGTGTTCGGCATGTGGGTCTACCTCATGTCCGACCTGGTGCTGTTCGGTTCGCTGTTCGCCTCGTACGCGGTGCTCAGCACCGCCTACGCCGGCGGCCCCACCGGCAAGGACCTGTTCTCGCTGCCGTTCGTGATGGCCGAGACCTTCCTGCTGCTGGTCTCCAGCATCACCTACGGCCAGGCCGTGCTGGCCATGCACCGTCTGGACAAGGCCGCTGTGCTGTGCTGGCTGGGCGTGACCTTCGTGCTCGGCGCTTCGTTCATCGGCATGGAGATCTACGAGTTCTCGCACCTGATCCACGAAGGCGCAGGCCCCAGCACCAGTGCCTACCTGTCGGCGTTCTTCGCGCTGGTCGCCACCCACGGCCTGCACGTGGCCAGCGGCCTGATCTGGATGGCGGTGGTCATGCACCAGGTCTACAGCCGCGGCCTGACCCCAACCAACATCACCCGCGTGTCGTGCCTGAGCCTGTTCTGGCACTTCCTGGACCTGGTGTGGATCTGCGTCTTCACCTTCGTCTACCTGATCGGAGCCTTCTGACATGGCCCACGTCGAAACCTCGCGCGCCGGAAATGCGCACGGCTCCACCAAGTCCTACCTGATCGGCTTCGTGCTGTGCGCGCTGTTGACCGTGGTGCCGTTCGCACTGGTGATGAACCCGGTGCTGTCGCGGCCGCTCACGCTGTTCCTGCTGGTCGGCTTCGCGGTGGCGCAGATCCTGGTGCAGCTGGTCTATTTCCTGCACATGGACCGCAAGTCCGAAGGCGGCTGGAACCTGGCCAGCTTCGTGTTCACCCTGGTGATCCTGTTCATCATCGTCGCGTTGTCGGTGTGGATCATCTGGAGCATGCACTACCACATGATGATCAACTGACCGTGGCCGGGGTGATCGGCATGGACCGCGCGATCACCCCGGCACCTCCGTCCTCTTTCCCCCCAAGGGCAGGCCTGACCGAGACCCCGCCCGCATCTGCGTTGGTGGTACCCGTGAAGCGTCCTGCTGCTGTTGTCCGTTCGTTGTTCTCTCCCCGTTTCCGCCTGCCGCTGCTGGCAGGCCTGGCCATCGGCCTGCTGGCCGGCTGCAGCGCGCAGTCGCGCATGGACTTCTACTCCAAGGACATCGCCTGCGAAGAGCTCGGCCAGCAGTGGTCGATGCCTGACAGCCACGGCACCGTGCGCGGCCCGAAGGACCTGCAGGGGCAGGTGACCTATCTGTTCTTCGGCTTCACCAGCTGCCCGGACGTGTGCCCGACCACCATGGTCGAGCTCAGCCAGGTCAAGCACCTGATGGGCAAGGATGCCGACCAGTTGCAGGTAGTGTTCGTCAGTGTCGACCCAGCGCGTGATACGCCGGAGGTTGCGCGCACCTATGTGGAAGCGTTCGACCCCAAGGCCATCGCGCTGGTTGGCAACGAAGCACAACTGGCCGCGATGGCCAGCGACTTCAAGGCGTTCTATGAAAAGGAACCCGGCCAGGTGCCGGAGACCTACACCATGAGCCACATCGCCGGCGGCTACGTGTTCGACCGCCAGGGCCGCCTGCGCCTGTTCGCACCGTACGGCATGCCGGTGGACAAGCTGTTCTCCGACGTGCAGCGCCTGCTGCTGGAGCCGGGCCATCCGGCCGCCGGCAACGGCCCGCTGGCCAGCTGCCACCTCAAGCACAGCGACACGCTCGCCGCCCGGTAATCCCGGGCCATGCGCGGCTGGTGCCGCCTGTTCGTCGCGCCCGCTGCTCCGGTAGGCGTCGACCTTGGTCGACACGCGGTGAATGAATCTGGTGGGTGCCGACCGTTGGTCGGCACATCCTGCACCCTGTAGAGCCGAGCCCATGCTCGGCTCAACGCTTGCCGCGCCTGCGCCACCCCACAAACAGCAGCCGAGCATAGGCTCGGCTCTACATGCTTGCCGCCCGGTAGCGGCAAATTCGATCCGGTGGGTGCCGACCGTTGGTCGGCACACCCCAACACACCAATCCCCCGGCCGGCCAGGAGAGCCAACCGGCCGGGGGTACCACTCAACGCCTTACTTGGTTTCTTCCCACTGCACCACGTCCGGCTCGGCCGCCTTGATGCCGGCGGTCGACAGCAGCTTGGTGGTCGCATCCAGCGCCGCGTTCACCGACGGGTACTCCACAATCGCGCGGCCGGAGGCCTTGGATACCTTCACCACGGTGCCGCCGGTGGCGGTGGCCGCACGCTGGGCCGAGGCCGCATCGGTGAAGAACACCTTGACCCGCGAGGTCGCCACGACTGGCGCGCCATCGTTGGAGACAGCGGCCGCAAACTTGCTGGCACCGGCATCCGCACGTGCGGCCACACCGGTAGACGCATCGGTGGACCGCTTGCTGCGGGTGCCGACAGCCGCCGCGCTGGCATCAGCCCCGGTGGTGATCCGGAACTGACCGCCGCTGGCCTGCTGCACGGTTGCCGACGGCGCCAGCTGGAAGCGCGAGCCGCCCACATTGAACGAACGGCCGGTGGCCTCCGCCTTCAACTGCTGCGTGTCTACGGTCGACAAGGTCTTCGCCGGAGGTGTCTGGCCCGAGCTCTGTGCCCAGGCGGTGGTGGTCATCGCCGCCAGGGCGAGGGTGCTCAACAGAATGGTCGTCTTCATCATCAGTGCCCCAGAACGCGGATCTTGAAGAATTCGAGGTTGCCACGCGATGCAGCGTTCGCGGCCTGCCCCAGGTCGGTTACTTCCAGTGTCCAGGTGCCCGTGGCGTTCTCATCCAGGAAGGCATTGCTGGACAGCAGGTCCCAGTTGGTGAAGTTGCGCTGGACACCATTGAGGCCAGAGCCGATCGCGGTGAATGCCGGCTGCACCACGCTGCGCGTGCCACTGGGCGAAACCAGCACGAACTGCAACTGGCGGGTATTGCTGTGGTTGACCCGGAAGCCCAGCTGCACGCTTTCGATGTTGCGCGCGCCATTGGCCAGCTGGAAGGTCAGGCGTGCAGCGGCGGCCGAGGTATTGCCGATGGCCACGGTGCGCGTCGTGTTGCGCCAGCCGCTGTCCACCAATGCACCCAGCGACTGGAAGTTCTCCGCTACCTGCACCGCGCGCGCGGCGTTGACTACACCGAAGCCGTACCAGTTGCTGTAGGCGCGGCCAGCGGCATTCACCGTCCAACCCGGCACCAGCACGCGGCCGTCGGAGTGGGTCACCGCAGCCTGGTTCGGATCGGTCCGGTTGGCGGTGGTGGCCAGGATGTACTTCACATCGCGGTAGGACAGGTTCGGGTTGGTCTCCAGCAGCAGCGCCGCGACACCCGACACCATCGGCGTGGCCGCCGAGGTGCCGTTCATCTTGCCGGTGTAGTTGCAGGTGCTGTCGATGGCGGACTGGTCGCCGTCCAAAGTGTTGCGCAGGCTCGTGTTCTTGTTGCTGCCCTGCGCGCAGCCGGTGACATCGGTGGTGAGGATGGCCGGATCGTAGCGGATCGCCAGCTGCCCCGGCACGACCTGCCGCTGCCAGCCATTCTCGCCGCCGAAGCCGGACACCCACAGCGCCGAGCCGGTGGACGAGTAGGACGAGCGCACGCCATCGGCGCGTACGGCGGCAACGGTGATCACGTTGAACAGGTTGTTACGCGGATCGCGGCCGGCCGGAATGCAACCCGTGTTGCGGTTCTTGGTGTCTGCCGAGCAGATGTCGGTGCCATCCGAGCGCGCGCCGTTGTTGTGGTTGTTGCCGGCGGCTTTCACGTAGATGCCACCGCGCCCGCCACGGGTGCCGGACATGGCCTGCTCATAGGCGGCGATGTCGTTCTGGCTGTAGGCCAACGGCAGGTTGGGGTTGCCCGGGCTGGAGCCCCAGCTGTTGTTGAAGACGCCCACGTCGGCCACTTCGGCGCCGTCCCACCACGAGTACTCGATGTTGGAATTCGAATTGCCCTGGGCATTGGACGCCAGGAAATTGAAGCCCTTCAGGGTGGCGGCCGAGGCCACGCCGCGCACGCCCAGGTTGTTGGCACCTACTGCACCGGCGATGCCGCCGACCATGGTGCCGTGATTGTCGCGGTCCGGATTGGACGGTGAGGGGTTGTTGCTCTGGTTGGCGAAGTTCTTGCCCGCGACTGCCGCGACGTTGGCGGCCAGGTCCGGGTGGGCAATCTGCAGGCCGTCATCGACGATGGCGATGGTGACGCCCTGGCCACGGATGCCATTGCGGAACAGGCCATCCACGTTCAGATCGTTGCCGGCCACCGGCAGGGTATCGCCCAGTACGGCCTGTCCGGTGTTGAGCAGATGCCACTGACGCCCGGCCAGCGGATCGGCCTGCTGGGCCTGGGCGGTGACGGCCAGGCTGCCCAGCACCAGGGCAGTGGCAAGGGCCAGGCGCGCGGAGCGCGGTGGCGCGGAGCGTTGCGTGTGTCGCTTCATACACGAATCCTTCTGTTGTGAATCGGCATGGCAGGACGGCGGGGCGGAACTGCCCCATCGCAACGAGCCAAACGCGACACAACGAACACCCCCCTACCTCTTCACATGCCCAATCTGCAGATGTGCCGATTGCGTCACAAACGCTTAGTACGTCAAGTTATGACAAGGCACTCAAATGCCTTCACGCGGCCTTCGCACGCTTGCTTCAGGGTGCGGGAAACTTGGGTAATCACACGCACGTGAAGGCATACATGAAGAACAAGCGCCAGCGTGGCCGTGCGCGCGCGGACCAGACCCCGCTCTCGGTTGCCGCTATCCGCAAGGTGGTGCTGTCGATGTATCACCGTCGCCATGACTATTGGACCGACGCGGATATCGCCGAGCTGCTGCCGGCGCTCGCCGCATTCAACATCACCACGATCAAAAAGCTGCGCCTGCTGATGAAGCGGCACCGACGCGCGCTGCTGCAGGAGGAGAGAGTGAAGATGCGTAGGGCGCAGACACTGCACCTGCTGGCTGAGGATGGTCCCAGTGGCATCGATGTACACGCCAATACCAGCTACTACGCCATCGGCGGCCTGGTCCGCACCAGCATGGAACACGAATTCGGCTTCGAGACCATGCTGCCCTTCCACGAGGTGCGCGAGGACGAATCGGCGTAGCGCGGCGCCTGCCCGGAGGGTGTGGCAGCCCCGCCGGGGCATCATCGCGCGCCCTCACATCCCGCTGTGCTACTACAGCCCGTGCACCCTTCCGCACGGAGCACGATGATGGTCAATCCGCTCGCCCAGGCCCATCGCGGCCTCGGCACCACGCTGTTCAGCCTGTTGAACCCGATACCCTTCGGCTTCTTCGTCGGCGCGCTGATCTTCGACGCGATCTATCTCAACAGCGCCGAGGTGATGTGGGGCAAGGCCGCCGCCTGGCTGATCACCTTCGGCCTGCTGATTGCCATCATTCCGCGCCTGATCAACCTGTTCACGGTCTGGCGCCGCAACGGCACCGCCACCCGCGTCGACCGCATCGACTTCTTCCTCAACCTGGTCGCGGTCGTGCTGGCCATCTGGAACGCCTTCGTGCACAGCCGCGATGCCTATGCCGTTGCGGTGCCGGGCACGATCCTGTCGGCGCTGACCGTGGCCCTGATCGCACTGGGCCTGATCCTGCTGTCACTGCAGCCGCCGGTGCTGCAGGGAGGTCGTCATGGCTAAGTACATCCTGCCCACCGTGGCCGCCCTGGCGTTGGCCGTGATGCTGTCGGCCTGTGCCGGCAAGGCCGAGTACCACCCCACCGATCAGTCCGGTGCGAAGCCGCCGCTGCCGGCACCGAAGAACTTCCTGATGCCGCCGATGCAGGTGCCGCGCGGCGTGGGTTGGGCCGAGGGTCAGTCACCCACGGTGGCCGAAGGCCTGAAGATCGAACGCATCGCCGCCAACCTGCAGCATCCGCGGCGATTGTTGACGCTGCCCAACGGCGATGTGCTGGTGGTGGAGGGCAATGGCCCGGGCGAGGAGCCGGTCACCACGCCCAAGCAGTGGATCGCCGGCAAGGTGAAGGCGCGCTCGGGCAAGGCCGGCAAGGGCGGCAACCGGGTCACCCTGCTGCGCCGTGCGCCTGGCACTTCCACGTGGACCCAACACGTCTACATCGAAGGCCTGCATTCGCCGTTCGGCATCCAGTTGATCGGCGAGACGCTGTACGTGGCCAACACCGGCAACATCGTGCAGTACCACTACGTACCCGGTGAAACCCGCATGTCCGACAAGGGAAGCGAGTTCACCGACCTGCCCAGCACCATCAACCACCACTGGACCAAGGAACTGCTGGCCAGCCGTGACGGCAGCAAGCTGTACGTGGGCGTGGGCTCCAACAGCAACATCACCGAGAACGGCCTGGCAGTTGAATACCGCCGCGCGGTGGTGCTGGAAGTGGACGTGGCCACCCGTGGCAGCCGCATCTTTGCGTCGGGCATCCGCAACCCCACCGGGCTGGATTGGGAGCCGAGCACCGGGAAGCTGTGGGCGGTGGCAAACGAACGCGACGAGATCGGTGCCGACCTGGTGCCTGATTACCTCACCTCGGTGAAGGAAGATGGCTTCTACGGCTGGCCCTACAGCTACTACGGCCAGCACGTGGACGAGCGCGTGCAGCCGCAGCGGCCGGACCTGGTGGCCAAGGCCATCACGCCCGACTACGCCATCGGTTCACACGTAGCACCGCTGGGCCTGCTGTTCTACACCGGTCAGGCGCTGCCGCCGCAATACCAGGGAGGTGCCTTCATCGGCGAACACGGCAGCTGGGATCGCTCACCATTGAGCGGCTACGAAGTGGTCTACGTACCGTTCAAGGACGGCAAGCCGACCGGGCGGCCGCAGACCGTAGTCAGTGGCTTCGCCTCCAAGGACGAGAAGACCCTGATGGGCGCACCGGTGGGTATGGCGATGGATGCCGAAGGTGCATTGCTGGTCGCCGACGACGTGGGCGACGTGGTGTGGCGGGTGTCTGCCAAGTAGCTGTGTAGAGCCGAGATCCTATGTTCGCGGTCAAGCCTGCTGGAAGCAGGTTTGACCCACCTTCAGCATGGCGGGATCGAAATCCTTGCCGCTCTTGAAGACGCCCCAGGCGATCTTGGCCAGCTTTCTGGCCAGGATGTTGAAGCTGGCGGTGCTGCTGTGTCCGCGCTCGCGGATGGCGAGGTAGAGAGGCTTGCCGCCTTTGGATCGGGTCAGGCCCATGGCGGCCATGTAGAGGATCTGGCGCAGGCTGGCATTGCCTCGTTTGGACAATCGGCGTCGGCCGATCCGTGCACCGGACTCGTTGGGTCGCGGATCCAGACCGGTGCAGGCGATCCAAGCGTCGGAGTTGGCCAGCGGCCAGCGGGTGATGTGATGGGTGACGAAGGCAGCCACCGTCGGCCCGATCCCGGGGATGGTCATGATCCGCCGGTACAGGTCGCGCTGTTGGCCGCTGCGACACAGCTGCTGAATCTGCTGGTCCAGCATGGCAATGGCCTCTTTCAGGCTACTGAAAATGCGCCCAAAGAGGGCGGACTCCGATGCCCCCGCGCCCAGAGAGAGATTCAACTTCGCCTTGCTCCGGACCAGACTGTCACGTTGCTGGAGCAGCACGTGCAGCCGCTCCTGCTCGGGCGAGCGAGCGACATGCTCGTGCAGATTGTCGGCCTCTTTGGCGATGTAGCGCGCAATGACCTGGGCATCGCCGGAGTCGGTCTTGCCGCGGCAGGCCACGCCCTTGGCGTAGTGCTTGATATCGCGAGGATTGAGCACGAAGACGGCGTGATCGGCCTTCTGGGCAGCGTGAACCACAAGCTCGTGGTAGCGGTTGGTTGCCTCAACGCCAATACGGGACTTCGCGGGCAGGCTGGACAGCCATTTGTTGATGGCCGAGGCTGAATTGGCGATTCGGATGCTGCCCTTGGTGCCGTGGCACGCCACCACCAGGGTCCTTGAATCGGTATCGATACCGACAGCGTGACGATCTGACATCTGCGCAACTCCCAGCTATTGTTGAAGGGCTGGGGTGGTACCGCACCACGTTGGCTTGCCTACATCGGCGGTCCTCAAAGGCCGCTAGATCCTTTATCGACGTTAAGGTGCGGGATGGGGATCGCTCGGCTCGTCTGTCGGCTGCTACCCGCAGATATCATGTTGACGGTCCCTCCACCCTGGCTCCTACATACCTCGTAGGAGCCGGAAGGAACATACAAGCCATGCTCGGCT